>JAUNYA010000001.1 GCA_030539565.1 Thermoplasmata archaeon | reverse complement strand
ACACGCAGGACATCCGTCCGCTGGACATCCTCATCGTCAACCTGATGCCCACGAAGGTCGAGACGGAGACGCAGATCCTCAGGTGCCTGAGCAACAGCCCTCTCCAGACCAACGTCGTGTTCCTGCGCATGGAGACGCACACCTCCAAGAACACCTCCGACGAGTACCTGGACAGGTTCTACACCACGTTCGAGAAGGTCCGCGACAAGAAGTTCGACGGCGTGATCATCACCGGCGCCCCGGTGGAGAACATACCCTTCGAGGAGGTCGACTACTGGGACGAGCTCTGCGAGATCATGGACTGGACCCGCGTGAACGCGTGCTCGACGCTGTACATCTGCTGGGGCTGCCAGGCCGGGCTCTACCACCACTTCGGCATCCCCAAGTACCCCCTGGAGTCCAAGGTCTCCGGGATCTTCGAGCACCGCGTCCTCGCCCACAACGAGCCGGTCCTCAGGGGATTCGACGACAGGTTCTTCATGCCCCAGTCCAGGCACACCGAGGTCAGGGCCGAGGACATCACCGCGAACCCCCACCTGCACATAATCGTCAGCTCGCCGGAGACCGGCGTCGGCATCGTCGTCTCCGAGAAGAACGAGGTTTTCATCACCGGCCACTTCGAGTACGACCGCGGGACGCTGGCGTACGAGTACGAGAGGGACCTCTCCGCCGGTAAGAACCCGCACGTGCCGGACCACTACTTCGAGGACGACGACCCCCACAAGGACCCTATCCTGAAGTGGAGGTGCCACTCCACGATGTTCTTCACCAACTGGCTGAACTACTGCGTCTACCAGGAGACCCCGTACGATCAGAGCGACATAGGAAGGACGCCTCGCTGAGAGACGGTCCTGGGGTTCACCAGCTTGCCGACGATGGCGTCCCTGACGAACGGGTTCAGCGACGCCACGTCCTCCTCCCCGTCCAGGATCGCCTGGACCTCGGAGGACACGTGGGCGAACACCTCGCGGAATATCCTGCACGAGTCGCCGTTGTTGTTCTCGATGCCGCCGTCGTGGTAGGCGTCCATCGAGCAGCCCCCGTTGCAGTTCCTGTACACGGGGCAGGACATGCACTTCTCCCTGCGCGCGATGGAACCCTCCAGGATCCTCCTGAAGCCCTCCGAGCGGAACGCGTCTGCGAGATGTTCGATCTCGTTGACGTTGCCCATGGCGAACTCCGGCGGGCACGCCTTGGCGCACGGGTAGATCGTCCCGTCGGGGTTGACGCAGATCCACTTCGTGAGGCACGACGCGTGCGAGCAGTCGGACGGCGTCGGGTCGCCCAGGTAGTTGAGAACATATAGGTAATGCGGGACCAGCGGGATCTTCGACTCGGAGTCGTGGAGCCAGGCGTCGAACGCCTCTATGCTGCCGCGGATGTACTCGTCCGGATCGGGAACGAGCCCGGAGCCCTTGGCGCATCCCGCCGGGATCACCGGTGACAGCGACAGGTTGGTGCCGCGGTCCCTGTAGAACTCGTAGATCTCCCTCTGCCTCAGCGCGGTCTGCGACGATATCGTCGAGCTGACGGAGTACTTGTTGTCCTTGTCCGAGAGCATCGAGATCGCCTTGGAGGGATCCAGCTCCCTCAGGACGGAGTTGCAGGGGCCCTCGCAGGAGACGCCCACGTTGATCGCCTTCTCCCTGCAGTAGGCCATGAAGCGCCTGTTCAGCAGGGTGCCGTTGGTCTGGATGGTGTTCCCGACGCGGAAGGAGTTCTTCCCGAAGTGCTTCTCCTCCAGGGCGATGGCGTTCTTGTAGAATGACATCGGCAGGGTCATCGGCTCCCCGCCGTGCCAGATGAACCACGCGGACTCGTACTCCTCGGAGACCATCCTCATCAGGCGGTCCAGGGTGGCGATGTCCATCTCCCCCGGGACGCGCTCCTCGGGGGTGTGATAGCAATGGCTGCAGGATTCGTTGCAGAAAAGGGTCGGCTTGACCACGACCGATATGTACGGCTTCATTGCCGCGGGGGTCGCGGCTCAGAAGGGCCAGTAGGTCCAGACGCCGTTGAATCCGTTGGTGACGTAGCAGCAGCAGGCGCAGCAGACAACGACGGTCCCCACGACGCAGGCGTGCCATCCCATGGAGTTGCAGTATCCGCGGTCGGAGCAGCAGCAGTAGTCGCACTTGGAGTCCCCGCCGTGGTCCTCGTCCGCAGGCTTGTCGAAGCGCTCGTCGTGGATGTAGTCCTGAGGGAGGCCCTCCATCGCGAAGGCGATGAAAGCCGCCGGAGACTGGCTCTCGTAAAGTGCTGTCAGATCGTCTACGGATTTCGCGTCGTATGCCATGTTGCTTCAATCCACCCGCCAGTGCTGGCCCGATGGGCTTCGGAACCTTTGCGGATATTAATAATTGTCCGTCGCCCCAGAAATATACAGGACCCGTGCAATCCTGTTATTAACCCCGCTGGCGTTGCGGTCGCATGGACAACGTGACCCTGGGCTACATCCTCATCGCGCTGATCTTCGTCATAGCCATCGGCGCGTCCGTGGTCATCGCCAGGAGGATGCCCCCGGAGAGGAAGGAGCGATGTTCGGCTACACGACGCCGTCCTACGGCAGGCTCTCCCCGACGGACAACAGGCTGTATCGGAGGTACTACTGCGAGGGATGCCACCAGCTGAAGGCCGGATACGGCCTCACGGGGACGGCGACGGTCAACTACGACATGACGTTCAACACGATCCTCCTCAACGGCCTGAAGGCCGAGTGCCCCGACTTCGACGGCACCACGAGGAAGCTCTGCGTGCTCGACAAGCCGAAGGCGGACTCCGAGCTCATGCGCAGGATGGCCGCCTACACGCTCGTGCTCACGAAATGGGAGCTCTACGACGACGAGACCGACCTCCCGTCGGTGAAGACCAAGGCGATATCGCTCGTTCTCAACAGGGCGATCGAGAAGGCCGTATCCGAGCATCCGGACTACGACGAGATGGTCGGCGAGGCGTTCTCCCGCCTGAGGGACATGGAGCTCGCCGGCTGCAGGGACGCGCTGCACATGGGCCGCGAGTTCGGGAGGGGCCTGGCCGGGCCCCTGGAGGGCATCGCCGGCGACGTCTACTCCGACGATCTGGGCGACGTCTTCGTCCAGCTCACCGCGTGCGTCTACATCATGGACGCCATAGACGACCTGGACGACGACTTCATGGACGGCACGTACAATCCCCTCCTCCCCGAGACCGGGTTCGTCAACGCCAGGAAGTTCGTGGACTCCGACATCTACAGGCTCTCGGGCATGGTCAGCGACGCCGTCGGCTCGCTGCAGGGCTCCTACTCGAAGGTCAGGCCGTCCATGAGGGGCAACGTGTCCCTCTGCGACAACGTGGTGTACTTCGGCATCCCGGAGTCGGCCAAGAGGGTCCTGACGGGCGACGCCAGCGCCAAGGCCAGCGTGAAGAATGTGATGTCCAACAGGAAGAAGCGGCTCTCGGAATGACCCCGCCGGGTCGTAGTCCGAGCAGACGTCGATGGAATCCATCTCGGACCCGTGGACGGAGCAGAACCCCTTCTCCCACGACGCGCAGCTACCGCAGCATCCGGGGCGGTACCTTCCGCACCCGGCGTCGGGACCGGTCGGCCTGGATTCGGGGACGCACACCCACATGTCCCCTGAGTGCATGCACAGCCTGCACGTCCTGCACTTGCCGTAGCTCTCGTCCATGCACTCGCATCCCCGAACGCATCCATATCACTTGCGTCGCATCAACCGCTTTATACGGGTATCAGAATCGGGACAGGCATGGTCACAAGAGTGGCGTACATGGGCATCCCGAGCTCGAACTCGGAGCAGGCCGCTATCGAGCTGGCCGGCGCCATGGGCTGGGACGTGTTCGCTCTTATTCCCAAGGAGGACTCCCGCAACACCGTCGCCGCCCTGGATTCCGGGGAGGCGGACTACGGCGTGGTCGCATCGCGCAACGTCACCGCCGGCCCCGTCCTGGAGACGGAGGAGTCGCTCAGCGGCAGGGACGACATCGAGATCCTCCGCGCGCTGTGGCTCCCGATCCACCACTGCGTCTTCGTCAGGCGCCCGGCGATCACCGTGAAGCACGTCGCGTCGCACATACAGGCGCTCCTCCAGACGAAGGACCACCTGGACGCCCTCTTCCCGGACGCCGACAGGGTGGAGGTCTCCGACACCGCCGTCGCCGCAGAGATGCTGGCGGACGGCAGGCTCTCCGAGGACACCGCGGTCATCTGCCGCAGGAACGCCGGCGAAATGTTCAAACTCCTCATGATCCACGAGAACATCGAGGACATGGAGGGGAACATGACCGAGTTCGAACTCCTCAGGCTCAGGAAATGAACGCAGACGAGCAGCCCGAGAGCCGCAGCCTGGACGAGATCCTCGCCGACCTCAACAAGGAGATAGCGAAGCACAAGGAGACGAGGGACCAGTTCAACGAGAGCGCGTCCGTCCTCGCGGACAAGCGCGACCGCCTCCAGAAGAAGGCCAGGAGCCTCGCGTCCGAGGCGGCGGTCTGGAAGCAGCGCAGGGACGAGGCGAACCTCACCGCCAAGGAGTGCCGCGCCAAGCGCGACGAGTGGAACGACCGCGCCGCCAGGATGAAGGCGTCCGGAGGGCTCGGCGACATCGGCGAGGCGAGATCCCAGGCCAACACGTGGCACCAGAGGGCCGCCAAGGCATCGGAGGAGGGCAACCTGGCCCACGAGAAGATGCACCAGCTCTACGACGAGGCCGACAAGCTCCGCGCCGAGGCGCAGACGTGCCATGAGCAGTTCACCGACCTCAAGAAGGGCGCGGACGCCGAGCACACCAGGTACATCGAGGCCGTGCGCAAGGCGGAGAGGATCCGGGACAACCTGCCCGACTGACCCTCAGAGGACTTCTATCTGGAGCGACGGGAGCACGGCCAGCGCCTTCTCCCCCAGCTCCCTGTCGTAGCTCGCCACGCAGTCGCGGCGGACGACTATCCTCGCATCCGGACACGCGGTGCGGGCGATGACGGCGTTCGCCAGCACGCAGATGTTGGTGGCGACCCCGCAGAGCTCGATCTCGTCGCATCCCTTCAATTCATCCAGAAGCGCCGCGCATCCGAAGGTGTGCTTCTCCAGGATCCTGCACCCCTCCCGCTCCGCGAGCTCGGCCACGCGGCCGTGGAGGGCCCATCCCGGGGTCCCCCTGATGCAGTGCTCCACCGGGAGGACTGTCCCCTCGTACGTCGAGAGGTAATCCTCGCCGTGGGTGTCCATCGTCACGATGACGCGGTCGCCGGATGCCAGGTGCTCCTCCATCCTCGAGCATACCGCATCCTCTATGGACACGGCGTCCGGGCTCCCGAGGGAGCCGTCGACGAAGTCGTTCTGATAGTCCACGACCACTAGAGCCCTCATCCTCACGCCTTCAGAACTGACATGGGGCTCACCCTCAGGATGATCCCCCTGACGACGCTGTAGGGAACTCCCAGCGCTATGGAGATCTGCACGCAGCCGTGTCCCTTGCGGTAGGCGTCCATCACGGCGGTCTCCAGCTCCGCGTCGGCGCTGGACCTGCCCTCGGGCTCCTCCTCCGGCACGCGCTCGGTGTCCCACTGCCTCGAGTAGCACGAGGGGCACCGCTTGGGCATCTTGCTCCCCTTGGAGTCCCACACGTTGCCGCACCTCTTGCACTCGAAGGTGCGGGGCGGGACGTTCCACTGGTGGGATCCGCACTTGGGACACCTCTTCGGGTTGCCGTCGTGGGAGTTCCACATGTGGCCGCACCTGAGGCACGTGACCCTCAGGTGCTCGTCGTTCCATTTTATCGAGCGGCACCTGGGGCACCGCTTCGGGGGCTCCTCCTTGCGCGGTATCCACTCATACGAGCACCTAACGCAGACGAGGGGGCCTACATGCGTGGATGTCGGCGTCATGAGTAAATGCTTGGTTTGCAAAATATTTAATATTATGGATATGTGGAACGGACAGCCAGCATCATTGGATTTACCATCCATACCTAAGAGCTAGGAACGTCGCTAGGTACACATTGAAGCGGGATGGATGGGTTATCGCCGCGAGGATCCCGCGCCATGTCGAGTACCCTTTGCGGAACGGCCTCATGGCAACCTCTATCTCCTCGTCCGTCCATTCGCGGAATGCCCTGTGGGCCTTCATGAAGTGCCGATCGGACATCAGGCTGCGCGACAGCCATTTCTGATACCCCTCCGGCTTCCCGTTCCTCACGGCCTCGGCGGCCTTGGCGCCGGACAGCAGCGCCGCACCGATCCCGCCGTAGCACAGGGGGTTCGGGAGGCACGCGGCGTCCCCGACGAGGATGCAGTTCCCGTCGACGACCCTATCGGGAACCCCGAACGGGATGTCCCTAGCGCCGTACTCGATTATGCCGTCTATCTCCCGGGGGCGGATGACGCCGGTCTCGAACCCCACGGAGACCCTTCCGTCGCCGGCCGGGAACCTCCAGCCGTACGATCCGCCGTATATCCCGCCGACGTAGAACTCCAGCTTCGCGGGCGCGTCCCCGGACACAATGCAGTTCACGACGTGGATGCGGTCGGTGGGCCCCGTCCCGAACACGCAGCGCCTCACCGCGGAATGCGCGCCGTCCGCGCCTACGAGGTAGCGGCAGGTGACCTCCCGGCCGTCCTGCAGACGCAGCAGGAAGCCGCCGTCCGTCCGCTCCACGGACGCCACGGAGCCGTGGACGAACTCGGCGTCGGACAGCCCCCTCATCTCCGCCAGCATGGCCGGACGGCTCACTATGACGCCGGCGGCGGGGACCTCCACCCTCGAACCCTTCGGGGTCGATATGGCGATGGAATCCACCCCAGTGGTGACGGCGGACGGCCTCCAGCCGAGGAGGTCCAGCATGCGGTCGCTGACGGCCTCCCCGCAGATGGAATGGTAGCGGGTGTGCGCGGAATCGCTGAGCCTCTCGATGACGATCGTGGAAAGACCGCTTCCCGCCAGGCCCATGGCGGCGGACATCCCTGCCGGGCCGGAGCCCACAATCGCGACGTCGCAGGTCAGGCGAGCAGCTTCATCTGCCAAGATACCGCCATCCTGATCCTCATCATGGTCGTGCGGCGGTCGTACTCCGCGCACGAGTACTCGGTGCTCTTCTCCAGATCGGCCAGGAACTGGGCGCAGGCCTGCTCGTTGATCCTGCGGCTGTACATCATGACGTTCGTCTCGAAGTTCAGCGTGGTCGAGCGGTGGTCGAAGTTCGCCGATCCGACGGAGCAGCAGACGTCGTCCATCAGCATCATCTTCTCGTGGACGAAGCCGTCGTTGTACCTCCATATCCTGACGCCGGACTTCATCAGCTCGTTGGCGCAGGTGAGGTTGTTCCAGTACAGGAAGATGTGGTCCTTCTTGTCCGGTATGAGGATCCTCACGTCCACCCCGGACCTGGCCGCGTTCGCGAGGGCGACCATCATCGAATCATCGGGATTCAGGTACGGCGTGGTGACGTACAGCCTCTGCCTCGCGTTGACGATCATGGAGTGGTACTGCATCTGGATCGGGTTGTTGGGCATGGTGTCCGGCCCTCCGGACACGAGGTGCATCCTGTCCCTCCCGGCGTGCGTGACGCACTCAGGGTCGATGTAGTCGTCCATGGGCTTGAGGGGATCCCTCCTGGCGCAGTACTGCCAGTCGGCGCAGAACCTGACCATCATCGGCAGTATCCCGGCTCCCTCCACGCGGACGGTCGCGTCCCTCCAGTGGCCCAGGGGGCCCTCGCCGCGGTACTCGTCCCCGATGTTGAACCCGCCGCAGTACGCCACCCTCCCGTCGATCAGGGCGATCTTCCTGTGGTTGCGGTTGTTCTTCTTCGGGCTCAGCAGCAGGTTGATGGTGGCGTGGAACGTGGCGTAGTGCCCGCCGGCGTTCCTGAACCTGTATATGCCCTCCTTCGGGCCCTTCCCGATGCCGAACGCGTCAGTGAGCAGCCTGACCTCCACGCCCTGGCGGACCTTCTCTATTAGGAGCTTCATCAGCTCGTTGCCGTCGTGGTCGTTGCGGATGATGTAGTACTCTATGAGGATGGAGCGCTCCGCGTTCCTGATGTCCTCCATCATGTCGGCGAACAGCGGCTCGCCCTCGGTGTAGAGGTCGATGTCGTTGTTGTTCGTGTACGACCACGCGCCGGCGTTCTCGATGGACTTCGCGACGTAGTAGATGTCCTCCCTGTCGCGGTGGCTCTCCAGGTCCTCCTCCAGCAGGCCCCTCTGCCATTCGGAGGCCTCCATCATCTGCGTGTCGGTGATGTTCTTCGGCTTGAACCTGCGGCGGTTGTAGATCGTCGCGCCCAGGTACATGTAGAGGATGAACCCGGCCGGGGGCAGGAACGTCAGCAGGATCAGCCACGTGACGAACACGCGGGGGTCGCAGCGCTCCAGGAACAGCATTATGAACAGCGCTATGACGTCGAAGACCACGAACAGCATCACCAGGTCCGAGAAGATGTTGGTGAATGAGAGGATCTCGTCTACGTCGGGCATGTGAACGCAGTCCCAACCCTCGCGGGGTATTTAGGGCATTCCCCCCGCTCCCGCCGATGCTTCGGGATGTCCTTCCGATTGGCTGGGGGCTGAATGAATCGTTTTATATACCATAACCCGAGAATTCATTTTTCATGTTCTGCCCCAAATGCGGAAGGGACCTGGGAGACGGGCCCAGCGTCTGCCCGTGGTGCGACGGCGAACCCGCCCAGCCACCGCGGAAGCCCGCCCGTAAGCGGAATGGCGCGATCGCGTCCGTCGCCATCGTGGCGATGCTCCTGATCGCGGCCTGCGCCGTCGCCGTGTACTACGGCGGCAGCGACGACACGACGTCGAGCGACAGCGGTGACGGAGGGAGCTCGGGCACAGCGTACACCAGCGGCGAGATCACCATGGAGGAGGGGCGCTACTCGGACTACTTCACCATCGAGGCCGAATCCAACGGCGATGGGACGTCCACTCTGACGTTCACCCTGGCCGAGGACGTGGCCTCCAACTACACCTCGTTCACATGGTACATCTACTCCGGCAGCACCAGGATCGGATCCACGTCCACGTCGTCCGACACCTGGGCGTCCTGGACCATCGACGACGGGACCTACGGGGAGTACACCGTGTACGTGTCCTGCAGCAACAGGTCGTCCTCCATGGGGGGATTCCCCGGGTTCATGTCCCCAGGATCCCTGGGCCAGGCCCAGTACTACTTCACCTTCAGCATCGACGGCACCGTCACGAAGACGTACTCCTGGACCTACGGCGGCGAGAGCTACAGCGTGTCCATCGAGTTCGAGTACTCGGAGTACTCCGAGTCCCTGAACGGCACAGCCCACTCCGGGAGGATGTACACCACCTCGTTCGAGACGATCAGGAACTTCCTGTCCGTCGACGACACCACCGCCGAACTCCAGTCCAAGCTGGCGTCCGCGTACACGACCGCCACGGGCGACACCGCCGACGGCCAGGCCTACGCCGAGTACCTGCTGGCCTTCGTCCAGATATGCTTCGACTACCTGGACGACTCCTACACGTACGGGTACGAGGAGTTCTACGCGTACTCCATCGAGACCCTGTACAACGACGGAGGGGACTGCGAGGACACCTCGATCCTCCTGGCCTGCCTGTACATCTCCGCGGGATACGACGCGGGAGTGTTCGTCATCCCCGGCCACGTGATCGCCGCGGTCTACATCGACGGCTACGTCGCGGGATCCACGAGCACCACCAGCAGCATCGCCCAGTTCTCGTACACCTACGACGGCAAGACCTACTACGGATGCGAGACCACCCTGGACTCCAACTCCTACGGCATCGGATGGATCTCGTCGACGTACAGCATCGGCAGCGACGGCACCGTCTACTACAACGGCATGGCCTACACCACCGCGGACTACGGGCTCAAGCTCCCCAAGTCCACGGCATCCAGCTGATCCAAAACGGCGGGGGCGACCCCGCCCTTACCGGCCCCGGCCGGGACCCTTCTCACTTAACCCCCGTGTCGTACCTGCGTATTCCTCGAAAGCGACAAAAACAATCAGCGGATACGCCTTGAGATACGATGGAAAGCTCCACCAAGAAGATGGCTGCGGCCGTCGTCGTGGCAGTCGTGGTGATCGCCGCAGTTGCGGTCGCGATCTCCCAGAACGGCAGCGACGACAGCGGCGGCAAAGGCGTTACGTTCACATGGTCCGAGGACTCCACCCTGTTCTACATCGACGTGGACGCGGACTACAACTTCGACAAGTATCTGGAAACCGGCGTGTCCGACATCAACGACTTCTACGCCTACCTCGAGGAGAACGTCACCAACGGGACGAAGATCACCGGGGTCAGCGGGAACACCGGATGCTCCACCTTCTCGGCCACCACGACCGACGGGGACGAGATCATGGCCAGGAACTTCGACTTCAGGGTCTGCGAGGCCGGGGTCGTGTACACGGACCCCGACGACGGCTACGCCTCGCTCTCCATCATCGACATGACGATGTTCTCGTACACCGAGGGTGACACCCCCGAGACCCTGACAGGCAACGACGCGTACCTCGCGGCGGCCTACATCCCCATGGACGGGGTCAACGAGAAGGGCGTCAGCGTGTCCATCAACTCGGTCAACAACGGGCACACGATCAGCATGGACAACGGGAAGACCAAGCTCTTCATCACCTCCGCCCTCCGCCTGATCCTGGACTACGCGGCCACCACCGAGGAGGCCCTGGACCTCCTGGACGACTACGACTACTGGGGCGGCCACTACCACATCCTGATCAGCGATGCCACCGGCAACTCCGTGGACGTGGAGTTCGACGGCAACACGATGTACACCACGACCACAGACCTGATGACCAACCACTACCTCGCGACGGAGCTCCAGAACCTCTCCGACGTTACCGTGACCGAGAGCAGCAAGAACCGCTACAACACGATCCAGACCACCCTCACCGAGACCTCCGGTGTCATGACCGTCGACGAGGCCCTCGGCCTCCTGGAGACTGTGAAGCAGGACGACGGCCCCAGCCACCAGACCAAGTGGTCCGTCGTCTACAACAAGACCGACCTCACCATGACCGTCTGCATCCTCATGGACTACGACACCCGGTACACGATATCGCTGGGTTCGAGCGAGATCATCCAAGAAGTGGTCAACTCCGACACGACCACCACGACCACATCGCTCCTGGCCGCCTGCGCGGCCTGAGCGCCGGTCCCCGTCCGCCAGGGCGGGGACCCAAACCTATCGCACAGATTCCGTTGTTTTGTGAGCAATCTGTGCACAAAACGTTCACAACCGGTACAACGAATCTGGTTGAACACCCGTTTTCAGGCGTGAATTACGCAAAAACGTACATCGAGTATTTGAACGATGTACAGGAAGATGGAGCCGCCGGAGGGATTTGAACCCCCGGCCTGCTGATTACAAGTCAGCCGCTATACCCCTAAGCCACGGCGGCACCGAGCCCTCGATTATGCCCATCGTTTATATCGGTTTCCACAAAGCGGACCAGGCTGGCGACTTTACCGACACCATTATATCAGAAAAAGCGATGGGCGCCTTTATAATCCAATTAAAAGAGTGATTAATCATGGCAGACACCAAGAAAATCGTTCACATCAACTTCAAAGCCTACTTCGAGGACGCCGGCAAGATGTACGACACCAACATCGAGGAGTGCGCCAAGGAGAACGGCCTCTACAACGAGAAGGTCTCCTACGCCCCCATGGCCTACGTCGTCGGATCCAAGGGATTCTACCCCGAGGTCGACGAGGCCATCGCCAACGCCGAGATCGGAAAGGAGATCGAGGTCGTCGTCCCCTGCGAGAAGGCCGCCGGAGCCAGGAACCCCAGGCTCATCGAGCTCCACTCCATCAAGGACTTCTACAAGGCCGAGATCAACCCCTACCCCGGCATGACCGTCAGCCTCGGAAACCGCTCCGGAACCGTCATGTCCGTCGGTGCCGGCCGCGTCAAGGTCGACTTCAACAGCCCCCTCGCCGGCCACGACCTCTCCTACAAGGTCACCGTCGTCGACGAGGTCACCGACGCCGTCGAGAAGGCCAAGGCCATCATGGAGATCGACTTCGGCTCCTCCGACGACTTCGGCTTCGCCATCATGGAGGACAAGGTCGTCGTCACCGAGGCCGACATCTGCAAGTTCCACGAGTCCTGGCCCGTCGCCAAGTACAGGCTGGTCTCGGACTACCGCAGCGTCTTCGGACTCGACCGCGTCGAGTTCGTCGAGATCTGGGAGTCCGCCAAGAAGGCCGAGGACGCCCCCGCCGAGTGATTTCAGGATCAGGAAACCCTTTCCCAAACCCATTACCCTTCTGTACAATCCTTGAAAATGACATCCGAGACGGGGCCCTTCCTCAGGGCCCCGTTCATCTCGGATTCCATCCTGTCTGCGAAGTTTCCGCGGCACTCGAACTCGATCCGCCTCAGGTTGACGGAGTCGATCGGCAGCGGCACGTTGCCGCCGCAGTCGGTGTACGCATCCAGTATATTGGAGAGCCTCTCGACGGCCTTCCTCACCCTGTCCGGGACCTTGCCCCTCTCGGGGGACATGACCACCACAAGGGTGTCCGACTCCATTATCGCCGGTATCACCGGCGTGAAGCCGTCTTCGATCTCGCATTCGCCGGGATGCTCGGTGAGACACCTCACGCATCCCCTGCACCTGCGTATCCTCAGATCGGTCAGGCGCGCGTCGCCCCCTTCCCGATCGTCCGTGAGCACGAAGCGCCTGGATCCCATGGCATGCCAACGCATCCACGCACTCAAATACTGCACGGTCCCAGTCAGTTGAAGTATGCGAGGATCGAGTTGATTCCCGAGTTCTTGTTGGCGTCCCTGCGGACGGGCGGGGACGGGCGCCTGTATCCGGCTCTGCCGTCGGAGAGGCGCTGTGTCGGCTTCGGTATTATCAGGGTCTGCTGGTAGTATCCCATTTCCTTTCTCCTGCGGTTCTCACCGCATGTTGATGATTGGCGGGATAGTATAATAACTGCTAGCTGTAATCCCTGTAATGCGAGTAATCTCTGTTATCGTTGCTTCAAAGCAATGAGACTTAGCCTATGCGTTGCCGGATCACTCGATGTAGAACGTCGAGATGATGATCTGGCCCTCGTCGGTGAGGACGTACCTGTTGTGGAGCTCGTCCCTCTTGGCCCAGCCGTTCCTGACCCACTTGGCGATGAAGTCCCTCTGGTAGTAGACGGCCTCGGTCTGCCTCTGGGAGGACTTCCTGCCCTCGGGGACCTCGTCGGTCGCCCTGTACCACAGGCCGGCCTCCTTGAGCGCCTCGACCATCTTGCCGCTGGTGACCAGGAGGTTCGCCTCGTTCCTCCTGTGGAGGATCCTGAGACCTTTGACGAGATGCTCCTCGGGCATCTCGATCACGTAGCTGGGGAGCGTGCGCGGAGGGTACGTCTTGGCGGTGAGCCCGACGGGCTTGCCGTCCACGTAGTACTGCTCGCGGATGGCCTCGTTGGACACTGTGTACCTCTCGGTGCCGACGGAGAACGGTATCGTGCCGGGGACCATCATCGCGGCTATGGCGGACGCGGCGGCGTACTCGGGGGAGCCGGAGGAGATGTTCACGTAGATCTCGCAGTCGCCCTCCCCGTGCTCGGTCTGGATGATGTTCAGCACCGTGCGGAGCATGGTGGAGAAGTCGCTGACGCGCTCGTTGTGCCTGACGACCTCCACGTCGAGCGGGGAGTCCCTGTCCAGGAGCTCGACCACGCGGTCGTAGAACTCGCCGTAGATCCTGCCGCTGTCGGACTGAGGGTCCTTCACGTAGTGGATGATGTGGACCTTGTTGATCTCGTAGAACACCGCGGGCTCTGTGACCTTGGCGGTCTCGAACGTCACGCAGGCGATCATTATCCTCTTCTTGCGGCCGGACGGCATTTCAATCCCCGGGAACGGGGACACGGAGCGAATAGATAACCCTTATGACAGAGATAACATGAAGCGGTTTACAGGACCCGCTGGCTATCGGAGGACCGGGGCCCGGCGGGCGGGGTCTGGCACGCATCCCGATGGCCGAACGGCATGCCGACCCAAACCCTTATATCCAATCCACATATCACACGGATTAACGGACGGGTGGCCTAGTCTGGATATGGCAGCAGCCTCCTAAGCTGCAGGCCGGGGGTTCGAATCCCCTCCCGTTCGCCAATCTTCTCATAATCACTCCGGTCAGCACAGCTGCGCGACCTCCGAGATCACGTCGCCGATGTCCCGCGCCATCCCGATGGACTGCTTCGCGATCTGCGTCGGGTACCGGGCATCGCCGAGATTCACGCAGGCGTACGTCGCCTTCGGGTTCGCGGCGGTCATCTGCCAGAACGGGTACTTGATGATCGCCGGCGTGTTGTAGCCCACCCCGAGCTCCAGGTACAGCACCTTCTGATTCCTCCTGGTGCGGAGGAAGTTCTCGTACCTCTCCGCCGCACGATGCCACCCCTCGTCCTCGGCGAAGCGGTCGTCACAGCGGAGGTTCATCATCGCCGGGGCGCCACATTTCGGACACACGGGGATCAACGATGAAGGAATCCTGCAGTCGCTCTGCTCTGCGGCCATCCTGCGAATCTGGTCCTCGTTGTCCCAGGTCTCCTGGCAGCAGGGGCGGCTGCACTGGAACAGCCCGTAGTCCCCCTGGGTGTAGAACAGCCTCTTCCTGTCTATCCCAGCACGCTGGAACAGATGGTCCACGTTCGTCGTGACGACGAAGTATTCCCTGTCCTCCAGGATGGACATCAGATCCCTGTGCACCGGCCTCGACGCGGGCGTGTACCTGTTGGCCATGATGTGCCTGCTCATGTACGCCCAGCGCTCCTCCTGCGTGGGGAAGCGGTAGAACGTGCCGGCGTACATGTCGTGGAATCCGTAGCGCTCCTCGAAGTCCGGGAACAGCGAGTGGAAGCGCTCGCCGTCGTAGACCTTGCCTGCGGACGTCGAGAGGCCAGATCCTGCGCCCACGACGATGGCGTCGGCATCGTCGATGGCCTTGGCCAGGAGCTCGGTCTCGGAGCAGGTCCTCATAGATTGACAGGTCTGATTCCTTGAAAACATCGAATATCACATCCATGTCGCTGCCCGTGCGCTCCCTGTACGAGTCCACCGTCGCCACCGCGATCTCGGCGGCCCTCCTGTCCGGGAAATGGAACTCACCGGTCGATATGCAGCAGAATGCTATGCTGCCCAGGCCGTTCTCGTCGGCGATCTCGAGGCAGGAGCGGTAGCATGATTCCAATAGCACCTCGTGCCTGCTCGTGAGCCTTCCCTGGACTATCGGGCCCACCGTGTGCACGACGTATGAGCACGGCAGGTTGTACGCGGGCGTGATCTTCGCCGTGCCGGTCTCCTCCGGATGCCCCTGGACACGCATGATATCGGCGCAGGCCGCCCTCAGCTGTACCCCGGCGAAGGTGTGTATGGCGTTGTCTATGCACCTGTGGCATGGGACGAAGCATCCCAGCATCCCGCTGTTGGCCGCGTTGACGATGGCGTCGCAGCGCAGGGTGGTGATGTCGCCCCTCCAGAGGTACGTGTGATCCCTGACAGGAGCGAGATCATGGTAGTCGGTGATCCCCGCGCGCTCGATCTCCCCTTTCAGGTAGGCGTCCTGCACCCTCAGGAAGTCCGCGGAAACGGGTGCGGGAGGGCGCACGTTGAGGAGCGAGCGGAGGAGCGTGCGCTGCCCCTCCGCGTCGCCGGGGATCCGCACGTCCCCGTATTCGGGCCGCTCCGACAGGAGCTCACCTATGAGGTAGCGCCTGCTGGCGGCGTCATCAGCCTGGTTCACGGATATGAATCGGGCCTGGAGTATTTATCCCGCGCAGTAACCCGTCGGTTACCAAGATGCTTGGCGGCCTCCTCCACGGTGGCCCCGTGGAGGACGATGTCCGATATGGCGGACATTATGCCCCTGACGTCCCTGTGCTGGAACACGTTCCTGCCGATGGACACGCCGTGTCCTCCCGCCTCCAGCGAGTCGTGGACCATGTTGAGGATGTCCATGTCGGACTCCATCTTCGGCCCCCCGGCGATGACCACGGGCACCATGGTGCCCCTGACGACCTCGCGGAAGGAGTCGATGTCGCCGGTGTAGCTGCACTTGACGATGTCCGCACCCAGCTCCATTGCTACACGCGCCGCGTGGGCGACCGCGGAGGGATCGAAGGAGTTCTCGATCTTGGGACCGCGGGGGTACGCCATGACGATCAGCGGCATCCCCCACTCCTCGCACTTCCCGGACACCATGCCGAGGTTCTCCAGCATCTGCGACTCCGTCTCGGCTCCGACGTTGATGTGCATCGAGACCGCATCGGCTCCGAGCTTCAGGGCCTCCTCCACCGTGGCGACCAGAACCTTGCTGTTGGAGCTGATGCCGAGGTCCGTGGAGGCCGACAGATGAAGGATCAGACCGACGTCATGGCCGGTGGTCCTGTGCCCCTTGGGGACTATCCCTTTGTGCATGAGCACGGCCGTGGCCCCGCCGTCGACGACGTCGCTGACCGTCTGTTTCATATCTATGAGACCGGGGATCGGGCCCACGCTGATTCCGTGGTCCAGCGGCACGATGACCGCGTTCCCGCTCTCCCTGTCTATGATCCTCTCCATCCTGATGTTCTTGCCGAACATTCCTTTCACCGTGCTACGTGCTAACACGGCACACTATAAGAGGATTACCATAAACTTGACCGCACAACAGCCCCGTTGGATAATAACAATTGTATACAGTCAATGCTGTACAGCAATTGTGGAACGCTCTATCATGGAACGTCTAGACAATTGGAAGAGGGATCCTGGAGGGAAGCCACTCTTGATCCGCGGCATACACACGTGCGGCAAGACCCATACCGTGAAGGAGTTCGGGACGACCAGATACCCGAACACGGCGTACTTCGATCTGGTCTTGAACCCTACGGTGTCGAATGTCCTGGATGGGAGCCTTGACACCGAGATGACGCTGGACAAACTGGCGGAGATCGGAAACACATCGATCGACGACGGCACGTTGCTGATTGTGGATGGGATCCAAGCATCCCCCGGGGCGATCGAGTGCCTGAGGCGCATCAGCCGGGACCGCCCCCGCATCCACGTGATATGCGTCACGCTCCCGAGGATCAGGGTACCGAAAGGCATCCCAGTGACTACCATGCGCCCGATGAGCCTGGGCGAGTGGGCCACCGCATGCGGGGAGCGGGAGGTGACCGAAATGCTCCGCAAAGAGTACATATTCACCGGCGGCATCCCGGGAGCCGTCTCGGCATGGGCCTCCGACAGGGATGCGGAAAGGGTCAGACGGATCCAGAATAACATCCTGTTCGGATACGGCTGTGATATCTCTGGGAGGGTCTACAGGGCCACCGGCAGACCGACGAACGTCTGGGGTCCCCTGCCCGCGCTGATGCGGGGAGAGGTGTGCCCTAAATGGTACAAGACGACACTCGGGCTGCTCACCTGGGAGGGGCTGGTCCACGGCACCGCCGGCGGGACGCGCCTGTGCGACGTCGGCCTCCTGGGAGCCATGATGAACGTCTCCAAAGAGTTCGTCGCATCCGACTTCCCTGGAGCGGAGCACTACAGAGAGCTGGTTGAGGACACCATCTCCGTAACGGAGAGGGCCTGCTCGGAGGATCGGATCACTGCTCGTTCCCGACGGTCTCCTCCGCCGACTGGATGCACTTGGTGAGCACCGAGTAGGCGTTGATCATGTCGGACTCGCCGACGATGAATATCGTGTCGGTGTGGCAGCTGACGGTCTCCTCGATGTTGATGCCCGCATCGGAGAGATTGGTGATCAGGTACGCGATCACACCGCTGGTGTCCACGATCTTCTCCGGGGACTTGACGGCGATCTCGACGAGGTTCTCCCTCACCTTGATCAGGTTGAACCTTCCCACGGTGTCGATGATCCTGTCCCTGAGGCGGGTGTCCGCGATGATCGTCACCGCAGACGCGGACTGGACGCACTGCATGATGCTGTCCTCGTTCCACAGGTCCTTGAACAGGTTGTCCATCTTGTGGAGGACGGACCAGTCGTTCTTGGCGGTCACGATGCAGGTCTTGGTGCGCATCTCCAGCCTGCTGTCCTTCAGGATCCTCAGGATGCTCAGCTCGTGGTCCGTTGTGACCGAGAGCTTGGACGAGTACCTGCGGCACGCGATCATCACGGCCTCCTCGTTGTCGACCCCGAGGTCCTTCATGATCGTCCTGGCGAGGGACGAGTAGTTGATGAGGCCCTTCGACACGCAGTCCTTGATGCTGGGGTGCGCATCGATGTACATGCGGGTGCGCTCGGCCAGACTCTCCTTCACAGGGCTCTTGGGCATGCTGGCGTGATGGGTCTGGTAGTATATTAGGTGTCCGACTGCGGACAATGATAAGGGTAAAAGGTTTGGTATGCCGACACCCTTGTCGGCTCAGGAGAGGATGCCGCGGAGCATGTCGGTGAACCCGCCAGCCTGCTCCTCCGTGATTATGAGCGGGGGCACCAGGCGGATGGTCTTGCCGTGCGCCACGTTGACCAGGATGCCGTTCTCCCTGCACTCCCTCTGCACGCGGGACGCCGTCTCTGCAGAGTCCATCTCGATGCCGATCATCAGGCCGTACCCGCGGACATCGACGATGCTGGGCGAGCCGATCGCCCTGATGTCGGACCTCCACTTCTCGCCCAGGGCCTTGGAGTGCTCCACCAGGCGGTCCCTCTTCATGACGTCGAGCGTCGCGCATCCCGCGGCGCACACCAGGGGGCTCCCTCCGAATGTGGTGCCGTGTGTGCCGGGCGTCATGGTGGACGCGAACTCGTCGGTGGTGGCGAGCGCGCCTATGGGCACGCCCCCTCCCAGGGCCTTCGCCATGGTGACCGCGTCGGGGATGACGCCGAAGTTCTGGATGCCGAACCACTCGCCGGTGCGTCCGATGCCGGTCTGCACCTCGTCGATGATCATGAGCGCCCCGCAGTCGGTGCACAGGTCACGGACGGTCTTGAAGAACTCCGCCGGGGCGGTGACGACGCCGCCCTCGCCCTGCACGGGCTCGACCATGACGGCGGCCACCTGCTTGGTGATCATCCTCTTCACGGACTCGGCGTTCCCGTACTCGTAGTACTCGTACGCATCCGATATGAGGGGCTCGAACCCGGACTGGTACTTGGTCTGGCCCGTCGCGCCGAGCGAGGCGGCGGTCCTTCCGTGGAACCCGTTCAGGGCGGACATGACCTTGCCGCGGCCGGTGTACTTGACGGCCATCTTCAGTGCCGCCTCGTTGGCCTCCGCTCCGCTGTTCACGAACAGCGACTTGCCGATGTCGCCGGGCGCGATGGACGCGATCCTCTCGGCCAGCTCGGCCTGCTGCTCCACGTGGTACTGGTTGGACACGTGCGCCATCTTAGCGGCCTGGTCCTGGACCGCCCTCACCCAGTCGGGGTGGGCGTATCCCAGCGCGTTCACCGCGATGCCGGCGACGAGGTCCAGATACCTCCTGCCGTCGGTGCCGTAGAGGTAGCAGCCCTCCCCGTGGGTGAACGCCAGGTCGATCCTGCCGTAGTTGTGGAACAGGTACCTGTCGGACTTCTCCTTGATCTCATCGAACGATGCCATGTGTTCTCACCTGGTGATGAGGGTCCCGTGGTGGACCCCCCTGATTATATCGGAAACTATGTTGCGCTGATCCTTCCCGTTTACCATGCGGACCGCGCCGGCCCCGGCCTCCAGGGCCTTGCGGCAGGCCTCCACCTTGGGGATCATGCCGCCGGATATCGTGCCGTCGGCGATGAGCTCGTCCACCCTTGCGAGGGACAGCTCGTCCACCTTGGAGGACGGGTCGTTGACGTCCAGCAGGATGCCGGGCACGTCGGTTATCGTGATCATCTCGTCGCATCCCACGCCCGCGGATATCCCTGCGGCCATGGTGTCGGCGTTCACGTTGAGCATCCTGCCCTCGGCGTCCTTCCCTATGGGGTAGACGACGGGCGTGATGCCGCTCTCCAGCAGATCCATGATGCTGCTCGGGTCGGTGCCGGACACCTCGCCCACAAGGCCGAGGTCCACCTCCTCTCCATCGACCTTCACGGGGGGCTTCTTCGCGCACACGGTGCAGAAGTACCCGGGGTACCCGACGGCGGTGACGCCGCAGTCCCTCAGGCACTCAACCACCTCGGAGTTGATCCTACGGAGGACGATCTCCGCAACCTCCAGTGACTCCGCGTCGGTGACCCTGACGCCGGCGACCTTCCTGGGGGTCATACCCCTGCGCTCCATCTCCTCCGAGATCTCCGGGCCCCCGCCGTGGACGAGGATGACCCTGCATCCCCCGGCTATGAGCTCCGCGACCTCCTTGGAGAGGCGCATCATGTCGTCGCGGCCGCGTATCGCGTTGCCGCCGAACTTCAACAGGTACAGTCCGTCCATGCCGAGGCCTCAGCTGGCGTACTCCGCGTTGATGCGGACGTAATCGTACGTGAGGTCGCAGCCCCATCCGGTGGCCGCCTCCTTCCCGACTCCGAGGTCCACCAGTACGGAGACCTCCTTGTTGTCCATGGCCATGCGGACGACCTCCACGGCGCGCTCGTCCTGGAAGACGGGCGCCCCGGAATCCAGGATCGGGACCTCCATGTCCCCGCCCTTGATGGTCAGGCGGATGTTCTCCGGATCGAACTTCGCGCCGCTGTTCCCGACGGCCATCATCATACGGCCGTAGTTGGGGTCCGCGCCGAATATGGCGGACTTGACGAGCGGGGAGTTGGTGATGGCCTTCACGACAGCGACGGCGTCCTCGTGCGTCTCCGCTCCGGTGACCTGGACCTCGATCAGCTTAGACGCACCCTCGCCGTCCATGGCGATGGTGCGGGCGATGTTCGTCATCACCGTGCGGAGAGCGGCCTCGAACTCGGGGTCGTGGTCCGCCGGCTTCCCGCCGGACATGCCGTTCGCCAGGAGGATCGCCGTGTCGTTCGTCGACTGGTCGCCGTCGACGGAGACCATGTTCATGGTGTCGTCGAGGATGGACTGCCAGACCTCCCCGAAGTCGGGTCCCAGCGTCGCGTCTGTGGCGATGAGCGTCAGCGTTGTCCCGTGGAGAACCTTCATGTGCGGGGAGATCATACCGCTCCCCTTGGAGATCGCCGCCACGTAGACGAGCGTCCCGTCCGAGAGCCTGGCGCGCACGGCGCACTCCTTCGGGATGGTGTCGGTGGTCATGATCGCGCCCTCGATGGACTGGTCGGGGCCGGGGCCCACGTCCAGCGCCCTGGCGGCGCGGGAGATGCCGTAGCGGATCTTGTGCATGTCCAGGAAGCGGCCGATCAGGCCGGTTGACATCACGCCGACGAGCTTCGGGTCCAGGTTGAGCTCCTGGGCGACGGCCTGCTTCATCGCATGGACGTCCTCGATGCCCCTGTGCCCGGTCAGCGCGTTGGCGTTCCCGCTGTTGACCACGACGGCCTGCAGCTGGGGGGAGTTCTCCTCCATCATCACCTGCACCGGGGCGGCCTTGACGTTGTTGCTGGTGTAAGCGCAGTACGCGGTGGCGGGGACCTCCGAGAAGAGCATCCCCAGGTCCAGGGAGCGGTACTTGACACCGCTGTGGACGCCGGCCGCCTTGAATCCCTGCGGGGTGGTGATCCCGCCGTCTACTTTCTCTACCATGGTATCAGACTCCCAGGCCGGGGAAGTCGAGCCCGGCCGACTCGTCGATGTTGAGCATCAGGTTCATGCACTGGACCGCCTGTCCCGAGGCGCCCTTCACGAGGTTGTCCAGCGTTCCGAAGGCGACCGCCTTCGATCCGAGGACGCGGGAGGCGACCTCGGCGTGGTTGGAGCCGGCGACCTCGCGGACAGACGGCTCGCTGACATAGTGGACGAAGCGCTCCTTCCCGTACTGCGCCTCGTACACGGCGTCGACCTCCTCCTGGGTGACGTCCTTCAGGAGGTCGAAGTAGCAGTCGGACAGGATGCCGCGCACTATCGGGACGAGGTGCGGGACGAACGTCAGGCTCATGTGCGAGCCGGCGAACATGTCCACGGCCATCTCGATCTCCGGGGTGTGGCGGTGGGACCCCACGCTGTACGGGATCACCGATCCGGAGCAGTTGGGGTGGTGGGTCCTGGCGGAGGGCACCATGCCCGCGCCGGACGTGCCTGATTTGGAATCCACGACGACCGACTCGGACACCAGCCCGGATTTCATCAGCGGGGCGCAGGCGAGGATCGCCGACGTCGCGTAGCATCCGGGGTTGGCCACGAGGTCCGCCCCGCGAATCTTGTCGCGGAAGAGCTCCGGCAGGCCGTACACCGCGTTCCGGAGGTTCTCCTCGTCGGTGTGCTCGTGGCCGTACCACTTGGAATACTCGGCGGTGTCGTGCAGGCGGTAGTCGCCGGACAGGTCGATGACCTTCACGCCGTTCTCCAGGAGCCTCGGCACCTCGGACATGGCGACGCCGTGCGGCGTGGCGACGAACACGAGGTCGAGGCCGTCGGTGTCGGAGATCCTCTCGGTGAACTCTATATCGGTGTAGCCCCTTAGGTAGGGGTGTACCTCGGACACGGGCCTGCCCGCGTTCTGGCGGGATGTCATGGCGCGGATCTCCACGTCGGGGTGCCTGCAGAGCAGGCGGGCGAGCTCGCCGCCCGTGTACCCCGTGCCTCCGATGATGCCTATGCCTGTCATGAACGGCTCTCCTGTTTTATACCGAAGACGACGGTGGAACGGGAATTAAAGGTATGGTCGGCATATTGTCCGAAATGGAACATAAGAATCCCCCGTCGTTCCCAGAGGGACGCAATGGCGCCGTGGAGACCCCCGAGTCCCCGTGCGAACGCGTCGTTCCGGCACGTTTCCGGCGTGCGGACATCGGACATCCCGAACCTCCCGGTGAAAGCCCCGACACGCGTTGACCGATAATGGACACATCGCATATCCCGCAGTGCAACCAAGTTTATTACGATGGAAAAGGCTCTCGGTGCCGATCGATATGGCAGCAGCCAAGAAAGCACCCGCCAAGAAGACCGCCGCGGCCTCCACCAAGACGACCGCAGCGAAGAAGACGACAACCACCAAGAAGCCCGCCGCGAAGACGACGAAGGCGAGGGACAAGGTCGTCCTCGCCTACTCCGGCGGACTGGACACCTCCGTGGCCATCCACTGGCTCCAGGACAAGTACGACGTCGACGTCATCGCCATCGCCCTCAACCTCGGGCAGCCCCCGAGCTCCGACGACATCGTGGCCCGCGCCCTCAGGAACGGCGCCATCAAATCCGACTTCATCGACGTCAGGGACGAGTTCGTCGACGAGTACGTCTGGCCCTCCCTGAAGGCCAACGCCCTCTACCAGAACATCTACCCCCTGAGCACCGCCATCGGCAGGCCCCTCATCGCGAAGAAGCTCGTAGAGGTCGCCCAGCAGGAGGGCGCCAAGTACATCGCCCACGGCTGCACCGGCAAGGGCAACGACCAGGTGAGGTTCGATGTGGGCATCGTCACCCTCGACCCCACCCTGAAGGTCATCGCTCCCATGCGCGAGTGGCACACCACCCGCGAGGAGGAGATCGACTACGCCAAGCAGCACGGCATCGAGATCATCGTGAAGAAGGAGAGCCCCTACTCCAGGGACGAGAACCTCTGGGGGGCGTCGTGCGAGTGCGGCATCCTGGAGGACCCCTGGGCGGAGCCCCCCAAGGACGTCTGGGAGAACACCGTGGACCCCGAGGACGCGCCCGACAAGCCCACCTACGTGGAGATCGGGTTCGAGAAGGGGATCCCCGTGTCCCTGAACGGGAAGAAGATGGGCGGCGTCGCCCTCATCGAGAAGCTGGACAAGATCGCCGGCGACAACGGCGTCGGCAGGATCGACCACGTGGAGGACCGCCTGGTCGGCATCAAGAGCAGGGAGACCTACGAGTGCCCCGCGGCTGTGACATTGGTCACCGCCCACCGCGCCCTCGAGGCCCTCACCCTCCCCAGGGACGTCATCGAGTTCAAGCGCGGGATGGAGCAGAAGTACTCCCAGATCGTCTACGACGGGCTGTGGTTCGGTGGCCTGAGGGAGCCCATCGACGCGTTCATCGACTCCACCCAGGAGCACGTCACCGGAACCGTCAGGGTCAAGCTGTACAAGGGCCAGGCCGTCGTCGTCGGCCGCAAGTCGCCCGTGTCCCTCTACGACGAGGGCCTGAGCACCTACGCCTCCGGCGACAGCTTCGACCACACCTCCGCGGTCGGCTTCATCTACGTCTGGGGGCTGCCCGGCAGGACCGTCACCAAGGCCCACGCGCCCAAGCCCGCCAAGAGGAAGTGCGCAACCAAGAAGGGATGAACCTGAAGCAGGCCCTCTGGTCCGGCAGGTTCGAGGGCGGGATGGACGACTCCACCCTGGCCTTCACCTGCAGCCTGGACACCGACTCCCGCATGGCGTTCTACGACGTCATGGGGTCGCTGGCGCACGTGCGCATGCTGAAGGCCTGCGGGGTCATCCCCGCGGACGACGCCGATAAGATAGCCGCCGGCCTCAAGGTCATACTGAAGGACGTCGAGGCCGGGACGTTCGAGTTCGACCGCTCCCGCGAGGACGTGCACACCTGCATCGAGTTCGCCCTCACCGAGGCGATCGGCCCCGCCGGGGGCAAGCTGCACACCGCCAGGAGCAGGAACGACCAGGTCGCGACGGACTTCCGCATGTACCTCAGGGACGCCGCCCTCCAGGCGGCCGAGGCCGTCAACGGCCTGATGATGTCCCTGGTCCGCATCGCGGAGACGAACGGCGACACCGTCATGCCAGGCTTCACCCACATGCAGCACGCCCAGCCCGTGACGCTCGCCCAGCACATGCTGGCCCACGCGTTCAGGTTCTCCCGCGACGCGGACAGGTTCCTGGACGCATTCAGGAGGATGGACAAGTGCCCCCTGGGCGCCGCGGCGCTCGCCGGAACGACGTTCCCCATCGACAGGGGCATGACCTCCGAGGCCCTCGGCTTCAGGGAGCCCACCGAGAACTCCATGGACTCGGTAAGCGACAGGGACTTCGCCACTGAGCTGTCCTACTGCTGCGCCCAGACCGCGGTGCACCTCTCCTCGCTGTGCGAGGAGCTCGTGCTGTGGTCCTCGCAGGAGTTCGCATTCATCGAGATGGACGACCGCTACACCACCGGCTCGTCGATCATGCCCCAGAAGAAGAACCCGGACATCGCCGAGCTCGTCCGCGGGAAGACCGGCCAGGTCATAGGGTCGCTCACCGCCATGCTCGTCATGACCAAGGGCCTGCCGCTGACGTACAACCGCGACCTCCAGGAGGACAAGGCGCCCGTGATGGACGCCATGGACATCGTGATCTCCAGCGCGGGGATGATGTCGAAGGTCGTCTCCACGACGACGTTCCACAACGAGCGCATGTACGAGGTCACCTCAGCCGGGCAGATCAACGCCACCGACCTCGCCGACTACCTCGTCACCAAGGGCATCCCGTTCAGGGAGGCCCACGGGATCGTCGGCGCAGCCGTCAGAAAGAGCATCGACACCGGCGTGAACCTGGAGGACATGACCCTGGAGCAGCTCAGGGAGTTCTCCCCGCTGATCTCCGAGGACGTGTTCGACATACTCCCCGTGAAGAGGTGCGTCGAGAGGCGCTGCTCCTACGGGGGCACGGCGCCGTCGTCCACCGACGCGCAGATCTCGAAGGCCGTGGAGCAGATGATGCTCCGCGACGAGGTCGTCCGCCAGGAGAAGCAGCTCATCTCGAACTGCTGGAAGGCCCTCCTGGATTGAAACTTCAAAAATTCTAAACCCCGGGCGGGTCGTCCCGCCCGGGAACATGTTTTCAGCGGTGCGAGAACACCAGGGACACGCGGTCCGGCGTCCTGGACTCGACCCTGGCGAACCCGATCCTCTCCAGCTGGACGGAGTCGCCCTCCTCCGCGGCGAGGCCCTTCTCGGCCATCCCCTTGAGGAGCTCGCCGGTGGGCATCAGCAGCTCGGCGCTGACGCCGTCGGCGCCGACCCACTGGACGGCGCGGACGCCCTGCTTGAGGATGGACACGTCGTTGCCGGCGTACTTCGCGGGCAGTCCGTACTCCAGGTTGCAGAGGTCCTTGAGACGGATCCTCTTGGCATCGTAGAACATCTTCGAGTCGTCCGCCGAGAGGAACACCGTGCGCGGAGCCTCGAGACGGTACTCGCGTGCGCCCCTCTCCGGGTGGTCCGGGTGCTTCGGGGCGGAACCCTCCAGGACGTCGACGCCGTCGATGTCGTAGCGCACCGGGTCGGCGACGAAGAAGTACCTGTTGGACACCGGGTCGATGACGTCGCGGTTCATGCTGAACAGGCCGTCCCAGGAGAACTGGATGTCGACGCTCTTCATGCCGGCCTCGACCCAGTAGCGCCTGATGGCCTCGGGCCTGATGCCGCGCCTCTCGAGGGCGCGGACAGTTCCGGTCCTGACATCGTCCCATCCGGTGTACTCGCCGTCGGCGATGGACTGCTTGATCAGCGAGGTCTTCAGGACGGTGTCGGGGATGTTCACGAGGCCGTAGTGGTAGTACTCCGGCTTCCTCCAACCCATGTAGTCGAAGATGTACTCCTGGCGGAAGGTGTTGTTCAGGTGGTCCTTCCCGCGGATGACGTGCGTCATCCCCATCTCGTGGTCGTCGATGGCCACGGAGAGGTTCATCATGGGATACGCCACGTACCTGTCGCCGGTCCTGGGGTGGGGGTGCCTCACCAGACGGAGCGCCACGAAGTCCCTCACGGCGGGGTTGGGGTGCTGCAGATCCGTCTTGACGACGACGACCGCGTCGCCGTCGGCGTAGTCCCCCGCCAGGAACCTGTCGTACCTGTCCAGCTGCTCCTCTGCGGGAAGCTCCCTGCACGGGCAGGCCTGCCCGTGGTCCTTCAGCTCCCTCCAGCTGTCGGCGTTGCAGGTGCACACGTATGCGTGCCCGCCCTCCAGAAGCCTCCTGGTGTAGTCGTAGTACAGGGGGAACCTCTCGGACTGGATGTACGTCTTGGAGCACTTGACCCCGAGCCAGTCCAGGTCCTCCGGGATCATGTCGTACGCGTTGGGGTCGATCTTCTCCGGGTTGGTGTCCTCGAACCTCAGGACGAGGTCCCCGCCGTAGCGCTTCACGTACTCGTCGTTGAGGATCGACACGCGGGTGTGCCCGATGTGCAGCGGCCCGGAGGGTCCGGGCGCGATGCGCATGACGACCTTCCCGTCCACGTTCTTGAGCTCCGGGAGCTCGTAGGTGCGCTCCTTCTTCTCCTTCACCAGGAGAGAGGCGTCCATCTCCTCCAGCGCCTTCGTCTGGGCCTCCAGGCCCATGGCGTTGACCTCCTCGGTGATGGAGTTGATGAGCGGCGTGATCTCCCCGGCCCTGGCGCGGAGCTCGGGGCATCCGCCCAGCACCTTGCCGACGATGGCCTTGGGGTTCGCCTTCCCCTTGAAGAACACCGCGTTCTGGAGCGCGAACTTGCGTATCGTCTCCTCTATCTGCTCTGCCATAGGCTCCCCTATGGGGAGCCTGTATTAATCCTTTGAACGGGGCGCGGGCAGCTTGGACTGATACCCGGGCACCCTGCTCAGGATGTGGTGCACGAACTCGTCCATGTTGGTGGAGTCGCAGGCCTCGAGGCTGCGGTAGAAGTCCAGGGGGTCGTTCATCCGGTCGAGTATCTCCGAGTAAGACATGACCTTCTTCCCCGAGACGGTTCCGTAGCCGATCTCCTCCATCACGCTGTCCAGGTTCGGGTCGTTGTAGATCGGCACGATGTACTTGGCCAGTGGATTCCCGGAGAACATGTTCCCGGTCCTGTACGGGCCGAAGGACCGGCTGTCGCCGTCCACGTCCATTATGGGGAACACCCTGAACCTCTCATCCCTGTGCGGGTTGTCCCTCAGGGATCCGATGTGGGGGTATTCCCCGAGCATTGCCTGCACCGATCCGAACACCCCCTCGCTCATCTATCCCCCGAGCTCCTTCATGGCTATCGTCTGCTCCCCTCCGGACCTGGAGCAGATGTCTATCCTCCTCCAGGTACGGCCTGCAAGCCATTCCGCCAGCAGGATCTCCGATTTTCCATGGGCCACCACGAGGGCATCGGTGTTCAAACCATGCCCTCCCTGAACGCCTCGGCTATCTGGGGCACGTCCACCGTGCGCTGGAACGGGATGCCGTCGAACACCCCGTTCAGGTACCGGTCCGCGTTATTGTGGTTCTTCCCGGTACGCGCGATGGAGCTGAAGCAGGAGACGTCCTTGTACCCCTGCATGTCCATCCTGATGACGAATGCGTTGGACGGGGGGATCCCCTTCAGGAGCGAGGCGTAATGCGTCGTCGCGACGATCTGGCCGTGGGTCCCCCTGAGGAATCCGGCGATGAAGTCCCCGATCATCTTCTCGTGCACCTCGCAGTCGATCTCGTCGAACAGCACCGCCCTCCCCTCGGCGCAGGCCAGGAAGTAGGGCAGCATGGCGATCATCTTGCGGATTCCAGACGACTCGCAGTCGATGGGGATGTCGCGCACTTCACCGTGCATCTTCTTCTGGATCATCAGCCGGTACCTGCAGACTCCGCCCCGGACCTCCCTGTCGTAGAACACTCCCATCACGTTCGAGTACAGGCGGATGGTGTACCTCCTCGCCGCGCCGGCGTATAGGTCCAGGGAGGGTTCCTCCTCCGCGGGGATCGAACCCTGGGCGAAGTCGAATCCGCCCTCGGGCGGGATGCGCACCGCTGGATCGGGGCTGTACACAGCCATCCCGCGGATGCTCCCGATTATGCGGGCCATCTCCGGCCTCACCGCGGATTCCATGTACTCCGCGTTCTTGGATGAGTACTCGGCTGCCAGTATCGACAGGAGCGTGTGCCTCCCCCAGTGCATGGCGATCATCCTGAGGATCTCGCGGCGGTAAGCCGGATCCCGGATCAGATCCCTGCCCACCTTGGCGTCCGCCCCGGTCACGCGGATCTCCCCGTCCTCGGAATACCTGGCGGTCACCTCGAAGTAGCGTCCTATGCGATCGGTCAGCGTGTACGAGAGCTTCTCGTGCACAATCCTCCCGTCGGGTCCGAACTCCATCATGTACTCGGCATCCCTCCCGTCTATGTCCAGCACATAGGTGACGCCCATGCCGTCATCGGCGCCTATCATCGTCTCGCGGAGAGCGGCGGTGTCGATGCGGCGGATCATGGACAGAGGGGTGTCGCGCGCCTCCATCATTCCCCTCATGATGTCCAGCATCCCGTCGGCGTCGACGTATTCGGGGTCGATGGCGGGCCTCCCGGCATTCTCGAACGTCCTGACGGAGGCGCAGAGGAACGCCACGGACTCGATGATGTTGGTCTTCCCGGACCCGTTCTCGCCGTAGATGAAAGCATGATCCAGCATCGCGCCCTTCTTCCCCGTGAAGTCTATCACGATGCTTCCGAAGGAGCGGAAGTTGCGTAGCTCTATTCTCTTTATCATACAGACGATAACGCGATTGCAATATTTAATTTAGCCTGTATTTCAGAACAATTTGTTATTAAATCAGGGTTAAATCTCCATAATAAATGGGAATAAGCCAGAATCTGGGACAGGGCTCGCGCTGGAGCGTATGATATGGAAACGGCAGGATGAGCTCAGAGCCGCGCCTTGCGCCTGTCGAACTCACGGCGCAGGTCGGCGGCGGTGGCCGGCTCCCTGCCGATCTCCTTCAGAAGGGAGATCACGTAATCGGCGCAGCGGTGGCCGTCCTCGATGTCCATGCTGCTCTGTGCGACGCCCGCCAGGTGGCTCGCCGGGGGTATGATCGACGTCACGACGTTCGCGCCGGCGTCCAGCCTTGTCCGCATCCCCGCGATGCCCTCGACGTCCAGCGTCGCCGGGATCAGCACGTCGTGCCTCAGCAGCCTCATGGCCGCCAGGCACAGCAGCTCGTTGACCGAGTCCACGGTCCCGGAGAGCTCCATCGGCGTGCCCTCCTGCGGCACGAACGTCATCGCGCGGACCTGGTCGCACCCCAGCGAGATCATCTCCCTTATCGTGTGGACCCTGTCCTCGACGGTCTCGCCGATGCCGACCATCATGCCGTCCTCGGCGAGCATCCCGTTCTCCATGGCCCAGACCTTCTGGTTGCGCCTGTAGTCGAAGTCCTGCCCCAGGCGCCTGTCCGCGAACAGCCCGCGGTTGTAGGTCTCCTGGTAGCATGCGACGATGTCGGCGCCGGCGTCCCTGAGCTTGGGGAAGTCCTCGTGCGGGACGGCGCCGGGCGATGCCATTACGGGTATGCCGACCTCGTCGCGTATCGCCGACACCAGGTGGATGAAGTTCTCGTACCCGTTGCGGATCATGAACGGGTCCTCGCCCATGGTCAGGTCCGCCAGGTTGATCCCGGAGTCGCGGATGCTCCTCGCCAGATCGACGATCTCGTCCTCGGTCTTGCGGTAGCGGTCGATGGAGTTGGACTTGCGGTAGTAGCAGAACGAGCACTCGTTCCTGCAGTAGGTGGAGAAGTAGACGAAGCCGTAGAGGAAGGTCCTCTTCCCGAACTCCCTGTCGCGCACCCTGCGGGCCGCGGCGAACACGGCCTCGCGGTCATCGCCCTCGGCGGTTATGAGGGCGGCCAGCTCCGAGTCGGTGGCCCCGCCTCCGGATGCGAGCCTGTCAGCTATCTCGGGTACGTCCATCGGTTTCCTCCCACTGGCCAGACTACGGGATTGTGTCTATAAAAAATGAGTAGGCCCCGGGGGTATGTGGTTCAAATACCCCCGGATGCGGGCATCGCAGCCTCGACTGGTACTCCGGCTTCCTGGACATGATGTGGCGCAGAAGCACCTCCATGTTGGTGGAATCGCAGCGCTCGAGGCTCCTGTACAGCTCGAGGGGATCCGTCATTGCATCGCACATGACGGTGTAGCTTCTCGTCTTCTTGATGCCGGGTCTGCCATAGCCCAGTTCCGCCATCACCTCGTCCAGGTTCGGGTCGTTGTAGATCGGTACGATGATGTCCCTGAGCTCGGAGTCCATCCCGTCGAAGATGCTGCCGGTGATGTACGCCCTCCTGCTCATTGTGTCCCCGTCGATGTCCAGCACCGGGAAGATGCGGAAGTCCTCCAGCAGCCGCCCGTCTGTGTAGCTACTGCCAACGATCGGAAACGCCCCCCGGAACTCCCTGACGGTCCTGAACGGAGGGGACTCCAGGTACCCGCGGATGCCCTTGACGGAGACGGTCTCGCCTCCGTCCCTCCGGGAGCTCACGGGTATCGGGACCCTCAGCAGCCTGTCCAGACGACGGACGAACTCGATCTCGCATGCTCCGTGGGCCACCACCAGTGCGGTGGCCTTCATCTCCCGGCACCGAGGCCCTCGTAGAGATCCTCGGCGATGCACTCGATGAACACATTGCCCGTGTACGGGACGCCGTCGAACAGCCCGTCGCGGTAGCGCATGGAGTTGTTGTGCCCCTTCTGCGTCCTGCATATGGATGCGATGCTGGAGATCTCCTTGTCGGCCAGGGAGGACAGCCTGAGGATGAACACGCTGGAGGGCTCGATCTCCTGGATCAACGGGATGCAGTGGGTGGTCACTATCAGCTGACCCCTCCCCTCCGTGCCGATTACATCCATCAGCAGGTCGCGGAACATCATCTCGTGTATGCCGGAGTCGGCTTCGTCCAGGACCGCGGTCCCGCCGCGGACGCACTCCAGCAGATATGGGAGCATCGAAACCAGCTTCAGCACGCCCGTGGACTCGTCCTCCGCAGGTATGGAGCGGTATTCGCCGTTCATCCTCCGCTCCACCATCAGCGTGTACTCAAGGATCCCGTCGGACTCCGAGACGGCGTAGTGCGTGCCGCGGATGTCCGTGCAGAGCCTGCTCAGGAACTTGGACACCGCTTCGGAGTATGCGTCCAGGACCCTGGAATCCTCCGACGGGATGCATCCGGACACCAGGTCGAACCCCTCTGTGACATCGGTGGACACGCCCCTGCGGGGGCTGTAGACGCACACGCCGCGGATGGTGTCCACTATCCTGCGCATCTCCGGACGGACCGCGGTGTCCATGGAGTCCCCGAGGCATCCGTAGTCGCGGCACAGGATGGACAGCAGGGTGTGGTCCCCCCAGCTGTCGCGGACCTCCCTGAGGACCCTCCGGCGGTACGTCCCGTCGGGGATCAGGTCCCTCCCCACCTTGATCTCGATCCCCGATAGCTCATCATCTTCAGTGACGCCCTCGGGCTCCCTGACGATCTCGAAGTACCTGCCGATGCGGTCCTTCAGGAGGTACGCCAGCCTCTCCATGGACAAAACCCCGTCCTCCCCGTAGCGGATCTCGTACTCTGCGTCCCTGCCGTCCACCGTGAACTCGTACCTCAGGACTGTGGGCCCCTCGGACCCGGCGGCGCGTGCCGCCAGGACCGTCCTGCGGAGACCCTCGGTGCCCGGATGCGCCTCCATGGACCTGCGGAGGATCGAGACGGCCTCGGCGAGGTTGGTCTTGCCGGAGCCGTTCTCCCCGTAGAGCAGGGCGTGGTCCACGATCTTGCCCCTTGCGGTCAGATCGAGTGTGATGTGCTCGAAGGAGCGGAAATTGCGAAGCTCGATCGCCTTGAACATGGATTCGATAACGTAACGGCAATATTTAATCTAGACTATAATTCAACATAAAAGATATCAAAAAATGTTGTTAAATGCTGTTTTCCGATGAATCGGGAACGTGGGTTCCCCATAAAACATTTGATGGGAACAATCAGCGCGAGGCCGCCCCGGCCGCCTCCTCGGCGGCCTTGAGGCAGGCCATGAGGTCGTCGGCGGTGCTCCTGAGGGAGCCCGCGGACTCCGACCCCATGCGGAAAAAGATGGTGGTCCCCTCGACCCGGGCCTCCACGAACCCGGCGTTGTCCGGGTCCAGGGCGGCGAGCACCGCGCGGGCGGTGGCCTCGTCGGCGTAGTCCGCCTCCAGGTCGAGGGTGATCGCGCGCTCACCTCCTGGTGGAGCGCACGTAGTCGGCGATGCCCCTGCCGACCTCGGACGTGGACAGCGAGCCGCCCAGGTCCGGCGTGGTCTGACGGGTGTCCAGCGCGTTGCGGACAGCGTCGTGCAGCAGTTTCCCCTCCTCGGGGAAGCCCTGGTTCTCCAGGAGCATCTGCGCCGCGAGGACGGCTGCGATCGGATTGGCGATTCCGCGCCCGGCGATGTCCGGGGCGGAGCCGTGGATCGGCTCGAACATGCTGACGCCCTCGGGGTTGATGTTGCCGCTGCCGCCCATCCCGAGCCCTCCCTGGAGCTGCGCTCCCAGGTCGGTCAGGATGTCGCCGAACAGGTTGGGGACCGCCACGGTACCGAAGGTCTCGGGGCGGACGATCATGGCCATGGCCATGGCGTCGACGAACATGAACTCGAGGTCGAGGCCGTACTCGGCGGTCTTCCTCTTGAAGATCTCGCGCTGCAGCCCGTACACGTGGGTGCACACGTTGGCCTTGTCCACCAGGGTGACCTTGGAGTCGCCGCGCGCCTTCGCGTAGCGGCAGGCGTAGTCTGCGAACCTCTCGATCCCGCGGGTCGACAGGAACCCGATCTCGAAGGCGAAGTCGTCGCCGTTGGATGCGGACGCCTTGAGGTCCACGTCGAGGTCGTAGGTCTCCCTCCTTATGTGGATGTGCGCCGGGTCGCCGTGGGACGGACCGAACTCGCCGCCGGCGCCCATGTAGAAGTCCTCGGTGTTCTCCCTGAGGAAGTGGATGTCGAACGGGACCTCCCTCTTCAGGGGGACCAGCGGGAACCACGATGTCACGGGGCGGAGGTTGATGTACTGGTCGAAGACCGCGCGCATCCTGAGCAGGATCCCCTGCTCCAGCACGCCGGGGGCGACGCGGGGGTCGCCGATGGCGCCGAAGTAGATGGCGTCCTTGGACTTGAGGAGGGCGATATCCTCGTCGGTGAGGAGCTCGCCGGTGCGCAGGTACCTGTCCGAGCCTATCGGCACCTCCTCGGGGTCGAACTGGAACGAGGAGATCTCCGAGACGGCGTCGAGGACGTCCATCCCGGCGGCGATGACCTCCTGGCCGATGCCGTCCCCCGGGATGACCGCGATGTGCTTCATTCGAACCCGCCCTCCTTGATGAGGTTCATGAGCCCGCCGGTGCGGACCAGCTCGGCGATGAACGGGGGGTACTCGGGGAATGTGAACGTCCCTCCGCTTACCTCCACGGTGCCCTTGTCGACGTCCACTGTGGCGACATCGCCCTCCCGCGCGTCCACCTTGCACTCGACGAGGAGCAGGCCGGTGTTGAACGAGTTCCTGTAGAAGATCCTGGCGAAGCTCTCCGCGATGATGCAGGAGAACCCGGCCTCACGCAGCGAGAGCGGAGCATGCTCCCTGCTGGAGCCGCAGCCGAAGTTGCGCCCGGCGATCAGGATGTCGCCCTTCCGGACCTGCTGGGCGAACCCGGGCCTGACCTTCTCGAAGATGTAGTCGTTGAGGTGGTCGAGGTTGGCCGCGAGCAGCCTCTCGGCGGGGATGATCTGGTCGGTGTCGACGTTGTCGCCGAAGATCCATACCTTTCCTTTGATCTGTTCCATTTCACTGCGCCTCCAGGTCGTCGGGGGTGACTATTCTGCCGGCTATCGCGGAAGCCGCGACGACGGCGGGTCCGGCCAGGTAGACGAAGG
>JAUNYA010000054.1 GCA_030539565.1 Thermoplasmata archaeon | reverse complement strand
TTCCGGACTTGAAGACCACGATGGGCTTCTTGACGGGCATCTCCTCGACGGCCTTGACGAACTTCTCTCCGTCGGTGATCCCCTCGCAGTACATTCCGATGACCTTGGTGTTGGGGTCGTTGGAGACTCCGGCCAGCAGGTCGGCCTCGTCGATGTCGGCCTTGTTGCCGAAGGTGACGAAGTTGTCTATGCCCATCTTGTTCGCGATGGCCCAGTCGATGATGGAGGAGCCGACGGCTCCGGACTGGGAGAAGATCGTGATGTTGCCGCTCTCGGGGAGCAGGTGGGCGAACGTCGCGTTGACGCCCTTGCCGGGGCTCATGAGTCCGAAGCAGTTCGGACCGAGGAACTTGACGCCGGACTCGGCGGCGACCTTGACGAGCTCCTTCTCGAGCTCGGCCCCCTCGGGGGAGTCCTCCTTGAAACCGGCGGTCAGGATGGTGGCGTACTTCACTCCGGCCTGTCCGAGCTTGGCGACCTCGCCGGCGACGAGGTTCGCCTTGACGGCCATGACCGCGAGGTCCACGGGCTCGCCGACGTCGGTGATCGAGGGGTAGGCCTTGAGGCCCATGATCTCCCCGCCCTTGGGGTTGATCGGGTAGAGTTTGCCCTTGAATCCGGCGTTTATCATGTTCTTGGTGAGCATTCCTCCGAGCTTGGTCTCATCGTTGGATGCGCCGATGATGGCTACGGAGGTGGGACTGAGTAGTTCCTTCATGAGTCGCGTATTCGGTCCCCTCTCATAAAAAGGTTTGTTCTGATTTCGTAGAAAGGCACTCATTTTCGAAGCCGATTCTACGATATTCGAAAAACTCCAGCAATAATATCACGGAATCAGTAGAATTACGTCAATCGTACGATTATTCTTCGTACATAGGCCGGGATTGCCTTCATGCAACGTCGAATGACGTATGCTGGGAATGACCTATCCGAGTATTATAGGAATAATAAAGGGGAAGTGCCCCCGAGGGGGCGTTTTGACGGTCAGATGGAGCTGGCCCAGTCCGAGAGCTCCTTGGGGTTCGCGGAGGTGAAGCGCTTGCCCTTGCCCCACTTCGCGCCGGGGCAGGCCTTCTTCAGGTTCCCGTCGATGTTGCCCATGCCACTGCCGCCGGATGTGGCGAACGCCCCCATGCTCTTGCCAGAGAAGTCGTGCGCCTCCAGGAAGCCGTAGACGATGTTCGGGGCGTCGTACCACCAGATGGGGAACCCGACATACACGGTGTCGTAGCCGGAGACGTCGATGTCGCCGACCATCTCGGGGTGGATCGAACGGTCCTCCTTCTCCTTTGTCGTCCTGCTGCCCTTGTCGGTCCAGTCCAGGTCCGTGGACGTGTACGGCACCTTGGGCGCGATCTCGAACAGGTCCGCGCCGGTCTCTTTCGCCAGAACCTCCGCGACCTTCTTCGTGACCCCTGATGCTGAGAAGTATGCTACGAGCGTCTTCGACATTGTACTCTCCTCCCGGCCGTGCCGGGGATGGGGGTAAATGAATAAGTGACATTTTATAACTTATCATCGGGAACAGGAACGCGGGGTTCCTTCCCTCCCGGGATCGGACGGAAACCATGGCGATAAGGCATTTCTCATTCGAAATATCAAACAACAATTAAATACCAGGAGGGCCCTACAAAGGACTGCGGTGCGTAGGAGGGGGGGAGACCTCCTCTACGCGCCCGTTATGGTCGTTTTTCATCGTTTTCCGTCTCCGTGCACGTGCCCGCACCCCTCGCGGGGCACGGGCCTGCACGGGCTCTGGTTTTTATACGTCGGTACTGGTGGCACCTCGCCGGACCGGCGAAGGGGCGCGATCTCGTGAACGCCATGTGCACGGTGCGGCGCACAGAGCCCCATCCCAACTTTTTGGGAACTTGCGGGAGCGAGCGGCGTGCCGCCGCAGCGATGACCGGGAGACAACGTGGGGCCCGACACACACCCCCTCCGCAAGTCAGCGCCCCGAGGCCGACGTCACCGCCGGACGATGACCGGGCGTGTTAGCGCCAGGGGGACACCTCCCCCTCGCAGCCTCATGCTCATGCCCCGGATCTGCTTCTCGATCTCGCGGCGGTTCGGGAACAGCGACAGGATCCTGCCGTACTGGGCGTTCCTCCTGCAGCCGCGGGGGTTGAACCCCCTGGCCACGTGGCACGCCTGGGCGTACAGGCAGAAGTCCAGCATCTCGTCGGACACCTCGTCGCTGTCCAGCTTGCTGTTGACGGTCACGACCTTCATCAGGACGCTGGCCTCCCCGACGCGGGAGCTCACCGAGCTCCTGGTCCATCCGATGGCGAGCTCGGGGTCCTCCTCCAGCAGCCCCATGTCGATGAGCCTCTCGTAGCTCTCGATCAGGTCCTTGTGCTTCCCGCGGGTCTGGGTGGTCACGCCGGGGCACCGCCTGATGTACACGGCCTGGTTCGACTCGAGGAACTCGCTCGATGTCAGCCAGTCGCAGACGATGTCGGGGTACGGGGCGTCCTGGTTGTTGATCTTCCCGAAGATCGTGTCGGCCAAGGCCTCCAGGACTATGTCGGGCGCGTTGTCCAGGTAGTCCGAGACGTGGAACTCCGCCCATCTGTAGGTCCTGGCCCACTTGACGCGGAAGTCCCTGAAAGCAGCGAAGTCGGCGGTGACGGTCTTGTACCCGTACCTCCCGCCGACATCGGCGAAAATCGCCGTCAGCTCGTTCTTGTCCAATTCTCTTCTCTCCTGCGGTATCCCTACCGCAGTCACTATTCAATCCCGTCCAGGGTTTAAAGCAGAGCTTAAGCGGCTTCACTTACTAAACCCGACTAACTTTTTTCACAGCCGTGCTCTGGCACAGTGTTTTATGCCGTCCCGCGGATTCGGAGGCATGCAGGAGAACCCCGAGCAGAGAGCGATAGTCGACAAGATGCTGGAGACCATCCGCCGCGAGTACGGATTCGTGCCCGTGGTGAACCAGGTGCTCAGCGAGAGGCCGGACGTGTTCGTCCCCATGGGCAACCTGGGGAAGGCGGTCCTGGAAGCGGACGGAGACATCGACAGGAAGCACCGCTACCTGTGCGCCATCGCCGCCGCGTCCGCCCTCGGCGGAGAGTACTGCCTCGACGTGCAGACCAAGCACGCCAAGGCGGCGGGAGCAACCAAGGACGAGATCTTCGAGGCCATGATGATCGGCGCCTACATGGCGATGACCCGCTCGGAGTCGTACGCGTTCAGGAAGCTCGCCAGCAACTTCGACATGGAACTGGAGTGAAAAGCCTAAACGCCGTTAAAGATGATTTAAATACGAGTGTGTAGAATCAGGAGCGATAAACATGGTTTCCATAACCCCCGATGCGGAGAAGTTCATCAACGACCTGCTGGAGAAGAACCAGAAGGTCGGCTACGGCATCAAGATCTACCTTTCCGGGTTCGCCTGCTCGGGTCCCCAGTTCGGCATGTCCTTCCAGGAGAAGGCCGCCGACGGCGAGAACGTCGACAAGTCCGCCAGCGGATTCGACATGTTCTACGACGAGGAGACCAAGAAGGAGCTGGAGGAGTGCGTCATCGAGTTCATCGACGACCCCAACTTCGGAACCGGCCTGACCATCAGGAACCCCAACTTCAACGGCTGCGCCTCCTGCGGCGGCGGATGCCACTAAACGTTCCAACCGCGGCGGGCACGTCCCGCCGCACCAACCCGTTTTCCTTTTTTTTCTCCCGATTTCCCCTCGATCCCATGGCCGAGAGGCCGTTCCTTAACGCGATTCGACACGTCCAGACCTATTCCCCTGTATTCCCATCGTAAAAACTACATATATCATATCTGAATAGTAGGAAATACAGGAGCCGGGCAGGGAGCACCCGAAATCCGGCCGCAGGAATGGTTCAAATGGCGAAATACACCGACATATCGACGGCTGTGATCCACGGCGGGAAATCGATAGACGAGGCCACGGGAGCGGTCAACGTACCCATCTACCAGACGTCCACGTTCAAGCAGGACGCCCTGGGCAGGACAAGGGGCTACGAGTACTCCAGGACCGGTAACCCCACCAGGGAGGCCCTGGAGAAGCTCATAGCCGAGCTGGAGGGCGGGGAGCACGGGTACGCCTTCGGGTCAGGGATGGCCGCCATAACGGCGGTGCTCTCGCTGTTCCGCAGCGGGGACAGGATCCTGATCTCCGAGAACGTGTACGGCGGGACCTTCCGCGTCCTCGACAAGGTGTTCGACGGCTTCGGGGTAACATACTCGATCGTGGACACCACCTCCCGCGAGGCCTTCGAGGCCGGGTTCGGCCCGGACGTGAAGGCCGTCCTGCTGGAGAGTCCGGCGAACCCCCTTCTGACGGTCACCGATATCCGCATGGTGTCCGAGGTGGCCCACGCCCACAATGCCCTTTCCATCGTGGACAACACGTTCATGACGCCGTACCTCCAGAAGCCCCTGGACCTGGGAGCGGACATCGTCATCCACAGCGCCACCAAGTACCTCGGCGGGCACAGCGATCTCGTCGCGGGGCTGGTGGTGGTCAACGACGAGGACATCGCCAAGAGGATCGGCTTCATCCAGAATGCCACCGGCGGGGTCCTCGGGCCCTTCGACTCGTTCCTCCTCATCAGAGGGATCAAGACGCTCGCTGTCCGCATGGACAGGCACGTGGAGAACGCCGAGGCCCTAATCAGGTACCTGAACGGGAACAAGGCCGTCGGCAAAGTGCACTATCCCGGACTGGAGAGCGACCCGGGATTCGCGGTCAACTCCAAGCAGGCGGTGAACGGGGGCGCGATGATCTCCTTCGAGCTGAAGGACGGCTACGACGTGCCCACGTTCTTCTCGTCGCTGAGGCTCGTCTCCCTCGCCGAGAGTCTGGGGGGTGTGGAGTCCCTCGCGTGCCATCCGGCCAGCATGACCCACGCGTCCATCCCCAGGGAGATCCGCCTGCAGGTCGGCATCACCGACGGCCTGATCAGGCTCTCTCCCGGGATCGAGGCCGCGTCGGACATCATCGCCGACCTGGAGCAGGCCATCGAGAGGGCGGCGCTCAGATGACCCTGTACGGATCGATGCACGAGCTGGTGGGGGAGACCCCGCTGGTCCACCTGGGGAACATGGACGTACCCGACGGGGTGAACATCTACGCCAAGCTGGAGCTCTGGAACCCGTCCGGCAGCGTCAAGGACCGCACCGCCACGTACATGATACGCGACGCGGAGGAGCGCGGGATCCTGGAGGAGGGAGGGGCGATCGTCGAGGGGACGGCCGGCAACACCGGGCTGGGCCTGGCCTTCGCCGCCCTGGACCGCGGGTACCGCGTGGTGTTCGTCGTCCCCACGAAGTTCTCCGAGGAGAAGCAGACGCTCATGCGCGCTCTCGGAGCGGAGATCGTCAACACGCCCCACGAGCTCGGGATGCTCGGAGCGGTCACGAAGGCGGACGAGCTCCTGAAGAGCATCCCCGGCGCGGTGTCGCTGCACCAGTTCTCCAACGGGAGCAACCCGAGGGCCCACTACGAGACCACCGGGCCGGAGATCTACCGCGACCTGGACGGGAAAATAGACTACGCGGTCATGGGCGCCGGCAGCGGCGGCACGTACACCGGGATCGTGAGGTACCTCAAGGAGAGGAACCCCTCGATCAGGGGCGTCCTGGCGGACCCCGTCGGCTCCACCATGGGCGGCGGGGAGAAGGGCGAGTACGCCGTCGAGGGCATCGGGAACGACTTCATCGCCGACACCATGGACATGTCCCTGGTGGACAGGGTCATCAAGGTGAACGACGAGGAATCGTTCGCTATGAGCAGGAAGCTCGCCAGCAGGGAGGGCATCTTCGCCGGCACGTCGTCGGGAGCGGCGATGTCCGCGGCTCTCAGGCTGGCGGAGGAGATCGACGGGGGCAACATCGTCACGGTGTTCCCGGACAGGGGCGACCGGTACTTCAGCAAGCACCTGTACGCCTGAGAAACGGGCCTTCGGGCCCTTCCTTTCAATTCTTCCCGGACCGCCCGCACACCGGGCAGTCCGGATCCCTCTCGAAGCGTATGGGACTGAACCTCCAGTCCCTCATGTCGATGTAGAGGAACGGCGCCTCGGCACCGGTTCCGATCCCCGAGATTATCTTGAGGACCTCGGCCGCCTCCATGGAGCCGACCATGGCTACGATCGCTCCCACGGAAGCCGGCGGGCGCTCGGATTCGGGAACCTCGCCCATCATGCAGCGGAGGCACGGCGTCCTCCCGGGGATGCTGACGGCGATCTCGCCCGTGTAGGCGTTTATCCCGCCGTGGACCAGGGGCTTCCCCGTCTTCACGGAATAGCGGTTCAGGTCCATCCTGGAGCGGATGGAGTCCAGGCAGTCCACCAGGACGTCGCATCCGTCGTATAAGCGCGAGGTGGAGTCGTCGAAGCGGCATACGTGGTGTTGAACCTCTGCGCCGGGGCTCTGGAGGCGGATCCACTCCGCCAGGATCTCCGCCTTGGGGCGGGGCTCGTCACCCCGGCCCACGTGCCCGGCGTAGACGTACTGGCGGTTCAGGTTTGTCTCCTCCGGCACGTCCGGATCCGATATGACGAACCCGCGGACGCCGGCGACCGCCAGGGCGGTTGCGACGCTGGTCCCGAGGCCGCCGCATCCAACGATGCCGACGACAGCTTCCGAAATGCGCCTCTGGCCCTCCTCCCCGAACACGGGGAGCTGGCGGTCGAGCCTGCCCATGGGGGCCTCAGAGGTCCCTGAACGGGACGAGGTCGCAGCACCCGCACTCCATGCACATGGTGCCGCTGGTCTTCGACGTGAGGCCGTGGGCCTGCATGATCTCCTTCTGCATCCTGGCGACGGCCAGCGCCCTCTCCGGGGTGACCGGGACGGGCTCGCCTATCGCGGCGGTGAGGCTCTCGCGGTTGATCCTGTTGACCCTCAGGGCCCTGAGCCCCGGGATCACGCCTATCGAGCACAGCGTCTCCATCGCCTCGCGGAGGTCCCCGTCGGTCTCGCCGAGTCCGTAGATGATGTTGGACACCACGCGCCCCTTGCCGAAGACCTGCACGGCCTCCTTCAGGAACCCGATGATGCCGTCGTAGTCGAGATCGGGGCACACCCTGGCGAAGATCTCCCTGCTGGGGGTCTCCAGGTTGAGCTTTATCTCGTCGGCGCCGGCGGCCTTGAGCATCCTGATGTGCTCCGCCGAGCCCACGTACGGCTCCACGCCGATGGGCATGTCCGGGTACTTGGCGCGTACCGCGGAGATGGCATCGACCAGGCGGCCGATGGTCTCGTCTATGGACCCGACCACTCCGCTGGTGAAGGACACCGCCTTCACGTTCTGCAGGGCGATGGACTCGTCCAGCATCTGCATGATCTTCCCGGTGGACAGGTGCTTGTCCTCGCTCATGTCCAGGAGGGGTGAGGAGCAGTAGGCGCAGTGGTACATGCACCTGGGGTCGAGGTTGAAGAACGCCTGCTCAGGGCAGTGCCTCACGACCGGCTGGATCGTCACCTCGGCGAGGAAAGGCTCCCCGCCGCGGGTGAGGGACAGCTTCCCGTCCTCCGCCACGTGGAGCTCGAACTCCCCCGAGTCGTAGGACACGGACTTCTTGACCCTGAACCCGCCGAACGCGAACGCCACGGAGCCGAACCCGGCGCCGGGGCCCGCGGTCGAGTGGGATATCCTGCAGGGGACCACGTAGCCCTCCGGCAGCCTTATCCCTCCTCCCAGCGAGAGGATCGCCTTCTTCTCGAGCAGATCAGTCAACTCAATCGCCTCAATGGACCCTCTCGATGGAGCGGACGCAGTTCTCCACCAGCTCGTCGAATCCCAGCCTCTGCTGGAACTCGACGACCTTCTCCGGCTTCGCCTCGGTGACCGGCCTTATGGGCACGGCGGCGCAGCCTGACGTCTTGATGATCGACAGGTCGTACGTCCCGATGCGCTGGGCGATGTCGATGATCTCCAGCTTGTCCAGGCCGATCAGCGGCCTGACCACGGGGAACCCGAGGTCCTGCTGCTCCGCCCTGATGTTCATCAGCGTCTGGGAGGCGACCTGACCGAGCGAATCGCCCATGATGATGCCGGAGGCGCCGTTCGCCTGGGCGAAGCGCTTGGCGACGTTGTGCATGACCCTCTTGCAGAGGACGCACTGGTAGTTGGAATCGGCGTGCTTCATGATGGCTTCCTGGTTCGTGCCGTGGTCGGCGACGTACACTGGGAACTCCCTGCCGGTGTACCGCTCCAGCTGCTCCGAGATGAGGATGACCTTCTCCAGGTCCTTCGGGTCGCCGTAGCTCCCGTTACTCATGTGGAGGAGCATCACGTCGGCTCCGGCCTCGGACATCAGGTATGATGCCACGGGAGAGTCGATTCCCCCGGAAATCAGTGAGACTAGCTTCATATTCGCACCTTTCCCGCCCCTCGCCTCCGGGCGAGGGCGTCTATGCCGGAGAGGCGCTCGAGCGCCGCCTCCAGCGTGGAGTCGTTCTTCGCATAGTGAAGACGGATAAGATTGTTCACATCGCCC
>JAUNYA010000053.1 GCA_030539565.1 Thermoplasmata archaeon | reverse complement strand
ATTGGAGAATCGGGCCTGCACACTCCCCTGTTCAGCAACTGACAAAGTCAGGGTTTAGGAAATTTCCTCAACGGACACCAGGATTTTCCCGCAACAAGGGCCAGGATAATTCCGCAATCAGCTTGTTATACAGCAATTGTAACAGCCGTCTGGCCGATCGGAATGGATGGAGAATGGTGCTGAGGGTGGGATGTACACCCGGGCTAGCCAGACATTCCCGCGAACGGTCAATCTTCTGAATTCACCCATCATTCGATGCCGTGATGTTGCACAATCAGCGACAGCCGTTTTGGTTGTTTTCCGGCTGATTTTCTGCATCATCGCTTCGTCGCTGTAGAGAGATCCTGAGCGGATGCGCTCCGGAAAAATCTCTTTCCAAACCATTTCCAAACATCTTAGATAAAGAACAGGAGAGAACAGAAAATGGCTGATAAAACACAGAATGGAACAACGGCGCCCGCAGCGGGCAGCACCTCGGTCGTACGCAAACCCAACTACAGAACCTTCGAGGAAATGGATCTGCAGCCCGACAGCAAGAACAGGAAGAAACTCCCGATCCTGAGGTTCGACGAGGGTGGGACCTTCATCAACCTCAGCATCGTCTCCAACCTCGACGAGAGGACCGGAGAGTTCGAGGAGCCCGGCCCGAGGATCACTGCCAACTTCGGAGGGAGCTTCGTCTCGCTCCCCCTGGACGGCAAGTGGTGGAAGAATTTCTCCAAATTCGCCAACCAGATGTGCGACGCCCTCCAGGGCATCGCGATCTCCAACTCGAGCACCGAGGATGACCTCGACTACGCCAAGTTCATCTTGGCGAAGTACAGGACAGAATGACCGACCCATACTACGTGGATCACTGGTTCACATGGTCCAACGGCGAGCTCAGGAAGAAGCGCTACGACTACGAGGACTACAAGGAGGCCCTCAGACGCTTCGACTCCTGCGCTGCTCAAACCGGCACGACCAGGGTGGTCCTCCGCAAGAGGGGTCAGAAACCGGGGACGTCGACGGCCCTGACCGTCTACACTCCCCGCGTTCTATGACCCCGGGGGAGGTCGGGGCCGAACCATCCCGCCTCCCTCCATGCCTTCGAACATCCTTACCCGGTAGGACACCACCGGGAACCCCCAACAAAAAGGTGATCAAAACGTCAACCCCCAAAAAGCTCTCGCCTTCAGAGCTTTCCCAGATGATGTCTGGGATGAACCCTCTCACGGCGACGCGCTTCTACAACAAGTGCATGGTGAATCCGGACACTCCCCAGGGGAACATCCTCCTCCTGAGGCAGTACCGCGAGCAGAACCCCGCCAGATTCCTGTCGGATGAACAGATGGCCGCCTACGGCGAGCCCAAGACCAGGATCCGCCGCAAGTCCAAGGAGGACAAGGACCGCGTCCACGACTCCGACGGGTTCTCCTACGACAGCCACGGCAACCGTTACGACCCCAACGGCAACGAGACCGGCGGATTCAACGACGGCGGCTCGGAGGCCTTCCGGGGCAACGGCAGCGAGAAGGGCTTCTCCGACTACTTCGGCGCCGGAAAGCAGAAGCCCGACCGCAAGTGGAAGAAGGATGACCGTCCGTTCAGCGTGGCGAGGTCCTACGAGGAGCTCGGCGCGAGGCTCACATCCTTCGAGAGCAACATCGGTCGCACGAAGTACTTCCTCAAGGTGATGGACAACCCCGAGAGCAGTCCGGAGACCAAGACCGCCCTGGTGAAGTACAGGAACGACCATCCGGACCTGTTCGCCACCGACGACGACGCCAAGGCCGCGGCCCCCGTGAAGCCCCGCAAGAAGGGATTCTGGTCCAGCCTCTGGAAGCCCCAGGAGGAGTTCGATGCCCTGACGCCCAAGAAGAAGTTCTTCTTCGCCAACGCGTTCAAGACCAAGAGCCGCGCCAGGAACACAGCCTACGGCCTCAAGGTCATGACCAACCCCACGGCCTCCGCCGAGGACAAGCAGGCTCTGACCGAGGTCGTCAACGAGAACCCCGCCCTCTTCTTCAAGAATGCGGCGCCCGGAGAAGATCAGGAGTGAGCTTCCGATGCGGTCCAGGTCCGCGGCGGTCCTCGTCCTCATGATGGCCGTCGCACTCGCAACAGTCGTGCTGCCGACGGCCACGGAGGATTCCGAAGCCGTCACGGCTTACACCGCGGAGATCACGGTGGACATCGATAAGGAGGTCGAGATCAACCTCAACGACCTTGTCGATGATGCCGGGTACTTCACCAAGGCCTACAACAGCCGCTACATGAGCGATCTGCCGGATGGCATGTACCGTGACGGGATCTACCTCCGCGGTACACCCACCGAGGTGGGCGAGTTCACGTTCAGGGTCAATCTGGCGTACGAGGAGAGCATCCTCGCATTTTACGATGCGACCCTGACGCTGTACGTCACCTGCATGGATCTCCCGGACTACTACACGGTGACGTACGATGCGGGCATCGGTCTCGTGAACGGGTCATCCACGTGGTCCGAGCAGATCACCGGCGGGACCTACGCTTCTCTTCCCGCCGCTGTGCACTCCACGGGTGCCTACACCTTCGTCGGCTGGTCCCTGTACGAGAGCTCCACGGTCACCGTGGACTCCTACCAGGTATCCGGCGATGTGACGCTGTACGCCGTGTGGGAGAGGAACACCGTCGGCATCCAGGCGATGACCGCGACCGTCTCGCAGGACCAGACGTCCAGGATGGCCGTCGTCACTGATCCCACCGACGCTGCGATCTCGATCTCCGACCTGGGCGGCCTCTCGTCGTCTAACGCGTACCTCTCTGGGCGCGTCCTCGTCCTGAACATGACCGATGTCGCTCCCGGAACGTACTATGTGACGATCTCCGCGAGCAGTACCGGCTACTATACCGGTACTGCGACGGTCACCGTCTACGTTCCGATCGTGATCGTGAAGCCCATCGAGTACACCCTGTCGCAGGGCGACCTCTTCTCGTACACTCCCGTGACCAATCCTACCAATGCGTCCATCCAGCTCGTGTCCGTCACCATCGACGGCACGGTCTCGGATGACCACGGCCTGGAGGTGAACGGGAGGACGATAACGGGCACTCTGGACACCGCGGGCACGTACGAGATCCGTTACCGCGCGTACATGGACGGCTATGTCGATGTGACCAACACCGTCATCGTCTACGTGTACGCGTCGGGCGAGGTCCCCAGCACCGGCTCGGTGTCGCTGGCATCCGTCAGCGCTTCGTCCCGCGCATCCGAACCCCGCGTGTACGACTTCGTGGCCATCGGAGGGGAGAACGTCTCCAACTACGTCTGGTCGATAGACGGCGAGGCCTTCGCCTCATCGTCCTCGACGGCGCTGTATGAGTTCCCGTCATCCGGAGTCTACACCGTCGAGTGCACGGCGTACGGTTTCGACGGCTCCTCGGTCACCCTGGAGGTCACCGTCATCTGCACGGACAACTACCACCGCGAGGCGGCGTGGTCCGGTGTCGAGTACTCGTACATCGTCTCCGGACAGGTCGAAGTGACCATCGGATCCGGCTCCCCGTTCTCCTACTCCTATCAGGAGATCGGCGGCGCCAGGTACACGGTCGTCTCCGGCACCCCGTCGGAGTCCGATGTCGGCAGCTCGTTCGAGATTACGGTCGGGGATGATTCCTGGTCGATCACCGTCTACGGGGCCGAAACGCAGGCGCCTACCGCGTCCTTCGAGGCGACGGTCAGCGGATACACTGTTTCAGTGGTTTTCTCAGGTATCCGCGCGTCCCTCCACGCGTTCGACTTCGACAACGACGGCGTATACGACGAGGGCACCTCGTTCACGTACTCGGCTCCGGGAAGGTACCTCATCGTCTGTATGGCCGCGAACAACGTCTCGGAGGTCTCATCCTCCCTGTACGTCGAGGTCGCGGTCACGCAGGGGGAGGACACCACCCTGGAGGAGCTCACCGACTTTCACATGGGCGTCGACGAGAGGATGTACGTCTCGCTGGACCTGGAGGAGGGCGACTCGCTCTCCGTCTCCGGCTCCGCGGCATCGTTCGTGACGGTCGACGGGTGGGTGCTGCGCTTCGCCCCCACGGAGGCCGGGGTCTTCGACCTGACGGTCACCGTCACCCATTCCGACGGCACTGCCGATTCGAAGACCATCGAGGTCACGGTGAAGGACAACAGCGTCCCGAAAGACGACGAAGGCGACTACACGCTCGTGATGGTCGCCCTCTTCCTCGTCTCGGTCGGGGCGATCTCGCTGTTCCTCGTGAACGACGTCCGTGTCAAGTCCGGCAAGCCGTCCCTCTTCCGCAGGAGGAAGGGCAAGGGCCGCGGGAGCTCCAACTCCAAGAACACCGGGAAAACGCAGTGGAGGCACTACAGATGACCGTAGAGGTTCCCGTGACGACCGTTTGGGACGTCGCGGCGTACGCCCTGGACGACCTGGGATTCTGGGTTCTCTCCCTCGGAGGGGCCCTCGTCATCGCCCTGTCGTTCAGGATGATCGTCAGCAGGAGGCGCGGCTCGTGCCGATCCCCGCAGTGATCGGAGTCATCGGCTCCGTCATAGGGTGGATAGGCATCGACCTCGGGATCTCGTGGCTGACCGGAGGGGATTCCGACGTCTCCTACGTGTACGGCCTGGATTTCTCGACATTCGTGCAGTACTACTGGCTGTCGATGCTCGTCTACGCCCTGGCCATGATCCTCGTGATCTCCCTCGCAGTACCGTCGAACAACGGCCGCGGCCGCCGTCGAACTGGCCGCAAACCGCTTGAAACAGCTTGATAGCATGACAAACACGAAACACGCACTGGGAGTCGCCCTCATGGCGCTCCTGGTGACAGCAGCAGCTTTCGCGGCCGTCCTCCCCGGGGCGTCCGCGACGGGCGAGGACCTCTCCTCCGAATACGGCGAGGCCTCCATCATAGAGATCGCGCCGGGCTACCAGTGGCGCTACACCCCCACCTTCCCGTCCGATCTGACCGAGTACGTAACCATTTCACTGGAGGTCAACGACTCCTCCGTCGGATACATCGACGGGAGCATGGTCGTCGTCACCATCCCCGAGGATGCCGTCACCGGCACCGTCTACAACGTGGTCATCAAGGCCGCCATGACCGAGCCGGTCGAGCAGACCGCCTACCAGTATGTCCAGTTCAAGGTCGTCAACGGCCTGAGCGTCTCCGGAACCATCAGCGATATCATCTCCGGAACGAGCATCGACTTCTCCCCCATCGCCACCTCCGACATGGGCAGCGTCACATGGACCGTCAAGTCCGGGACCACCCTCCCCGCAGGCCTGTCCCTCGTGGACGGCAGGATCACCGGAACCCCGACCGAGCTCGGGGAGCAGACCGTCTCGCTCACCGCCACATGCAACGGCCAGTCCGACGATCTCGTGGTCACCTTCACGGTCTACTCCAAGATCGCCGACACCGTCGACGAGACAATCGCATCCTACGGTACGACCGTCTCGTCCACAGCGATCGAGAACGGCAGCGACATAGCTGTCACCTGGGCCGTCACGACCGGAACCCTCCCCGAGGGCTTCACCCTCGATGCTTCGACGGGTGTTGTCTCCGGTTCCTCGACCGAGGTCCAGTCCACGACCGTCACCATCACCGGAACCGCCACCGCGGGTCCCGCTCAGTCCGTCACCAAGAACATCACCGTCCAGTCCGAGCCCTCGCTCGTCCTCTCCGGAGGGGAGTCCATCCTCACCTACAGGGACAACGTCGATGCGAGGACCTCGACGGTCACCGTCACCGATTCCTCCGCCATCACCTGGAGCGTCTCCGGCTACGCTGGCGTGACCGTCTCCGATGGTGTGGTCACCGTCCAGGATCCGGGCAACTCCGGAAGCTGGACTCTCACGGTTACCGCCCAGACCGCCTACGGCCAGACCGAGACCGTCGATATCGCGCTCGAGGTCGAGGAGTTCCTGAACATCACCGGCGACACCGCCCTGAGCGCCATCGCGGGCACCGCCAAGACATCCTCCGCGTACACGATCACCGGAGGTTCCACCAACACCATCGCAGCATCGACCGACGTCGTCGGCCTCACCGCCGAGATAGTCGACGGCTGCCTGTCCGTCCAGAGCGCATCCCCCCTGACCGACGGAATCGTCACCATCACGGTGACATCCGCCGCGGGCCAGACAATCACGCTCGATGTCGCCGTCGACGTGTACAACGTCCTGGTCTTCAGCTCCGTCCCGTCCGGAGGGGCCGTCATCTACGCGATGTGATCGGCATGAACAGCAACACCAGGCTCGGCGCGGTCCTCGCGACCGCGGTCTTCGCGATCTGCGCCCTCTGCGCCGTGCCTGCCATGACCGATGATTCGGACGTGTCCGCCGTCGGCGATTCGAGCGTCGACGTCTTCGACTATCTCGAATTGATGATCTCCCCCACCGATTACTCTTCAGATGCATCCGAGACGTTCTACGTCTGGGAGGGGTGCTATGTGGGCATCTCGATGGCGAACATGAACACCCTTTCCTACACCTCGGGATTCGGTCTCGTCGAGTTCGCGGTCGAGGGCGGGCACTATGTGTACGAAGGGATCGATGGGTACCTCTCGAAGACCGGTACGCTCATCGTCAATATCTCCAACACCGACGGCATCGATCTGAAGTTCACCATCTACTCATGCGAGGTGATTGACGGCATCAAGTCGATCTCCAACCGCACGATGGGTACGGAGTCCTCCAGGATCGACGTGGGCGTATGGGCCACCAACTACACCACGGCATTCCGCCCGACGTTCACCGCCGAGGTCACCTCCGGAACCGATGTTGTGTCCATCACGTACAGCAACGCGGCATCCGGTATGATGACGCATGTGTACGTCACGCCCCTGTCCGTGGGTACGGCGACCATCACGGTCACAGCTGTGGACAATTCGAAGCTGTCCGCCTCGTTCACCGTCTCCGTCAACGAGACCCTCACGGGCACGCTGACGTTCAATGCGAACGGCGGATCCAACGCCCCGGCGCAGCTCACGTACGATTCATACTACGGGTCGTACTACTACGACATTCCGACGACGATACCCGTACGCTCGGGCTACACGTTCCTGGGCTGGGCGGAATCCGCGTCGGCGACCGAGCCCGAGTACACCGTCGAGCAGACGGACACCACCGACAACTGGTATCAGACGACCACCCGCTACGCCACGCTGTACGCGGTGTGGGAGGAATCCCTGCAGACCTACTCCGCGGTTCTCTCCTACAACGCGAACGGCGGTTCCAACGCTCCTGCATCGCAGACCGCCAGCATAACGGCGGCCTCGGCCACCGGATCCAAGACGTTCGTGGTCTCCTCGACGGTCCCCGTCAGGGACGGCTACGACTTCCTGGGCTGGTCGACGAGCTCAACGGCCACCGCTGCCTCGTACACTTCGGGCGACTCCCTTTCTGTCTCCTACGGATCGACGGTCACTCTGTACGCGGTCTGGAAGCAGGCGTCGGTCACGGTCTCCGGATCCCCGGCGGCCTACGGCGTGGTCGGAACCTCCTGGTCGTTCACCCCGACCCTGAGCGTCTCCGACTGTACGCTCTCGGTGTCCGGCGCGTCATGGCTCGTGGCATCTGACGGAACAATAGTGGGAACCCCCGCCACCGCGGGGACCTACGAGGTCACCGTCACCGCGTCCAAATCCGGGTACGTCTCCGGAACGATGACCTTCACGGTCACCGTCCTGACGGCCCTGTCCTTCGAGAGTTCACCCGAGGGAGGTGCGATAATCTATGCAGTCTAAATCGGTAATAATGACAGCCATGGCCCTGGCCGCCGTCGCGGTCCTCGCCCTCTCCCCGGCAGCAGTCGCGGAGGATCAGGACTACGACGTCGACTACGGGTCGTTCTACAGCTACACGCTGCAGTTCGTCTTCAGCGGCAGCAACGCCGAATCCATCGTTTGGGATTTCGGCGACGGATCCACTTCCTCCGAGTGGAATCCCTCACACACCTACGCGTCCACGGGAACCTACTACGTGACGCAGACGACCACCAACTCCTACAACGGAGGCTCCACCACCGTGGAGGTCTACAAGGTGACCATCCTCGGATTCCCCGTTATCTCCTTCGAGAGCAACGGAGGCTCCGAGGTCGCGTCCATCCAGCAGACCGCCTACAATGTAACCGCGACCGCTCCCGCCGACCCCACCAGGGACGGCTACGAGTTCGCGGGTTGGTACACCGACTCCGCCCTGACCACCGAGTACGACTGGTCCTCGAAGGTCAAGGCCTCATTCACCCTGTATGCCAAGTGGACCGAGTCCGCTGTCGACCCCGATCCGGTCGATCCCGAGGACCCCGAGACCGTCTACCGCACCGTGACGTTCGACGTCGCAGGCGGTTCCGTCGAGGTATCCGAGCAGTCCATCGTGGACGGTAAGGAGATAACCCTTCCCTCCTACGACGGAACGAAAGACGGCTACACGTTCGCCGGCTGGAGTGTCGGGGGCGTCGTCCTCCAGCCCGGGGCGACGGTTTCAGTGACCTCAGATATGACGGTCACCGCCGTATGGAACGAGGCCTCCGTGGATCCCGATCCCGTGACCCCGACCGACCCGGAGGAGCCC
>JAUNYA010000052.1:7016-8731 GCA_030539565.1 Thermoplasmata archaeon | reverse complement strand
CCGACGACCTCGAAGGGCAGGCTGTGAGCCTGTCCGCATCCGCACTGCCAGGAGCCGCAGCCCCTCTTGATCTCGATCATGTTCAGCTTGGCGTTGTCGATGGCCTTCTTGATGGAAGGTCCGACCTCCTTGCCCTTGGCCCTGCCGATTCCGATGAACCCGTCGCCGTTTCCGACGATGCAGGTGACCGCGAACCTGACCCTCCTTCCGGAGTCGGTCATCCTCTGGACCATGTTGAGGTCGATGACCTCGTCCTTCAGGTCCGGGAGGAGGATGTCCACGATCTCGGGCTCGCGCAGGGGCAGCTTGGTGGCCAGGGCGTCGCTCATCGTGGTGATCTCGCCGTTGAGGACCATCTGTCCCAGCCTTGTCTTGGGAACCCAGTCTGCCATTTTCACTCAGCCTCCATCTTCTCTTTGAGGCTGTTCAGCTCAGCCTCGATTCCTTCGTCGATGTGCTTGCCCAGGAGCCTGTCCTCGTCGGGGAGGACGTCCTCTCCGTGGGGGACCTCGAGTCCGGCGTCGCACATGCCGGCGACGGTCGCGAAGAGCACGCCGCCGTGCTGGACCTTCTGCATGCCGATGTCGAGCACAGCGTACTCGATGCCGGCGGCGACGGCCCTCTTCCCGGCGAGGTACCCGACGAGGTACGCCGCGGGGATGGATGAACAGGAGCGGGTCCAGCCCATGCCGGCCAGCTCCCTGGTGGTCGCGGATGCGAGGACCTTGTCGCCCTCCATGCCGAACTCGGCGAACTGGATGGTGACGTTCTTGTTGGACCTCCTGACCACGGCACGCGCCTCGTGGCTGGAAAGCAGCTTCTTGCGGGCGTAGTAGTTGGTGCGCTCCTCTCTCCTCCTGCGGAAGGCAACGTTGTATCTAGGACCGTTTGCCATCAGTTCTCCTCCTCCTTGAGGTGACCCGCGGCGATCATGTGCTGCTTCAGGTGCCTGCGGGACTTGAATATGCCTCCCTTGGCCTTCCTGTAGTACAGCCTGTACACGGCGGGGGTGATCTTGCCGTCGGCCCTGAGGGTCTTCAGCTCGTCGCGGATGGGCCTGATGGTGGCCATCCAGCGCTCCTTGTCGCGGACGCGGGCGTTGGCGGTTCCCTTCCTGGATCCGGGGCCCTTCCTCTTTCCGCTGGCCTTCTGGCCGGCGGCGTACCTTATCCTGGCCTTGGACGTGCCGTTCTTCGGCTTCGCCTTGATCAGACCGGACGCGATGGCGGTGCGGATGTCCGCGCGGGTGATGCAGTCCTCGACCTCGTCGAGGCGGTCCGGGTTCATCCAGACCCTGTTCTGCCCGCACTTGAGGATCTCCGCGGCCATCCTTCTCTGGTTGGTAAGATCGGCCATGCTCACACCATCCTGTTGAGGACCCTGATGCCGAGCTCGTCGGCCCTGTCCTCGATAGCGATCCTCTTCTTCGTGCCGACGGTTCCGCCGATGCGGACCGCCTGCTTCTTGGGGTCGATGCCCTCGAGCCCGTCCACGTTGTACACGAGGACCTCCTCGAATCCGGACGGGTGGAGCCCCCTGACCTCTGCGGGTCCGCGGTATCCGACCTCGACCATGGGGGGACGCCTCTTGAGGCCCCTCTTCATCTTGGAGTGGATTCCCTTGGGCTTCCTCCAGTTCTCTCCGAGCTTGGAGTATCTGAACCACTCCTGCCTCTTGAAGGCGGGCCTCCTTCCGGAGATCATCGCCCTCTTGGC
>JAUNYA010000052.1:5310-6916 GCA_030539565.1 Thermoplasmata archaeon | reverse complement strand
GTCATTCTTTCACCTTGTGGGACTTCTGGACGATGTAGATACCGTCCTGGAACGTTCTCTTGTCGAATCCCAGCCTGGAGGTGGCCCTCTCGAGGTTCGCGGCGGTCTGGCCGCAGGCCTCGATGTCGATTCCCTCCACGGTCACGTCCTGGCCGTTCACCTTGACGGTGACGCCCTTGAGGATGTTCGCGTAGCGGGGGGCGTGGCCTCCCATGTAGTTGTTGATCTCGACGCGGTCTCCCTTCACTGTAACCTTCATGGGGAAGTGGGAGAAGACGATCTTGAGGTGGTAGGTGTATCCCTCGGTCACGCCGTGGATCATGTTCCTCACATGCGCGACGTAGGTTCCGACCATAGCCTTGTCTTTGATCCTGGGGTACTCGCAGCTGACGCTGACGTCGGCCCCGTTCACTGCCACGTCGATTCCAGGGTGCGCGAAGTTTCTGCTAAGTTCTCCCTTAGGGCCCTTGACGGTCAGAACGTCGCCGTTCTGGGTCACCGTCACGCCGCCGGGTATAGCGATGGTGCTTTCGATTTTCCCTGCTATTGTCATTCTTATTCCTCAATACACGTAAGCGAGGAGCTTCCCCCCGATACCGAGCTCTTTGGCGCGGTCCTGGGTGATGACTCCCGCGGTTGTTGACATGATCAGGAGTCCGAAGTCCTGGGCGGGGAGGAACCTCGCCTCGTACTTCTCGACGTCCGCCAGCTTGACGGAGTACCTGGGCTTGATCACGCCGCAGTTGTTTATGGCCCCGTCGAGCATGACACGGAACTTTCCGGCCTTGCCGTCCTCGACGTACTCGAACTGGGTGACGTATCCGCGGTCCTGCATGACCTTGAGCACGCGCCCGATGAGCTTGGATGAGGGCTGTATCATGCACTCGGATTTTCCGTCGAGTGCCGCGTTCTTGATGACGCACATCGCGTCGTTGAGTGGATCGCTCTGCATCTGGAACACCTCACGAATACTTCTTGAATCCCAGTTCCGGGGCCATGTCCCTGAAGCACTGGCGGCAGAGATGCATGCCGTACTTCCTGATGATCCCCCTCCTGCGTCCGCAGCGGGTGCAGCCGACAGACCTTCCGAACTGCTTCTTCGGCTTCATTCGATCACCTGAACCTCGAACTTGTCTTTCATGAACTGGATGGCCTCCGCGCGGTCCACGCGGTGGTCCTTGGGGAGCCTCCTCTTGTGGAGGGGCCTGAGCGCGACCCTCTTGCCGGGCCTCTTCAGGACGACGCTGACGTCCATTCCGAAGATCCCGATCTCGGGGTCGTACTTCATTCCCTCGAAGTCCGTGTAGTCGGAGATTCCGAAGGACATGTTGCCCTCCTTGTCGAAGGAGTACTCGGGGATGCGCCTCTCCCTGATGGAGAGGGCCCTGTTGACGAAATCCTCGGCGGCCTCGCCGCGCAGGGTGACCTTGCATCCGAGGGGCATGCCCACCCTGATGCCGAGGTCCCTGTTGACGGTCTTGGACACGGTCTCGACGGGCTTCTGCCCGGTGACCATCTCCAGGACCTTCTCGGCCTTCACGAGCCTCTCGCCGGCCTCGCCGACGCCGATGTTGACGACGACCTTGTCGACGGAGATCTGCCTCAT
>JAUNYA010000052.1:2743-5210 GCA_030539565.1 Thermoplasmata archaeon | reverse complement strand
CGGCCTCGCCGACGCCGATGTTGACGACGACCTTGTCGACGGAGATCTGCCTCATTCCCTCGCTGCTCATTCGGAAGCCTCCGGGAGCTTGATGGCGGACGCGGAGGTCCCGATCACGAAGCAGTTGTCCGTGACGGTCTCGGTCCCGTCGGTGAAGATGGCCAGGTTGGCTGCGGGGCCCTTGACGACCTCGACCGCCTTGACGGTCTTGACGGATCCGGTGTGGGAACCCTCTTTGATGAACACCGTGGCGTTCTCCGCCATGGGGTAGTGGTCCAGGACCTTCTGCCCCTCGAAGGAGATCTTCAGGGTGTCGCCGCACTTGTAGTCGTTCTTGTCCAGGAGGAGGTTCCTGCCGCCGCTGAGGTTGAGCTGGACCTTTCCGCCCTTGACGATGGTCTTGTCCTCGATCCTGCACAGCTCCCAGCCGGCCTCGTCGGCCTCGATGGGGACGAGGGTGAGCTTTCCCTTGTCGGTGAGGAGCATGCGGTACGTGAGGTTCATCTTGGGCACGGACACGACGTCCATGAACCCGACGGGGGCCTTGGGGTTCTTGACGGCCTTGCCGTCGACGAACATCTCCCTGTTCCCGATGATCCTCTTGGCCTCCCTCGCGGTGTCGCAGGCGCCGATCATGTCCCTCAGGACGGTGACGGCTGCCATGGAGTCCTCGACGGAGTGCGCTCCCGCGCTCTGCTTGGCGATGAAGACGCTGGCCTTCCTCTTCAGGGGCCATGTCCTGGGCGCCGCGAGCCTCTTCATGTGGTCGCTCATTGGCTAGCCTCCTTCTTCTTGGAGAGGGCGTCGACCCTCCACTGGTCCTCCGTGTTCAGCTTCGTGATCACGAGGTTGGACGCGTGGATGGGGCGCTCGGCGGCGGTGCCGTCGGCCTGGTTGATCGTGATGCCGTCGATGGCCACGCGGCCGGTCTTGGTGTACACGTTCAGGACCTTCCCCTCGATGTTTCTGATGTCCTCGTTGCCGCGGACGACGATGACGGTGTCCCCCTTGCACACCCTGGCGCTGCGGACCCCGTACTTCTCGCGGAGCTCGGCGCTCAGGTGGGCGGAGAGCATCTTCCTCTTGACGTGCGCGGACGCGTTGGCCTGGTTCTTCCTCTGAACCCTTGCTTTGCTGCTTGCCATATCTCGCACCTCACACGATCGTGCTGGCCGTCGCGGAGACACGGGGCCACCTCTCGGCGGCCTCCCTCGCGACGGGTCCCTTGATGTCGGTTCCTTTGGTCTCCCCGGTCTCGGTGGTGATGACGGCGGCGTTGTCCTCGAAGTAGACGATCGTTCCGTCGGGCCTCCTCATGGGGCGCCTCTGGCGGACGATGACGGCGAAGACGATCTGCCTCCTCATCTGGGGGGTTCCCTTCTTGACTGAAGCGATGACGAGGTCCCCGACGCCTGCGGAGGGGACCCTCCTGGCGACGCCGTGGTACCCGGGCACGGTGATGATCTCGATCTCCTTGGCGCCCGTGTTGTCGATGACCGTGAGCCTGGAGCCGTTCTGGAGGCCCCTGGTCTGGTTTCCGGCGATTCCCTTCATTCACTCCACCTTCTCGATGACGACGTAGGCGACGGTCTTGGAGAGCGGGCGGCACTCTGCGATCCTGACCCTGTCCCCGGGCTTGACGCCGAGGCATGCGGGGGCGTGCGCGGAGTACCTGCTGCTCCTCTTCTCGTACCTCTCGTACTTGTTCATGTACTTCATGAACTGGCGCTCGACCACGACGGTCTTGTTCATCTTGACCGTGGAGACGACGCCGTCGATGATCTGTCCCCTGACGGGAAGGGTCCCGTGGAAAGGACAGTTGGGGTCGTCGCACTCGCCTTTGGGGGCGGCGACCTCTATTCCGATGTTCCTGATCTCTGCTGTCATTTATTTTCACCTAACCTTCTTGATTCTGTCTTCTGGTCGGTGGGTTATCTCTGATCCTCTGATGTCGAACGTCCTGCCCTCGTGTTTGAACCTGAACTCATTGCCTGGTTTGGGTACCATTCTCTCAGTTCCGGCCGATTCGATGGTGAACGTGTTCTTCGTCTCGTCGACCACCTTGCCGGCTATGCCGGAGTATGGCGCTGACAGCACTTCCACGTCCAATCCAATGAGCTCGGTCCTCACGAAGTGGTTGTCTCTCATCTTACCTCAGTGCGGAATCCCATCTCCTCGAGGACGGCCTTGACCTTCTTCTTGTGGTCGCCCTGGAGTTCGATGCGTCCGTCTTTGCAGGTTCCGCCGGCGGCGCACCTGTTCTTCAGCTTCTTCCCGAGGTCGTTGATATCGATGTCGTTCTCGTCGATACCGTCGATCACGGTGACGGTCTTGCCGTATCTGCGGCTGTCGATTGAGATCCTGACTGTCTGCTGCTCGCGTGCGATCTCCTCGCACATGCACAGCTCCTTAGGCAATCCACATACTGGGCAGATTTCAGCCATCAGATCTTTTCCTCCTCCTTCTG
>JAUNYA010000052.1:0-2643 GCA_030539565.1 Thermoplasmata archaeon | reverse complement strand
GGCAATCCACATACTGGGCAGATTTCAGCCATCAGATCTTTTCCTCCTCCTTCTGGACGGTGAGGATCCGTGCGATGTTCAGCCTCAGGGCGCGGATGGCCCCGGGGCTGGAGGGCGCTCCGCCCATGGCGGAGACTCCCCTCTCGTGCATCAGCTCGTCGCGGAGCTCCTTCAGCTTCTGGTTGCGCTCCTCGACGCTCATGTTCCTGATGTCGGCGGTCTTGAGTGCGGCCATCACTGAGCCTCCTCTGCGACCGCCTCGGCCTCCTCTGCGGGGGCTGCGGGCGTGGCGAACAGGTCCGGGAGGACCGCCGCCGCCTCAGTCTTGTTCAGCACGTTGATGTCCGCGGGGAGCTTGGAGTCCCTGGCCATGATCTCGACGGTCACGCCGATGACTCCCATCTTCAGCTTCGCGACTGCGTACCCGCGGTCCATGAACTGGGCCTTGGGCTCGCCGCAGAACTTGATGGAGCCCTCCTTGAACTTCTCTGTCCTGTGCCTCTGTCCGGTCAGCTTGCCTGCCACGATGATGTGGCAGCCGCGGGCGCCGGCGTCCATGATCCTGCGGACCGTGGAGTGCCCGGCGCGGCGGAAGTGCCATCCCCTCTCGAGGGAGAAGGCCAGCTTCTCGGCCATGATCTGAGCGTTCAGGGAGGCGTTCTCGACCTCCTGGACCTCGATCTGGGGGTTCTCGAACCCGAAGCGGTCCTCGATGACGGCCGTCAGGTTCTTGATGGTCTGGCCGCGGCGTCCGATGACGAGCCCGGGCCTCTCGGTGGTGAGGATGACGCGGGTCCCCATAGGGGTCCTCTGGACATCGAGCCCTCCGAACCCCGCGCGGCTGACCTCCTTCATCAGGTACTCCTTGAGGAGGACCCTGCGGATGTTCTCGGCTACGAATTTCCTCTCTGCTGCCATTTCACTCGACCTCCTCGATGATGATCTCGAGGTTGACGGTCTCCTGGTTCCACTGGGTGGCGCGACCGTGGGCCCTGGGCATGTGCCCGGGGATGGTGCGGCCCCTGGAGACGGAGATCGTCGAGATAGCCATGCTGCCGACGTCAAGGCCCTTGTACTCCGCGTTGGACGCGGCGGAGTCGAGGACTCCGAGGATGGCCTTGGCCGCCTTGACGGGGTACCTTCCGGGACCCACGCCGGGCTTGTGCGACACGCGCTTGTTGTACCTCTTGAGGGGCACTGCCCTCTTCTTGTCGATGACGTCCTCCAGGGCCTCCCTGGCGGCGTCGACCTTCATGCCGCGGATCATTCCGGCGACCTCGCGGGCGAACTTGGGGGAGACGGGCATCTCCTTGCCGAGGGCCTTCGCGGTGGTGTCGGGGTCCGCTGTTGCTGTGTATCCTGAAACCATATCGAACACCTCACTTCAGCGGCATGAACTTGGACGACCTGGTAGCACCGACACCGGGACCGGAGTGCACCGGGGGCTTCCTTGTGAGGATGAACTCACCGAGGAAGCATCCGATCATCTCGGGCTTGATCTCGACGTCCTTGAACTCCTTGCCGTTGTAGATGCTCACGGTCTTTCCGACGAACTGGGGGATGATGGGCAGGTCCCTGCGGTGGGTCCTGACCGGTCCCTCTGCCGTCATCAGCTTGTCGAACAGGAGCTGCTGCTCGTAGTTCAGACCCCTGACGTAGGTCCTCCTGGCCCTGGCGGGGAGCAGTGTGAGGAACTCGTCGAACGGCATGGCGAGGAGCTGCTCCATGTTGTACCCGCGGTACAGGAACTCCTTCTTCCTCCTCGCCTGTATCGCCGATGCCTTCTTCCTGGACTTCCTCCTCGAGGCCTTCGCCGATCCTGCGATGATCTTCTTTGCCATGATATCACTTCTTTACCTTTTTCTTAGGAGGCAGGAAACCCACCTTCTGACCGGGCGATGCGGTCCTCTTCTGACAGTTAGGTCCTCCGACGTGCGCGTGGCTTCCACCGCCGTGGGGGTGGTCGACGGGGTTCATGGCCACTCCCTTGGTCTTGAAAGCCGCTGTGGACCTGGACCTGAGGGTGTGGACGTTCTTGCCGGCCTTGGCGAGGGGCTTGTCTCCCCTTCCGCCTCCCGCGACGACGCCGATGACGGCGCGGCAGTCGGGGCTGAACTCCTTCAGCGTTCCGGAGGGCATGAGGACGACGACCTTGTCGCCCCTGGAGACGACGGTTCCGGAGGAACCGGCGGTCTTCACGAACTTGCCTCCGTCCCCGGGCCTGGCCTCGACGTTGTGGACGAGGGTTCCCTCGGGGATGTTGATCAGCTGGGTGATGTTGCCGGCGGCTACGGTCTTGCCGCCGATCGTGATGGTCTGTCCGACCTTGGTGCCCTCGACGGCGAGCTGGTAGTCAGTCCTGCCGTTGAGGTCCAGGACCGCCAGGGGGCAGGTCCTGCCGGGGGCCTGGATCAGGTCCTTGATGACGGCGGAGCCCTCGGACATGGCGGGGAGCCTCACGTCGTCGACGTGCCTGTGGCTGGGCGAGCGGTACAGGGATGTGCCGCGGCCGCGCCTCTGGGGAATCAATCTCTTTCCCATGTTCACTCACCTTCAGAAGACTCCGACACGGGCACCGACATCCTCGGCGGAGTATCCGTCCGCGAGCTTGATGATGGCGTGCTTGCCGTCTTTCTGTATTCT
>JAUNYA010000051.1 GCA_030539565.1 Thermoplasmata archaeon | reverse complement strand
CGTGGACCGCAGCGGAAACGTCGTCGCCAGGTTCGAGCCCACCGCGCCCATGGAGAGCGTGGACGAGGCCGTCTCCAAACTTATCTGAAGAAGGGTGCCCGGGAGGCGATCCCGGGCATCTAAATTGTTCAGTACCAGACCTTCTTGGCTCCCTTTATCAGGAGCACTATGAAGATCGGGCCGCCCACGACGGCGGTCACGACACCCACCGGGATTCCGATGAGGACCTTCGCGATGCAGTCCGCTCCGATGAGGAGCAGTGCACCGACCGCTGCGGAGCACGGAATGAGGTATCTGGCGTTCGAGCCGACCAGCATCCTCGCGACGTGCGGGGCAACGAGTCCCATGAACCCGATGGTCCCGGTGAACCCGACCATGGTCGCAGTCATGGCCGCGACGATGAACAGGGCGACCGCGCGGACCGCCTTGACGCGTATCCCCATGCTGGTGGCGCTCCTGTCCCCGGACGTCATGATGCTGATGCTGCGGGACATGAGCTGGAGGAGCACGGCGCAGACCGTCGTCATCCCGACGACGACCCACACGTTGTCCCAAGAGGCGGGCCCCAGAGACCCCACGTTCCAGATGTAGAGCTGCTCCACGGCCTCCGGGTCGGCGAGCATCGTCATGAGCGACGTGGACGCCCTGAACACGTACATGATCGCCACTCCCGCCAGGATCATGGTGGTCGGCGTGATGCTCTTCCTCTTCGAGATGAGGACGATGGCGATGGTCGGCACCAGCGACAGGATGATTGCGTTCAGCGTCACTGACAGGTTGTAGTTGCTGCCGACGGGGATGATCGAGATCCCCAGCATGATCATCAGCGCTGCACCGAACGACGCCCCGGATGCGACCCCTGTGGTGTACGGGTCTGCCAGGGGGTTGCGCATCAGGGACTGCATCACGGCCCCGCCGATGGCCAGCCCGGCACCCACGAAGATGCCCATGATGGCGCGGGGGACGTTGTACTCCCACACGACGAGCTCGGCGATCCTGTTGCCCGTGGTCGTCCCGTAGAAGTGCGCCACGAGGACGTCCCATGTGAGCTCGAACGTGACGCTCTTGAGTTGCGAGAGGAAGATGGAGGCGAACGCGAGGGCTATCGCGGCCGCCAGGATGACGCAGGTGTACAGCAGCTTGCGCCTGTTCCCCCTGTGATAAGTTCTCTCGAGGTCGGACATCCCGCTGTCATCCGAGAGATTGTACCGGAACATCGGAACACCTCTCCGTAGCTCCTCTTCCTGCTGAGGATGATGTAGAGGAATATCGGCGCCCCGATCATCGATATGACGATGCCGACGCGCAGCTCCTCCGGTGCGATGACCGTGCGGGATATCAGGTCGGCCACGAGGATCAGGAGGCTCCCGACGAGGGCAGAGGCCGGAATGACGTAGCGGTTGTTGCCCCCGAGGATCATCCTCACCAGATGCGGGGCCACCAGGCCGATGAACCCGACGATCCCCACGTAGCTGACCAGGGCCGCGACCGTGATCGAGACGATTATCATGATTATGGTCTTGAACGTCTGGACGTCCAGTCCGAGGCTGCGGGCGCTGTCCTCCCCGAGGGATAGCAGGTTCAGCTTGTTGCTGCACAGCCAGAGGATTATCGTCGAGACGATGGTGACGGCGATCGGGATGTAGCATTGGTTCCAGGACGCGATGTCCCCCAGCGTTCCAATCTGCCAGAGGTAGGCCTCCTTGAGCGAGTCCGCGTCCGCCAGGACCATTATGGAGCTCTCGAGGCCGCTGAAGATGTACGACAGCGCGATTCCGACGAGGATCATCGTCGCCGGGCTCATGCGCACGAGGTTGGACAGCAGGATGAGGATTATCGCAGGGATCAGTCCGCCTATGAACGCGTTTATCACGATCCCCATGGAGCCCATCACGCTGGAGAAGGTGAACCCGGTGACGATGGCCGCCACCGCTCCGAAGCAGGCTCCGTCGGATATACCTGTGGTGTACGAGTCCGCCAGGGGGTTGTTCATGGTGGCCTGCATGGCCACTCCGCACACGGCGAGACCAGCCCCGAGGAACACACCCAGCACGATGCGGGGGAGGTACGCGTTCCAGAGGAGGTAGTCGTTGAACCAGTCAAGGGACTGGTACTCGTAGGTCTTTCCGAGGATGTGGTCCAGGACGTACCTGTAGCACTCGAGCATGCTGAGGTCGCGCCCGTTGATGGTCAGGGCGTACCCGGCGACAGCTATTATCAGGACGATGCACACGGCGATGAAGAGCAGCTTGCGCTTGGAGTCCCTGGCGTACCTCCCCTCGAGGGAGGACACATCGGGCGTCTCACGAGTGGCCCGAGATAACATAGGATCCCTCGAGGGTGCGAGCATCCTCCTCGGTGAAATCGTAGTCCTCGATGACGATGTGGGGCCTGCCGCCTATGACCATGAGGTCCGCGTCCACGTTGTAGACGCTCTTCATGTTCTCGACGGTGATGACGTCCATCGGGGTGCCGACGGCGTAGATCTCGCCGTCGCGCATCATGATGATGTTGTCAGAGTACTTCGCCGCGATGTTGATGTCGTGGCTGATCATGATGACCAGGATGCCTTTCAGGGTGGACTGTTGCTTCAGAAGCCTGATGACGTCCATCTGGTGCCTGATGTCCAGGTTGGCCGTCGGCTCGTCCAGCAGGAGCACCTCGGGCTCCTGCGCGAGTCCGCGGGCGAGCATCACCCTCTGGTGCTGGCCGGCCGAGAGCTCATTGAACGGGCGCATGGCCAGATCCTTGATATCCATCATCTCGAGGGCCTCCTCCACCACGATCATGTCGTCGTGGAGGGTGTTCCATTTCCTGTGGGGGTTCCTTCCCATTAGGACGGTGTCAACCACGCTCAGGGGGAAGCTGTCCCCCGACGTGTACGGGACGTATCCCATCTTCTTCGCCAGCTCCTTTGGCTTGAACTCCGCCACATCGGAGCCGTCGATGAGCACGGTCCCCCTGCTGGGGGACAGGAGCTTGTTGAGGCAGTGGATGAGCGTCGTCTTGCCCGCACCGTTGGGTCCTATGATGGACACCAGCTGCGGGTTGCAGAGCTCCAGGTCTATGCCCTTGAGGATCGGCATGTCCTTGGAGTACCCGAAGTCCATGTCGTTGATGGAGAGCGTGGTCATTGTATCGCTGAGGATGTGGGGTTTGGGGCGGGGCAGGAGCCCCGCCGGTGGTTCTCAGTCCGTCACGTTCCAGACGTAGGTGACGCTGGAGACGTCGAAGTCCTGGCCCAGGAAGTGGGTGAAGTAGTACTGGAACAGGGACTCCGCCCAGCCCTCGTCGAAGCAGTCGGAGTACATGATCTCGGCAATGACCTCTTTCCTAACGGGGAGGGGCAGTACGCCGTTGATCAGGTAGTATCCGCCGTTCTTGTAGGTGTCAGTCTCCTTGAAGTAGCTGCTGTAGTTGCTGATGGTGGACTCGGAGATCTCCTTGGGGAACGCCTCCGACTTGAAGTGGAAGATGTAGTCCGCCTTGTACTCGAGGATCCACGTGTCTCCGGTGTTGACCTTCCTGGTCTTGTCGGTCCAGTCGGCGATGTTGTTGCCTCCGACCTCGTTGCTGGCTGCGTAGTAGTCGGATTCGGTTCCGCTGACGGAGTTGCTCATGGTCACGGTGAGGACGGTGGCGGTGCCGAACTTGTCGCCCTCGTTGGAGGTGATCGTGTTCATGATGGACTCGGTCCACTCGTTGTACTCCTTGGCGGTGTCCTCCTTCCCGAAGAGGATTCCCAGGGACTTGATGGACTTCGCGCAGGTGGTGGTGTCCTTGAAGTTGAGTTCGAGGTACTGGATGCCGGCTCCGGTCAGGAGCTGGACGATCTCGCTGGTGGACGACATGCCGTTCTCTTCGGAGATGACGATGGACGTCTTCAGGGAGATGAGGGTGTCCACGTCGGCGGTGGTAAGGCTGGTTCCGGAGAGCTTGGTGATGGTGCCGTCCTCCCTGCCCTCGTAGAGGGCCTTATCGAGGGTGGCGCTGATGTAGGAGTTGGTCCCGTTGGCGAGCATTCCGTTGGCCAGTCCGAGGACCGCGACGACGGACCTGAAGTTGGTTCCGCCGGTGGTGGCGTAGTTGGAGACGGGGTAGTTGACCGCGACGTTCTCGCCGAGGTAGTTCACGACGTACAGGGTCGTGGAGTTGCCTGCGGCAGCGGTGCGGACGATCTCGAGGTCCGTGCTGTCCACGGTGCCGTCGACGTTGGCGTCGGCGAGGGGCCAGTCGGCGAGGGTCTTCTTTCCGTCGATGACGTCCTGAACCAGATCGATGTCTGTCTGGTCGATGTAGTAGTCTCCGTTCACGTTGCCGTAGATCGCCCCGACCTCGACGGTTCCGGGGGTGGAGTCGTCTCCCTTGTTGTTGAGGAGGACCACGGCCGCGGCGGCGACGATGATAATGACCACGACCACCGCGATGATCTTGGTCGTCATTCCTTTGTCCATGTTATTCACACCTAGTTTGGATGATTATGCCAATGATAGCGATTAGACCATCCTAACATTCTTTAGTATACCCTAAATATATAAAAAAGGTACTTGTTAACCCAATCTCGTGCCAGACGTGTCGCCGGAGATGCAGGATATTAAGAGTTTAGAGCCGAAGGTGGTCATCCAATGCGAGGGCCTGTGCAAGGATTTCGGCAGCTTCAGGGCCGTAGACAACGTGGATCTCTGCATACGCAAAGGGGAGATCTTCGGGTTCCTCGGACCCAACGGAGCGGGCAAGACCACGACAGTGCGCATGCTCACCACCATGGAGCGGCCGTCATCCGGGAAGGTCTGGATAGACGGCTACGACACCGACACCCAGTACCTTCTGGCCCGCAGGAACCTGGGCATCATCCAGCAGCAGAACAGCCTGGACAAGGACATCTCCGTCCGCGAGAACATCATGCACCACGCGCTGATGCAGGGCATGTCCCTCAAGGACGCCCGTGAGGAGATGAAGGGCCTCTGCGCCACCATGGAGCTCACCGACCGCATGGACGACCTGGTCGAGAACCTCTCGGGCGGGTGGAAGAAGAGGGTCTCGATAGTCTGCTCGATGATCCACCACCCGGACGTGCTCTTCCTGGACGAGCCCACCACGGGTCTGGACACCCAGTCCAGGAACCTCCTCTGGAAGATGATCCGCGCCCTGAACCGCCAGGGGACCACCATATTCCTCACGACGCATTACATCTACGAGGCCGAGGCGCTCTGCGACAGGATCGGGATGATCGACCACGGCAGGATCATAGCCGGGGGCACCCCGCAGGAGCTCATCGACATGTTCGGCAGGGTCGTGATGATCCGCACCGACGACTACGACGACCAGACCGTGACGTTCTTCCCCGACAGGAAGACGGCGATGGCGGCAGCCGGCGAGTACGCCGGGGGCTTCAACACGGTCATACGGAAGGCAACGCTGGAGGACGTCTACCTCCGCCTGACGGGAGGGATGTCCTGATGTACAACATCATAGGCGAGGCCGGCAGGGTCGCGTACGGCGACCTGTGTTTCCTGAGGAGGCATCTCCTCGAGACTATCATATCGTCGATGGTCGGGCCCCTGCTCTACCTGATAGCGTTCGCCTACGGCATGCGCTCGGGCGACACGGAGGCGGGCGTGAGCTACGTGGCCTACGCGATCCCGGGAATCGTCGCGATGTCGTCGATGACCGCCGGTTTCACGTCCACCGCCCAGAAGATAATGATACAGAGGCTGTTCCACTCGAGCTTCGACGAGATGGTGCTCTGCCCGATGCACACCTCGTCCATCGTTCTCGGCAAGTCGGTCATCGGCATGCTGAAGGGCCTGATGGGGAGCATGATCCTCCTCGTCCTCGGGCTGTTCCTCACGCCGGACCTGATGATGAGCCCCCAGCTCGTGCTGTGCGTGATATTCTCGTGCCTGATGTTCTCGATGCTCGGGGTTTCCGCGGGACTCCTCGCGAGGTCCAGCGCCACGCTGAACGTGTTCAACAGCCTCGTCATCCTGCCGATGACATTCCTGTGCGGGACCATCTTCTCGGTGAGCGCCCTGCCCTCGATCGTCGGGGACATCGTGTGGCTGCTCCCGCTGACCCACTCGTCCGAAGTGATAAGAGCAGCGGCGTTGGGCTGGGACACCCCGTGGGTGTCCCTGCTGGTGATGCTGGTGTACTTCGCGTTCTTCTACGCGATGGACTGGTGGATAATCCGCAGGAAGCTTTACTGACCGGCCAGCCCCCGGTAGGAGTCCATCAGGACGTCCTCGATCCCGGGGGCCAGGCCGATCTCCGTCTCGTAGATCACGCGGACGTTCCTGCCGTTGACGTTGAGTACCCCCTCGCGCTGGCCGACGGCCAGGCCCAGCTTCCCCGGGATCTCCACCACGGAGTGGTGGCTGGAGGAGACGAACATCGGGATCACGAGCAGGGTGTCGCATCCGTTCTCGGTGGCCTCGGTTATACCCTCGGCGACGTCGGGATGGTTGAACTCGTTGTAGCAGCAGTGGACCTCGTATCCCAGCGCTTTGACATGCTCGGCGTTGACCTCCACGGTGTTGCTGTTGCCCCTCTCGCCGGAGCCGTGGCCGATCAGGAGGACTGACGTCTTCCCAGATGATGGAGCGGAGCGGTTCAGGACGTTCTCCATGACCTTCCTCATGCCAGGGTGGATTCCGAAAGCTTCCGTTACGTGGGCCTCGACCGTCCCGTCGCCGAGCTGTATCCTGCCGGACATGTGACCGGAGGGCAGGCCGATCTTCGAGGGGATGATCCTGTTGGAGAACATGCCCGGGGCGAAGAACAGGGGGATGACCACCAGGCGGTCCGGGTGCTCGGTGGCGATCTCTTTCATCACGGTGGCTATCGTGGGCTCGACATCGCCCTTGTATGCGTAGTGGACCTTCCGCCCGAGGGCGGCGGTCATGTGCTCTGCGTACTTCTCCGCGGCGTTCCCGTTGAGGTCCTCGGCGGAGCCGTGGGCGATGATGAGGATCGAATCCATGGCCCGGGCATACGATTTAGGATAAACTAATTATCGGAGCCTCGAGAGGATTTCCGACATGGCGCCGGCCACTCCGGGGGCCCTTCCGATAGGTTGGAGCACGGTGCACTTCAGCTCCAGCCTGGTGGACGAGCCGATCATCATCGGCACCGCGGTCCATCCGGTTCCGTCCCCGACTATGGCGTCCACGTCCTCCTGCGGGTCCTTGTCGGTGCAGACCGAGACCTCGTATCCTCTGGATTCAAGCAGTCTCCTGCATCCCGCGACGGCCGGGTTCTCGCCCTCCCCGAGGGGCTCCTTCTGGATCAGGAGGATCCTGTCGTCGGCGTCCTCCAGCATCCCCGCGACCATCTCCCAGGCCTCGTGGCAGACGCCGAAGGGCTCGGACATGCGGTAGCGGACCTCCGCTCCGTTCCGGACGTAGATCCCGGAAGGGCTCCCGTCCAGTATCCCGAAGGTCTTCGGCGTTGAACGGACGTAGACGTTGTCGTACATGAAGAACGGGAGGATGGCGATGTCGCGGTACCCCTCGTCCGCCAGGGACTCCATGGCGGGCCTGACCTTCTCCATCGAGTACCTGCGGTACGCGCAGCGGACCGGCAGACCGGATATCGAAGAAAGTGCGGCGGCGTGGGATTCGACGAACGAGTTGTCCCCGGACCTGGTGCCGTGGGCCACGATGAGAGCGGAGTCCATGAACCCGTAACAGTGAACGGCGTTAAAAGGTGGTTGCCGGCCCCGCGAGGGGGCCGGGAGGCTCTCAGAGCCTGGATTCGATGTTGCGCTTGACCGCCTCGAGCACCTCGGCGGACGAGTGCGCCCCGCCGGACTGCTTCATCACGAAGCCGATGACGCGGTTGGCGGCCTTCTCGTTCTTGCGGTAGTCGTCGACGACGCCGGGGTTCTCATCGAGATACTTGGACACGATCCTGTCCAGGTCCTCGGACGCGCCCTTGGCCGCCTCGGCACTCTGTCCCGTCATGGCGCACTTGATCTCCATGGCGCACTCGGTGTCCGTAATCTCGCCCCTGGCGAACCTGCGGATCACGTCTATCGCGGGGGCAACGTCCCTTCCGCCCGCCTCCATGGCCTTCCAGTTGGCGCTGACGGGTCCGACGACCCACTTGACGGCGACCTGCGTGCCGAGCTCTGAGGCGACCTTCTCGAAGGCCTCCGCCAGTCCCGCGGACGTGGACACCAGCTGCTTCGCCATCTTCTGGTCGATGCCGTACTGGCCGGCGATCCTGAGGGCCATCTTCTGGGGGCTCTCCTTGATCTTTATGGACTCTGCGAGCTCCTTTATGTGGTACACCCCGAGGTCCGGCTCGTCGATGTAGCCGTAGTCGGCCTCGAACTCCTTCTTCCTCACCGAGATCGTGACTCCGCGCTCCTCGTCGAAGCGCCTGGTCTCCCTCTCCACCTTGCCGCCGGCGCGGAGCACCTTGGTCTGACGGAGCAGCTCGAAGGTGAGCGCCCTCTCCACGTTCTTCAGGCCGGTGACGTTCTTGACCTCGCACCTCTCCGTCCCGACGGAGATGTTGCAGTCGCAGCGGATGCTGCGCTCCCCGTCGCCGGGAAGGTCGATCACGTGGCGGATGTCCTCGATCAGCTGCTTGAGGAACTCCCTGGCCTCCGCGGGGCTCGAAAGGTCCGGCTCGGTGACGATCTCCGCCAGGGGGATGCCCGAGCGGTTGTAGTCGACGAGCGACGAAAGATCCCCGACCCTCTTGGTCTTGCCCGGGTCCTCCTCCACGTGGATCCTGGTGATCCTGATGGGCTTCTTCCCGTCCAGCATGTACAC
>JAUNYA010000050.1 GCA_030539565.1 Thermoplasmata archaeon | reverse complement strand
ACTCGTTGAAGAAGTCGGGGTTCGGTGAAACCATAGTATCCGAACCGTGCCACACGGTAGGGGTATTTAATCGATGCAGGTTGCTGGCCATGGGTATTACCCAATTTGGTAATCCTTAATCAAAGCTGTCTCGCCTTGAGGGCGTTGATAAGCCTCTGAACGGGCCTGCTCCCCTCCCTGTAGAGGGCGGTGATGGAGTGGCGGAGCATCTTCGGATCCACGGCGCTCTTGAGGCGGAGGTTGCGTCTCGTGAGCAGGTACTCGTCCACGAAGAAGCTCTTGTTGGAGCCGAGAAGTTCCGGTAAGGAGAAGGTCTCCGAGTCGATGGTGTACTCGCGGTCCTCGGAGTCGAGGAACATGAACGCGACCCTCTGCGCCCCGTACTTGTAGCGGATGAACGATGGACCGTTGTCCACCAGGACCATCCCCATGTACCCGATCTCGTCCATCTCGAACTCGTCGGCGTCGAACAGGTAGAGCGGATCGTCTATTATCGCGAGGTCGGCGCGGTCCTCGCGGAGCATCCCGATGTTGTACTCGTCGCTGGAGACCACGATATTGGCGTCCGGGATCTTGAGGGACGAGACGACGGACATCAGCAGGTCCTCGGTGACCGGGCTGCAGCAGACGGTGAACCCGCGCTCGCGCTTGCAGCGGTTGTCCATCGAACGTGCGACGGCGGCGACCTCCAAACCCTCCTCGGTGAGGCGGGAGCCGGCGGGGGTGGTCTTGAGGACGGGAGAACCCACGGCCTCCTCGATTGACGAGACGTACTTGTGCAGCACCGGGACGGATATGCCGAGCTTCCTGGCAGCGGCCGTCTGGCTGCCGGTGTCCTGGACGGCCAGCAATGCATCCAGCTGGCGCTTGGTGACGGGCTTTCCGTTGATCGTCTGGGAGCTCTGGACGCGGATCTGCACGCTCCGGGTATTATCGTTTAGGGTAATAAGGTTCCGTCGGATAGTATCTATACAGACATCGAATACCCTGAAGCATGCACGAGGTGCTGTTCTCGCCCGAAGAGGAGGCCATCATCGAGGATTTCTGCTCGAAGAAGGGGATCTCCCCCTCAGACCTGCTGCGCATCGCCACACTGGAGTACGTCCTGAAGGGGCTCGACGAGGAGGCCCTCCGCCAGGCCCTGGAGGATAACAGGAGGCATCCGGGGACCTGCACCCTGGACGAGTTGATACTGAAGTTCGGCCTCAGGCGATGGAAGGATGATATAGGCACCCGCCGTTCAACCGCACATGGCAGGGAACGGCAGGACGGCTGTTGTGGGGCTCGGAAGCCCGATCATGTGCGACGACGCGGTGGGCCTCAGGGTCTCCCAGGCGATACGCGACATGAACCTCGAGAACGTCGACTGCTTCGAGGAGGCCGTCGGGGGACTGGACATCCTCCCGGTGATCCACGGGTACACCCACGCCATCATCGTCGACGCCATCCAGACGGGCGAGTACGGGCCCGGGACCGTGATGCTGTTCACCGAGAAGGACTTCGACGAGGTCATAACGCACGCGTCGACCCACGACGTGAACCTTCCGACCGCCATCAAGATAGGCCGCCAGATGGACCCGGAGCTGATGCCGGACACCATCAGATTCGTCGCGATCGAGGTCCAGGACATCAAGACGGTCACCGAGACGATGACCCCCGAGGTCGAGGCGGCGGTGGACAGCGCGAGGCGCGCGGTCCTCCACCTAATGGACGAGGTCAGAAGCCGAGGTCCGAGATATCCTTCTTCTTGACAGAACGTCCAGCCTTCCCCAGGACGGTCACGTTGAGCCTGTCCGCCTTCAGGATGTCCTCCGCCACGCGCATGAGGTCATCCTCCGTGACGGCGTCGATCTTGTCCAGGTGCTCCTCCAGGCACTCGGTGGAGCCGTTGAGCAGGTTGTTCACGCAGAGCCTGTAGAGGCGGTGCTCCGTCGATTCCATGGCGCGGACGTTGGCCCCCTTCACGAGGCGCTTTGCGCGCTCGAGTTCTCCATCCTCCAGTCCCTCGGACAGGAGCTTCCCGATCTCCGCTGAGGTTGTTTCCATAGCTTCCTCGGCGTTCTTCTCGGTGCAGGACATGTAGGCGACCATCGAACTGGCGTCGGACTCCTGGCTCACCGTCGTGTACACCGAGTACACCAGCGCCTTCCTCTCCCTCACGGACTGGAACAGCCTCGAGCTGGTTCCGGATCCGAGGACGGCCGAGAGCATCGTCAGCGCCGAGCGGTCCGGGTGGGACGCGCCGTACGACGGGAATCCCATGGCAACCTGCAGGTGGTCCGTCTTGGACTCGACATACTTGTAGGAGGCCTCCGGCATGGGCGGGGGCGACCTCTCGTTGCGCTTCCCGCCGGTCCTGGAATCCAGCGCCCCGGCGGCCCACTCCACCGTCGTCTCCAGGTCCACGTCGCCGGCGGCGTACACCGCGAGGTTGGGGACCCTGTACTTCTCCTCGTAATAAGCACGCAGATCCTCCGCCGTCAGGGACTCGACGGTCTTCATGTCTCCGCCCTCGTCCTGGCACAGGGGATGCCCCCTCCAGAGCTGGGTCTCGAACAGATCATGAATACGTGACTCCGGCTCGGACTCGATCATGCTGAGCTCCTGGAGGACGATCTTCTTCTCCAGCTCGGTGTCCTTCTCGTTGATCAGCGGGTCGGCCACGATGTCCCCGACCATCTCCATGGCCGTGGACGCGGTCTCGCTTATCGTTATCCCGTAGAAGGCGGTCATCTCGCGGCCGGTGAACGCGTTCAGCTCCCCGCCGGCGCCCTCCATCTCCTTGGCCATCTGGAACGAGTCCTTCTTGCTCGTCTCGCGGAAGACGGTGTGCTCCAGCAGGTGCGACAGGCCGAATATCCCCGGCACCTCGTCGCGGGAGCCGGTCGCGACGCCTATCATGAAGCCGGCGCTGCGGCTGTCGGGCATGCGTTCGACGACCACCGGGATCCCGCCCGGAGTGCTGGATGTGGCTATGCGGCCGCTCATGCCCCGTGATTGACGATTCTGCTTAATACCTTCCCGACGATAGCCGTGGACATGGCCCTTGACATTCGCAGATACCCCGGCATCGACCTGGAGAGCCCCGTCGGCATCGTCGGATTCCCCAGCGTGGGGCTGGTGAGCTCCATCGCCGCCAACTACTACGTGGCGCAGCTGGAGATGACCCCCGTGGCGGGGATCGGGGGGCCCGGGATGCCTCCGTACTGCCTCGTGGCGGACAACGTCGCATACCCTCCCGTGAGGATGTACGGGAAGAAGAGCAGGACGAAGACCGGTAGGGACGTCGTCGTGTGCACGTCGGAGTACGCCCCCAAGCCGGAGGACTGCTACGACGTCGCCTCGGCTGTTCTCGGGGAGATGCGCGGCCTCGGGTGCACCGATGTGATCTGCCTGGAGGGCATCCCTAGGACGTCCGACGAGGATGAACCGGTGGTGTGCATGGGCGGGCACGGGGGGAGGCGCATGGCCGAGGCCTCCGGGCTCAGGATCATGGACAATGGGATGATCAAGGGCGTGTCCGGCGTCATGCTCTACCAGGGCGCCGCCCAGGGCATGAACATCACCGCGATCATGTGCCCCGCGAACCCGGCGATGCCGGATCCGGGATCCGCCGTGAGCTTCATCGAACCGCTGTCCAAGATGGTCAAGGGGCTGAAGGTCAGCCCAAAGATCCTCATGGCCGAGGATGAGGAGATCCGCAGGAGGGCCGCCTCGGAGCAGGCGTCCGTCGAGGACCCCGGCAACTCGGCCATCTACGGGTGATCGGATGGAACTGGTACCCACCAAATTCTTCACCGTCAGCGGGTCGGCCGTCAGCAAGACGTCCGACCTGAACGCGTTCGACATAGCGCTGATACAGGCGGGCATCGGCGAGCAGAACCTCGTCTCCGTCTCGTCGGTCATCCCCGAGGGCGCCGTCCGCATACCCTACAGGCCCCTGACCATGGGCGCCGTGACGCACTGCGTGCTGGCGCAGATGAGAGGCTGTGAAGGAGAGACCATCGCCGCCGGGATCGCCTACGCCTTCCGCAAGGACGGCAAGGGCGGGTACGTGGCCGAGGGCCACATCCACGGCTCCGCGGACTCCCTGAGGGAGATCCTCTCCTGGAAGATGGAGGAGATGGCCCGCATCCGCGACGTGGAGTTCGGCGAGATAAAGTTCGAGGCGCAGGAGCTGGAGATCCCCCTGGACCACTACGGCTGCTGCGTGTCCGCGCTGATATTCGCGGAGTACAGATGAGGTACGGGCTGTCCACCTGCAGGGTCTGCGGCAGGCCCAGGATCGTCGACAGGTCCCATTCCACATCGTCGTGCCCCTACTGCGGGTGCACCGACAGGGTCTCCAGGCTGCCGCTCTTCTACGAATCGGACGACCAGGACGATGTCCGGGAGGCGCTGGCCAGGGCCACCGGGGCGGACGAGTACCGCCCGGATCCGAAGGAGGAGGCCGCCAGGAAGAGGCGCATCGAGGAGGCGGACCCCTACTCGACGATGGTCTTCAGGTACGAGCACGCGTCGGACCTCGATGAGAAGATGGAGGTGCTGGCCGAGGGCCTGACCTCCATGAAGGGGGAGTTCACCCTCGGCGACGTCGAGGACGTCGCCGGGAAGAGGGCGGAGAGGATGCTCTCCGCCATGCTGGAGCGCGGCTTCGTGCACGAGACGCGCCCCGGATTCTACAAGGCGCGATCACTTCGGGATGTCCGAGCGCTTCTTGCCCTCCATGCGGAGGACCTCGCGGACGATGTTCGGGAGCTTCTTGCGCATGATGTAGTAATAGTACATCAGGCCGACGACCAGCATGAGCGCGAAGTACACGTAGTACATGTTGCTCAGTCCGGACTCTATCGCGACGGCGAACACCATGTAAACCGCCACGAGCGGGAGCATGGCCTGGAGCGAGTACTCCATTACCCTGTGCCTCGCGACGCCCTCCCCGACGGTGGTCCCGCAGGACCCCAGGATGAGGGCGAAGGAGAAGGACATCATGATCAGCACGGCGATGTCGCCCGCTCCCAGCTGGAGATCGGAGCCCATGACCGAGGAGTACAGGGTGAAGCACAGTCCGGTGGACATGCCGCACGAGGTGCCGAGCCCGAGGCCGTAGCCGTAGAACACGGAGTCCGACTTCCCGCGGTACCGCTTCAGGTTCATGGTCACCAGGAACAGCATTATCTGGACGATGGCCAGAAGCGCCATCATGATGATCCCGTTGACCGACGTGTTCAGGAACACGAGCATCGCGAGGAACATCGCCGAACCCTCGATCATACCGACGACGAACAGCATGAAGAACGAGGGATCGCTGAAGAACGGCTGCTCCACGCGCGGGAACGTGTAGTCCCTCACGCCGAGCCACATCATCAGGAGCGCGGGCGCTATCCCCAGCACCATCGCGATACCCATGGAGACTTCCATGCGGTTCCCATCGGCAGGTGTCTATTAATGGTTGCGGACGGCGCTTCCGAGGTGCGGGGTCATCCCACGAGCTCCTTCACCAGGACATGGACCATCGTGCTGGGGATCCTGTCCAGGCAGTTCTCCGTGCTGGGGACGGGCAGCAGCTTCTCCGCGTTGGAGATCGCTAGTCCGACGTCCGCGTCCGAGGGTATGCTGTCCGCCTTGACGTAGGGCCTGCCGAGATGCTTAGACAGCATCCCCTCCAGCCCCTTCTGCGAGAGATCCCCTTTGGGGATCCCGTAGTGGAGGACCAGCCAGACCTCGAACGAGGGATTGGACATGAAGAGGACGGCGTTGAATGACCTGAGCCCATTCTCCAGATCCGTTATCTTCTCCCTGGTGTGCTCGTCGAGGTCCGTCACCACGGCCACGACATCCTTCGGACCGACGATATCCTTCTCGAGTTTTGCACGCATCTTGCGGGTGTTGTGCAGGTACTTGCTGCTGTTGTACACCTTCAGGCTGATACGGGAATCCGGCCTGATGAACCGGTCGAAGTAATCGCATTCCGTCAGACCGTCGACGAACAGGATGAACTTCCTGACGGTGTCGAGGTCCGTTTTGCGGGAGCGCTTCTCCCACGGCGCCTTGTAGCTCACTCGATCATGCTCCCGTTGTAGACCTGGGGGATCCCATGGAACCTCCCGACGATGTATGCGTTCAGGACGTTGAGGTCCTTGCGGACCCCCTTGAAGCGCGCGAGAGCGTAGAGTTCGGACGAACCTGTTTCACGGTTCTTGTTGGTGAAGTAGATCTGGTCGCGCCCGAGCAGATCCTCCGTGTCCATGATGCCGAGGGCGTGCCCGTTGACGATGATCTGCGCGTGATTGGGGTTCTTGTGCGTCACGAACTGCTTGATGATCCATCTCGAGATCTCCGGATGGATGAACGAGCCGAACTCGTCGATCATGATCACGCTTCCGTTCTCCAGGGCCTCGGCGAGGCAGAGCGAGAAGTGCAGCATCTGACGGATCCCCGTGGACTCCTTCCCCAGGGTGAAGTAGAGGCTGCGCCCATCCGCCTTGGGATGGTTGTGCTTCAGGAGGAGCCTGCAGTCGCCATCCCTGTCGTCCCCCTCTATGATGATGTCGCTGATGCCGAGGTCGACGGAATAGAGCGCCTTGAGCAGTATCTCCTTGAGCTTCGGGTTCTTCCTGATCTGCCTGACGGCCCTCTCCTTGATCTCGTCGATGTCGGGCATCCCGTCCTGACCGATGACACAGACCCTCTGGATCATCTGCCAGACCTTCCTGCAGACCTCGTCCTTGGACTTCGAGGCCATGTAGAGGTACGTTGTGCAGGGTCCGGTCATGCCTGCGACCGCGGCATTGGCGCCTCTGAACACCTCCTTCGCCGTCTCGGAATCCGGGTTCTCGGGGGACTCCCTCTCGAAAACACGCCTGCGGCGGCCGTTGGGATTGTGATAGAGGGCCTCCCCGATTATGCGATCCCTGAGGAACCTGACGTAGTACTCGTACAGGATCCCATCCTCTACGAACCTCACACCCAGCGTCACGGGGGCCTCCTCCGAATCCGCGGACAGCATGAACGGGTTGTAGCATCCGAACTCGATGCCGTCGGCGCGGTCGCACGAGGTCATGTCGATCAGCGCCTTCATCCCGTCAAAGAACACTGACTTGCCGGAGGCGTTGGGGCCGAAGACCACGGCGGACGTCAGCAGGCCGTCCTTCCCCATCGCGTTCTCGACGACGTTCTCCGGATGATCCTCCGGATACGTAGAGAACATGCTGAGGATCGCACAGTCCTTGAACGGGCCGAAATTCTCCACGAAGAAGTCGAGCATCATGTATAGAGGATTATCGTTGCACATTTTAATCTTTCTCCTAATGCTATTTTATTTTCATTTAAATCCATATTTTTGTGAATTTTTCACAAATTTATCCTACAATCGTCCGTTTAATGAACGATACAGAATGATATGGAATCGAGACCCACAGACGTATGTGAACCTCTGGAAGCTGCGTTCAGAGCACCTCCGCATCGCATCCTGTGGGGGATGCGGCATTCGTGGTCGAGGTCGCCGGGTTCCGGAACGGACCGTGGTTCATGACCGAGATTTCCAGGTTCATGAATGCGACTCGGCGACCGGATATATGAGTAGAACAGGGCGTGTCTACGGATGATAGAACTTAGAACCTGCGAAGACTGATCGTGCGCGGAAGGGCATCGAACCTCCCGTCCTGATACATGACCAGAATGTCGGACTTCTTGCCGATCCTCTTGAAATCAGAGAGGCAGTAAATCTCGGACGTGCCGAGGCGGTGGTCCTTGTTGACGAAATAGATCTGATCCATTCTCAGTAGATCATCCGTGTCCATGAGCATCAGATCATGAGTGCAGACGACGAGCTGGGCGTTCTCCGAGTTGTCACCCCCGTGGAACAAATCGACGATCCACTTCGCAACCTCAGGGTGGAGGTTCGACCCGAAGTCGTCGATGAACACCGCTCCCCCGCTTTCCAGGGCTTCGACGCAGTGCAGCATGACATGCAGCATCTGCCGGGTTCCCTCGGACTCGTACCTCAGTGGAACCCTCTGAAGGCTGTCGCAGAGGATGTCACCCTGGTGCTCGTGGATCAGGATGACCTCATCCCCGAACACATAGCCCATCTCATCACCGGCGATGATATCGACGATCCCGAAATCCGTCGCTTCCATGCAATTGGCCAGGCGATCGAGGACCCACGGGTGCCCCCTTGTGTGTTCGATGATCTCCTCCGACAGCTCCTTCACATCAGGTATACCTCCGTCCAGGACCCTGATGCCCTGTATCATCCGCCGAACCCTGCGGCACAGCCCGTCCTCGTAGATTGCTGCAGCGCCGAGGTACGACATGCAGTCCGACGTCCAGGCGTCGAGCATCTTGCTGGCGCCCTTGATCGGCCCGCTACCCGGAGGCCCCCTCTCGAACACACGTCTGCGGCGCCCTTTCGGGTAGTGGTGAAGGGACTCCTTCTCGATACCATCGCGATTGAATGTGATGCTGTACTCGTACAGATCCCCGTCCTCCGCGAAACAGGCCTGAAGGGTGATCAGGGTTCCATCCGAAACGGCCCAATCGCCGAGAGGAATGTACGGGGAATTGCTCAGATCCAGTTCCTCCACACCGGACGTCACGGACACCAGTAGCCTCATCGCGCCGATGAGAGCGGACTTCCCAGAGCCGTTGGGTCCGAAGACGACGGCGGACTTCAGGATGCCCCCTCCGACTAAATCCACGTCGACGACGTTCTCAGGGTGCTCCTTGTACGCAGTGCACTGCATGCTGAGAGTTGCCGTTTCGCGGAACGGCCCGTAGTTCTTCACCGAGAAA
>JAUNYA010000049.1 GCA_030539565.1 Thermoplasmata archaeon | reverse complement strand
TCTTGGCGGCCGAGGTGATGTGCCTGAAGTAGGCCGGCTCGCCGGTGAACCTGCCGCCGTGGAGCGGGTAGGGCTGGCCCTCCCTCCTCCAGAAGTCGGGGGTGTCGGTTGTGAAGGACAGGGTCTTGTTGATCTTCGCGATGACGTTCTCGGAACCGATCAGGTAGGCCGCGCCTCCCGCGGATGCGGAGTACTCGAGGGCGTCCCCGGGGGCTCCCTGGGAGGTGTCCGACCCGATGGCGACGCCGTACTTCACCATGCCCGCTCCGACCAGACCCATGCAGGCCTGGATGCCGGCGGTTCCCGCCTTGCAGGCGAACTCCATGTCCGCGGCGGTCATCGCGGGGGTGGCCTCGATGGCCTCGGCGACGATGGTCGCGGTGGGCTTGACCGCGTAGGGGTGCGACTCCGATCCGACGTAGATCGCTCCGATGTCCTTGGGGTCCACCGACGGCACGCGGGCCATCATGTACCTGGCCGCCTCCGTGGCGATGGTCACGACGTCCTCGTCGGGCGACGGGACGGACTTCTGGTTGATGTAGAGCCCCTTCCCCATCGCTTTCCCGTCGACGCCCCAGATCCTGCCGATCTCCTCGGGCTTTATCCTGTACCTCGGGACGTACGCCCCGTAGCTGACGATTCCTACTTCCATCATATCCCCTCAAGAGATTCCATTCTTCCGACGAACTCCTCCGCGGACAGGTCCGTGGTGACCAGCGGGATGCCCTCGAGCCTCGCCAGCTTGACCGCCAGCGGGTCCGTCATCTCGGGCTGTATGTACACCACCATGGCCGGCGTCAGGGGATGGGCGCGCACCGCGATCATGGGCGAGCGCCCGAAGTGGACGTTCGTGAACACGAGCGCCCTCTCCGTGTTGGATCCGTAGATCTTGAGGTAGTCCTCCGACCCCAGGCTGAGGATGGCCTTTATCGAGTCGACCACTGTGTAGCCGAAGATCGATTTGGCCAGGACCCTGTCCGGATTCAGGTTCTTCCCGCCGATTGCCTCGATGAAGGAGTCCACGGGGATGCCTCCCGGGAACTCGTCCATGGAGATTATGCAGTCGAGCTTGTACTCGGGGTTGAACCTGGAAATGACAGGGGAGCCGTTCTGTATGTCGAGTTCGATAAACGCGTCGATCATCTTCCTGACGACGTTGACCCCGGGGGACTTGCGCCTCCCGGACTCGTAGTCGCTGATCACCGAGTGGGAGACGCCCATGGCCTCGGCCAGCTGGTGCTGCGATAGCCCGAACTCCTCCCTCCATTTGCGGATGGTCTTGCCAGGATCCGGGGAGAGGGTGATCTCCCCGGCGATCTTCTGCTTGAACTCGTCCACCATTCGGACGACACTATCGAAGGGCCGTATATAACGGTGTCGAATATCGCTACCGTCGATTGACGAACTCCCTCACGCCAGCTCCCTCTTCAGGGTGTCGACCACGGTCCTGAGGACCTTGAGCCTGCCGAACTTCTTGTCCTCGGACTCGACGACGACCCAGGGCGCGTACGGGGAGTTGGTGGACTCGATCATGGCGTCGATGTAGCGCTCGTAGACATCCCACTTCTCCCTGTTGCGCCAGTCCTCGTCGGTGATCTTCCACTGCTTGTAGGGGTTGTCCTGCCTGGCCTGGAAGCGGGCCAGCTGCTCCCCGGAGCTGATCTCCATCCAGAACTTGATCACGATGCCGCCGGAGTCGTGGATCTGCTTCTCGAAGCTGCGGATCTCCTCGGCGGCGTGGGCGTACTCCTGGTCGGAGCACAGCCCCTCGATGGGCTCCACCATCATCCTGCCGTACCAGGAGCGGTCGTAGATGGTCACGTGGCCGGCCTTGGGCAGGTTGTACGTGAACCTCCAGAGGTAGGTGTGGAGCCTCTCGTCGCTGACGGGGGCGGCCACGGGGCGCACGTAGTAGCCGCGGGGGTTCATGGCGCGGACCAGCCTCTTGATGCTCCCGCCCTTGCCCGCCGCGTCCCATCCCTCGAACACGAGGACCAGGGACCTGCCTGAAGCCGCAAGGCGCAGCTGCAGCTCCGATATCTGCTTGGAGAGGGCCTCGAGCTCGCCCTTGTAGCTCTTGGCGGTCTGCGAGAGGTCCGCCTCGCGCCTGGGGTTGGGGAAGGCGGGCGAGGGCAGCGCGGGGGTCTGCGGGATTCCGAACTCCAGCGCGTGGGTGACCCTGGAGACGAACGTGTGCACGACGGTGGACATGGTCACGTCCAGCTCGGACACGTCCACGATGTCCCACGGCGCCTCGACCGTGGTGGTCCTGGCGATAAGGGGCATGATGAGCTTCTCCCTCCACTTCTTGGGGTCGATGTGGTCGTCGGTGAGGAACGTGTCGTTCTTCCCGCGCTTGGAGCCGAACTCCTTGCCCAGGGACTCCATGGCCTCGTCGGACATGTTCAGGAATATCTTCACGATCACGATGCCGTTGTTGGTGAAGTAGCGCTCCAGCGCCATGGCGGTGTCCGTGTCCTCGGTGATGTCCCCTCCGGCGTTGGCCTTGGCCACCAGATGGGAGAACCAGGAGCGGTCGTAGATGCCGATCACACCGTCCGCCGGCTCCCTGGAGATGTAGCGGAGCATGTCCCTGGGGCTGCCGACGTCCTCGGGGATGAAGTGCGAGTAGAGGATCCCGCGGGGCTCCAGCAGGTTCATGAACTCGTTGATCACGCGGCCCATGACGCGGCCGCTGCGCCCCTCGAAGATGACGAGGGCCTTCTTCTTCTCGTCCACGATCCTGCGCTGCAGGAGTGTGAGCTGCTGCGCCAGCTCGTCGGAAATCGTAGATGCCATGCCGTCGCGGATGCTCCGGCTCGCTATATTGAGTTATCCGGGCCGAGGCCCGGATTGAAAAGGCGTTAAGGCGGGGTCTCCCCCGCCGTCTGTTCAGATGGCCCAGTCGTCCGAGGACCTCTGGACGCGGACCATGCGGGCGAACCGCCCGTCCTCCTCCATGAGCTCCCTGGGGGAGCCCTGCTCGGCGACGGTGCCGTCGGCCAGGACGACGATCCTGTCGGCGCCCTCGACGGTGCGCATCCTGTGGGCGACGATTATGACCGTCTTGTCCCTGACGAGCTCGGATATCGCGGCCTGCACCTGCGACTCGCACTCGGTGTCGAGGGAGGCGGTCGCCTCGTCCAGCAGGACTATCGGCGCGTCCTTCAGGAGGGCCCTGGCGATGGATATCCTCTGCCTCTCGCCGCCCGAGAGCATGGCGCCGTTCTCCCCGATCACGGTGTCGTAGCTGTCCGGGAGGGCGTCCACGAACTCGTCGCAGTTGGCGGCGCGGGCGGCCGCCAGGACCTCCTCGTCGGTGGCGCCGCGCCTCCCGATGCGGATGTTGTCCCTCACTGTGGTGTTGAACAGCGTCACGTCCTGGAAGACTATCGAGTAGCAGGACAGCAGGGTCTCCGGGTCCACGGTGGAGATGTCCACCCCTCCCACGGTTATCCTGCCGCCGTCCACGTCCCAGAACCTGGATGCCAGCTTCGCGGTCGTGGACTTTCCGCCTCCGGAGGGTCCGACCAGAGCGGTCACCTCGCCCTGCCTCGCTGTGAACGAGACGTCCTCGAGCACGCGGGCGCCGCCGTCGTACGAGAACCTGACGTGGTCGAACACCACGTCGTAGCCGTCCGGGTGGAACTCCGTCGTCCCGGTCTGGATCGGCTGGTCCTCGATCTCCTGCAGGCGGGCCATGTTGTACTCCGAGGAGATCATCGCGGCCAGGTGCTGGAGGCTCATGTTCAGCGGGTCGTAGAGCCTGGAGACCAGGATCAGGAACACGATGAACGTGAAGACGTCGATCCCGCCCGTCGTGAGCTGCCACCCGCCGACGATCGCCGTCGTCACTATGCCGAACTTCAGCAGGAGCTGGGACGAGACGACGAACACCGCGGTGTTCAGCTCGGAGCGGATCTCGCTCCCCTCGACGCGGTCCATCTTCGCGAACAGCTCGCCGGTGTACGCCCCCACCGCGTTGTTGCCGCGGAGGTCGCGCATGACCTCCAGGCACTCCTGGACGCCCTCGTTCACCTCGAGCATCCTCTCGTTCTTGATGTCCGAGTACTTCCTCTGGACGTTCTTCGACAGCAGGATGATGGCGATGGCGAACGGCACGGGCCACAGGGCGGCGACTCCCATGAGGGGCGAGTACACCAGGACCATCACGGAGACGATCGCCGTGAAGACCATCCCGCCCACCAGCTCCGGGAACCAGTGGGTCATGGCGCTCTCCTGGACGGCCACGTCGCCCATCACGCGGGAGCTCAGGTCCGTCGGGTCCTTCTTGGCGAAGAAGGAGAGCGGCAGGCGCCTGATCCTCTCCGCCATGGCGATGCGGACCTCGGTGCTCTCCCTGTACGTCCTGAAGAAGGTGCAGTCGTACTGCCACCGGTACGTGACGTACATCACCGCGAGAACGAGGATGCAGACGGCGAGGTACTGCCACATCCCCAGGTCGTAGTCGTAGGCATTCCTGCCCATGACGTCGCACACCAGGACGAACAGGACCATCACCGGCAGCATCAGGCTGATGTTGTGGATGACGACGGAGATCGTGCTCCTGACGAAGTTGCGGTACCCGTTCTCCGACAGGGCGAACCTGCGCCTGACGTAGTCCTCGAGCGTCATGAGGACACCCCCGACACCTTCCAGGAGAGCGACTTCTGGTAGTCGCTCCACATCCTGCCGTACCTCCCGCCGGAGGCGACCAGGTCGGGATGCGTCCCGATCTCCACCATCCTGCCCCCGTCCATCACGCAGATGCAGTCCGCGTCGCGGACCGTCGTTAGGCGGTGGGCGATCATCAGCACGGTCTTGCCCTCGGAGAGGTTCTCGAACGCCTTCTGGACGAGGTACTCGTTCTCCGGGTCGGCGAACGCAGTGGCCTCGTCGAGTATCACGATGGGCGAGTCCTTCAGGATGGCCCTGGCGATGGCGATCCTCTGGACCTCCCCGCCTGAGAGGAAGACGCCCCCGGGCCCGACCATCGTGTCCAGGCCGTCCGGCAGCTTGGCGATTATGTCGTCGCACTGCGCCAGGCGGAGCGCCTCGGAGACCTCCCCGTCGGTCGCGTCCGGCTTTCCCAGGAGCACGTTGCTCCTGAGGGTTCCCTTCAGCAGGTGGTTTGTCTGGAAGACGAAGGACATCAGCGAGCCGAGGTTCCCGGTGCCTATGTCCCTCAGATCGATACCGCCGATGCTGATGGCTCCGGAATCGGGATCCCAGAACCTGCACGCCAGAGCCGCCACCGTGCTCTTCCCGCCGCCGCTGGGGCCGACCAGCGCCGTGATGGTGCCGGGCTTCATCTCGAGCGTGAACGAGTCCACCGCGGGGCGGTCCGTCTCCGGATAGGAGAACGTGACGCGGTCGAAGCGGACGGTCGTGTCCCCGGGCATCCTCGGCTCGGAGGGCTCTGGGAGCGGCTCCATCGCCAGGATCGAGTCGATCCTCGACAGGGCGTCGTCCACGGTGTAGCCCTCGTTGCTGGCGAACATGATCCTCATCAGCAGGACGGCGACGAGCGGCGAGAAGATCACGTAGAACAGGAAGTCGGCCAGGAACTCCGACGACCACTCGGTGCCGGTTACCGCGAACGCCGCCGCGATGATCAGCGCGAACGCCGAGTTGGACACCACCACGAACAGGCACATCCTGCTCCTGCACCACCTGGTGTAGTCGATCACGAATTCGCCGTACCCGATGATCGAGTCCTTGAAGGACTGGAAGGACTCGACGGTCTGCTGGAAGGTCTTCACCACGGAGATTCCGCGGACGTACTCCACGGCCTCCTTGTTGACGTCTCCGAGCGCGTCCTGGTAGGCGTCCATGCTCTCCTTCATCGCCTTGCTCCCGACCATGCTGAGCATGACCAGGACTGCCAGGGCGAACACCGCGATGCACGCGATACCGAGGCGCCAGTCGAAGACGAACAGCATGACCACGATGGCTATGGGCAGTACCGTGGAGCCGGCCATGTCCGGCAGGTTGTGGGCCAGGTACGTCTCCGTCGACCCGACGGACTCCTGTATGACCCTGCGGACCTTGCCTGAGCCCATGGAGTCGAACGCCCCGGGAGGGAGCTCCGCGGCATGGGCGACCAGGGTCTTGCGCAGGTTCTTGGCTATGCGGAAGGCCGCCGCGTGCGACAGCATCAGCGCCGCTATGTACAGCGCGACGGACAGCACGGTGAACCCCAGCGCCATCCAGCCGTTGTGCGCCAGGCCGGTGGCCTGCCCGTAGTCGGGCATGACCCCCAGGACCTCGTCCACCATCAGCCAGATGTAGTAGAACGGCACGACCGACAGCGCCGCGCTGGCCGCGGACAGGGCCAGCGACGCGTACATGAACCAGCGGCGGCCCCCGGCGTAGGCCCCCAGCCTGGACATCCTGCCAGGCTTCCTCTTCTCGTCCTCCATGACATCATCTCATCGATGCTCCGGTCGAAGCGAAAGCATGGGGGACCCCGGCCAGAAACTGCGGCCCCATCCGCCCGGTCGATATTTAGTTATTCCTAAATCAATGGGTGGAATCAACCCGTGACAAAATCCGTTTAACGGATGGCACGATTCAAGGGCGATTCCAATGGCAGGGGAACCGAGAAGCGAGGACATCGAGCGCATCGTCAGGGAGTCCGGGCGCAGGGTCGCCTCGGACCGTTCGTTCACCGTGAGGACCAAGGGCTCGGTGGAGAACCTCGTGACCTCGGCGGACATCGAGAACGAGAGGTTCCTCAAATCCGAGCTCACATCGCTCATCCCGGGATCCGTGTTCATGGGCGAGGAGGGGGACGAGGCGTCCCTCGCCGAGAGCGAGTGGGTCTGGATCGTGGACCCCATCGACGGCACCACCAACTTCTCCCGGGGGATCCCCGAGTGCGCCGTGTCCGTCGCCCTGTTCAGGGACGCGGAGCCCTACGCGGGCTACGTCCTCAACCCGTTCTCCGGCACGCTGTACAGCGCGGTGGTCGGACACGGTGCGTTCAGGGACGGCGAGCCCATCCATGTCTCCGACAGGGACCTGGCCGGGAGCATCATGAGCACGGCGTACTGCTGCTACCAGAAGCAGATGGCCGCCCCGTGCTTCAGGGTCAGCGAGGAGCTGTACCCGAGGATAAACGACATCCGCCGCATCGGCACCGCCGCCTTGGAGCTCTCGCTCATGGCCGAGGGCGCCTGCGAGCTGTACTTCGAGATATGCCTCTCGCCCTGGGACTACGCCGCCGGGCTGACCATCCTGAAGGAGGCCGGCGGGTGCTACGCCGGTATCGACAGGGACGTGTCCTTCGACCGCCCCAGCCCCGTGATCGCCGCCAACTCTGAGGAGAACCTCGAAGAGGTGGCGGAGGTCGTGCGCCGCGTGTTCGGCGGGAAGACGCCTTACTGAGCGCTAAATCTCGAAACATAACTAACGTCCAAATGTCCGCATCGGGGAGACGATTCTCTATTTCTAAACAATCATTGAAATCGTAAATGCGATATACGGATACGGCCTCCATTCAATGAGACTATGAGCACGGAGCTTGAAGGCCGGGAGATGGTTGCCATTCTGAAGAAGTACTACAGAGGCAGAGCCATAGACAACGCCGACCGGAAGATCCTCGACAGACTGTGCAGGGCATCGTTCATCGAGTATTATCGGGATGATGGATGCTGGAAAGCCCGCATGAGTCCAGAAGGACGTGCTCTGAAGCCTCGCATTCTGAGGTTTCCTCGCATAGTGTCCAGACACTGACGCCCGACCGTCATGCAGGTTCCTGGGAATCCTGGAGGTCCCTGTACGCCGGGATGTACCTGGACATGAACCAGACGCAGAGGTAGGCCACGGCTATCCCGATCAGCGCGCCGGCGAGGACATCGGTGGGCCAGTGCATGTAGAGATACATCCTCGATATCCCCACGAGGGCGGCGAACACCAGCGCCGGGATGCCCCATCTCCTGTTGTGGATGAAAATCGCGGTGGCCGCCGCGAACGAGAACGCGGTGTGACCGGACGGGAACGAGCTCGTGGACGCGGCGCTCACCAGGATCTCGAACCCGGTGACCTCGTACGGCCTCTCCCTGCCGACCATGGGCTTGATGACGAAGTCGGTAAGGATCCACGCGACCGCCACGGAGACGATGACCGCGTAGCCAGCTTTGCGGTGTTCCCTGCTGCACGTCATGAGGAACGCGATTATGAGCCAGACCGCCGCGTAGGTGGATACTATCGTGATGCCAATCATCACGTTGTCCAGGGCGGGGGATGCCCCCTGCAGCCATTCGAGGATGTCCAGCTCGTCCATCGCGTTCCCTCTGACGCCGTGATTCAATGGAGGTTCAAAACACCACCTACCGGGCATTCGATAAAACAGTCCGGCTGAATCATCTATCGATGCAAACGGATTAATAATGAGCAACAAGTATCCAAGTCCAAGGAGAGATAACATCCCCCTGCCCCAAGGAGCAGAGGGATGGGCCGTGAAGCCAACGTTTGAGATCCTCAACTCAGAATCAAGATGTCGATCTTGGTTCCGAGGATACGGATCTCGAGAAGGGTTAGGAGTCCTTTGAATCGGATCAAACGGATCTTCACGTTATCACCTCCTTCGGTTCCTCGGAACCCTTCGCCGGGATGTGCCCCGACGAAGGGCTCCCACCGGCAACACCCGACCTTGTGATTTGATATTTAAAAGGAGAACCCACCTCGCCACAAACGAGATCAGTACGTCTCCACTGCTACATCCATCGGGCATCGAACACGTCACAATTCCCATGAAGGATTTCCATCGGAACTGCGTCCGTTTCCACTGCACGCCGCAACCCCTCGGGAATCCGGCCAAGAAGGCGTCGGCAATACCCTTTTTTATAATGCGCGGATAGCGCACGCAGGAGATTCTAATGTC
>JAUNYA010000048.1 GCA_030539565.1 Thermoplasmata archaeon | reverse complement strand
ACCTGCATCAGCGCCTGGTGGCCTGCGAGAGGACCAACCTCGACGAGTTCGTGCTACACTGCATGAAGCACAGCTCCAGCCATCAGGGCTATGTCAGGAAGTTTCTGGAGGGCAGGTCCGAGGCGTGAGGGTTTCCCCTCCGCCTCCCCCTTTAGAATTACCACCGTTCCGCTTCACAATGGGGATATCTACCCAGTCCGCGATTCGGGGGCCAGTGATTCCCTTTGAAGAGCGAGCAGTTCTACAAGGACAGGATACCGAAGTTCGTCGACGCCGAGAGGAAGTTCTTCTCCGGGGAGATGAACGCCAAGGAGTTCAAGGGCATATCCGGAGGTTTCGGCAGCTACGCCCAGAAGGGCGGGGAGCTCGCCATGATCAGGCTCCGCATGTGTGGCGGCCACATGGATCAGGACAAGCTCCGCTTCATCATCGACACCTGCGACAGGTACGGCCTGAAATGGGTGCACACCACCACCTGCGAGACCGTCCAGCTCCACAACCTCGGGGGCGACGAGATAGCCGCCATCATGGAGGAGGCGCTGGACCACGGCATAAACACGCAGGGCGGCGGAGGGGACAACCCCAGGAACGTGTCCGCTACGTCCGTGTCAGGCGTCGAGCCCGGGGAGTACTTCGACGTGTACCCCTATGCGAAGGCCGCCGAGTCCTACCTTCTGGACATCATGACCGAGGTGAAGATGCCCAGGAAGCTCAAGGTCACCTTCTCGTCGTCCCCCAGGAACGAGACCCACGCCACCTTCAGGGACCTGGGGTTCGTCGCGAGGCCCGACGGACTGTTCGACGTCTGGTCCGCCGGAGGCCTCGGGAACAACCCGAGGATCGGCCTGCTGATGGCCGAGGCGGTGGATCCCTCGAAGGTGCTCTACCACGTCCGCGCCATGGTGGACAACTTCATGGAGCACGGCAACTACGAGAACCGCGGAAGGGCCAGGACCCGCTACATGAGGGAGGACCTGGGGGACGACGGGTACCGCGCCGAGTACATGAAGCACCTGGACGGGCTCCTCTCCAAGGGGGGTCTGGACATCCGCCCCGAGCCGGTCGCGTATCCGACCAAGGCTCCTGTCGCCGTTCCGGAGGGCAGGCCGAGGATATACAAACAGAAGCAGGAGGGCCTGTACTACGTCGCGTACCGTCCCGTGGCCGGGGACATCCCCGTGCCCGTGCTGAAATCGATCAGGGACGCCATCGCGGACATCCCCGAGGCCGAGCTGAGGATCTCTCCTGACAGCGCCGTCTACGTCATCAACCTCGACGGCAACGAGGCTGTCCGCGTTTCGGACGCCACCGAGGGCGGGGCGGACACAGTGTTCGAGGCGTCCGTCTCATGCATCGGGGCCACGATCTGCCAGCAGGGCCTGAGGGACTCCAACGGCCTGCTGAAGTCCATGGTCTCCGCCGTGAGGGACGCGGGCATCCCCGCCGACGCCCTGCCCAGGTTCCGCATCTCCGGGTGCGTCTCCAGCTGCGGATGCCACCAGGTCGGTGTCGTGGGACTGCAGGGATCCTCCAAGAACGTGGACGGGAAGCCCGAGAAGACGTTCAACGTCACCGTGAACGGATGCGGGCTCCAGGGGAAGGAGCGCTTCGGGGACGCCATCGGCGCCGTTCCCGTGGACAGGGCGGCCGAGATGGTCGTGTTCCTCGGGAGGACGGTCGCGGCAAGCGGAAAATCGTTCGACGAGTGGTACAGCGGCGAGGGCTCCAACCTGAAGGCGGTGCTCGCCGACTACCTGGTGTGAGAATGATGCCCCGGGGACTACCCCGGGGCGAATAAACCGTTCAATCCTTCTTCGAGTCGTCCGCCCTTATGCGGCGCCTCATGATCTTCCCCGAGGTGGACTTCGGAAGCTCGGTGACGAACTCCACAACCCTGGGGTACTTGTACGGGGCCGTGCCCTTTTTCACATAGTCCTGGAGCTCCCTGGCGAACTCCTCGGAACCATCGTACCCCTGGCGGAGCACGATGGTGGCCTTGACGAGCTGCCCCCTGACCGGGTCCGGGACGCCGGTGATGGCACATTCGAGCACAGCGGGGTGGTGCATCAGGACGCTCTCGATCTCGAAGGGGCTGATCCTGTACCCGGAGGACTTGATGATGTCGTCGTTCCTCCCCACGTACCAGAAGTAGCCATCCTCGTCCTTCCATGCCACGTCTCCTGTGTGGTGGACGTGCTCCACCTGGAGCTCGCGGTTTCCCTTGTCGTTCTTCAGGTAGCCGACGGTGATCCCGGGCTCGCGGTTCGCGACCCTGACGATGATCTCGCCGTCCACTCCGGGCGGGACGCTGTTCCCCTCCGGGTCCACGAGGTCCACGTCGAACAGCGGCGAGGGCACTCCCATGGATCCGGGCTTGGGCTCGTAGCCGGCCCAGGTGCCGACGATCGGGGGCGTCTCGGTCTGCCCGAAGGCCTCCATGAGCTTCAGGCCGGTCTTCTCGTACCACATGTCGTAGGTGTTGGGGCTCAGGGCCTCGCCGGCGATGCCGGTGTGGGTGAGTGACGAGAGGTCGTGCCCCTCGGTGCCGGCGTTCAGGAACATCCTGAACATGGTCGGCGGGCTGCAGAGCGTCGTGATCCTGTACTTCTCGACCTTGTCCATGATGTCCGAGGGGTCGAACCTCTCGAACTCGTAGACGAATATCCCGGCCTCCATCATCCACGGGGCGTACAGCTTGCCCCAGGCGCACTTGATCCAGCCGGTGTCGGCGATGGTGAAGTGCAGGCCGTCGGGATCCACGCAGTACCAGTTCTTGGCCGTCAGGATGTGGCCGAGCGGGTAGGAGTAGTCGTGGAGGACCATCTTGGGGTCCCCGGCGGTTCCCGAGGTGAAGTACATCAGCATGGTCTCGGTCGATCTGTTGGGGACGCGGGTCCACTCCTCGGGTGCTGCTTCGACCCCCGCTTCGATGTCGATCCATCCGGGCCTCTCGCCGTTCAGCAGGAACTTCATCTCGAGAGACGGGATGTCCTCGGCGATGTCCACCTGCTCGGCGATGTCGCAGGTCGCGGTGCAGATGCACGCCTTGATCCTGGCGGCGTTGACGCGGTACTCGATGTCGTGCTTCCTGAGCATGAAGGTGGCCGGGACCATGACGGCGCCGACCTTGTGGAGCGCCACGGAGAGGTACCAGAACTGCCAGCTGTGCTTGACTATGACCAGAACGTAGTCTCCCTTGCGGATGCCCATCGACGCGAGGTAGTTGGCGGCCTTGTCCGAGAGGCGTTTGATGTCCCCGAAGCTGAGCGTGCGCTCCGCTCCGGTCACGGAGCACCACTGGAGGGCGCGCCTGCCGGGCTCCGCCAGGGCGATGCGGTCCACGACGTCGTAGGCGAAGTTGAAGCCCTCGGGCACCTCGATGTGCGCCTTCGAGACGCGTCCCTTGGGGTCGTACTCCTCCCTGAGGTAGTCCCTCCAGAGCCCGATCACTCGCCGTCCCCCTTGCGCATGACGATCGCCAGGAACGTGCATCCCTCGCGGGAGGTGGCGATCATGCCGTGGCCCTTCCCGGAGTCGTAGTAGAGCGAGTCCCCGGGGCCCACGTCGACGGTCCTGCCCTCGTGGGAGAAGCGGAGCGAGCCGGAGATGATGTAGTCGAACTCCTGGCCCACGTGGCGGGAGAGGGCGATCTCCCTGTCCTGCTCCTCGGCGATGAATGGCGCGTACACGAGGAACGGCTCGGAGATCTTGTCCTTGAAGGTCGGGGCGAGGTGGTAGTAGGTGAAGCCCTCGCGCCTCTTGATGGGCAATCCTTCGCCCGATCTCACCATGGTGAAGTCGCTGAGGCGGGGGTTGCTGCCGGTGATGATCTCGATGATGTCCACCCCGAGCTTCTCGGCGCATTTGTACAGGAATGTGAATCCGAAGTCCTCGGTGCCGGTCTCCAGGTTCGCGTACTCCTCTGCCGAGACCCCCGTGGCCGCGGCCATCTCCTCCTGCGTGTATCCGCAGAGGTCGCGCAGAGCGCGTATCCTCTCCGCGATCTCGGGTATCTTCGGGGTGGCGTCCATGCGCCTCCATGCACGGGCCCCCATAAATAGGAGCGTGCGCGCGGGAGGCCCGGGCTCTAACGTTGCGAGACCACCGTTTCCACTGGAAAACGCGGTTATATATGCTAGTCTAGTGTGAGGGGCCAACATGGTCACCACTAAGAGCAGAGGGCCGTTCAAGCCAACCAAGCTGACGCTCGTCGCGATGCTGCTCGCGTCGATGCTCATGCTGATGGGCGGTGCGGCCGTAGCCCCGGCCCTTCCGCTAATCAACGCGGCGTTCCCGGACCAGACGTTCGCTGTGTCCCTGATAATCACGCTGCCGTCGCTGGCGGTCGGTCTCACCGGCATGGTTCTCGGAACCATCGCCGACAGGTACGGCAAGGTCAGGACCCTCGTAGTATCGCTGGTCGTCTTCACAGTCGCCGGAGTGGCGAGCTTCTTCCTGGACGACCTGATGCTGATCCTCGTCATGAGGTTCATCGTCGGTGTCGGAATCGGCGGTATATCCGCCGCCGTCACCGCGCTGATGGCCGAGTACTACATGGGCGCCGCCCGCGTCAAGGTCCTGAGCTACCAGGTCGCCGCCATGGGGATGGGAGTGCTCATCCTGGAGTACACCGGGGGTTCGCTCGCCGCCTTCAGCTGGCGCGAGCCGTTCCTCGTGTACCTGATCGGGATCCCGATCCTGCTGCTGTGCATCATCTCCATGAGGGAGCCCGCTCCCCGCGAGACGGCGGAGGACGACGGGTCCGTCCGCCAGACCCGCGCGGCCAACAAGAGGCTCATCCTCGTGCTGTACATCGCGATCTTCGTCTGCCAGACGATGTCCTTCCTGCTGCCCACGCAGATGCCCACGTTCCTGGAGGACGACTCGCTCGCCAACCACCTGGACGCGTCCACCGTCGGGCTGTATCTCGGCGCGAACGGAGTCATGAACGCCATCGTGGCGCTGTTCTACAGGCGCATCGTGTCCCACATCCGCCCGTTCATGATCATCGGGCTCGGGTTCGCCATCATGGGCGTCGGCATGGTGGCGCTGATGCTCTCCCCTAACATCTACACCGCCCTGCTGACGATGATCCTGGCCGGTACGGGAATAGGAATGATCTGCCCCGCCGTGACGAACACGCTGGCCGGGGAGGCCACATCCTCCACGTCCGGGAAGATCATGGGAGGATACTCGACGTTCCTTAACTTCGGGCAGTTCGCGATCTCCCTGCTGAGCGTCCCGCTGCTCGCCCTCGTGAGCGACAGCATCCCGGACCTGTTCGGCATAATGGGCATCGTCGCAGTCATTGTGGCGGCGGTGTTCATCCTGTACTGCGCCAAGGACGGGAGGTTCGCCTCCCAGAGCACCGGCGCCTAAACTTGAAATAATGCGACGGCCACTCGGAAGGGTGGCCGCCGCCCCTTGCCGCGTGCGGTCGGAGGGGGAGCATGACGGATTCTTTGTTCACGGTCGGGGAGAGGAGGCTCGTTCTCCTCGCGGCCTGCGTGTCCGGATTCATCACCCCTCTGCTGAGCACGATGATGAATCTGTCCCTGGTGAGCATCGACGCGGAGTTCGCGGTCGGATCGCATCAGCTCGCATACGTGAACACCGCGTTCCTGCTGTCGTCAGTGGTCTTCATGGTCCCCCTTTCGAAGGCCGCCGACATCTTCGGGAAGAAGCGGATATACCTGACCGGGCTGGTCGTCATCCTCGTCGCCTGTGTCCTGGCGGTGTTCTCGCCGTCGTTCTGGTGGCTCATCGCCTGCAGGGTGATGATGGGCGCCGGCGCCGCGGCCATCTCGTCCACAAGCATATCGCTGATAACCGACGTCTTCCCGGGCAGGTCCAGGGGAGGCGCCATCGGCGTGCAGACGATGTGCGTCTACATCGGACTCGCCGCGGGGCCCCCGCTCGGAGGCGCGCTGAACGACCTCATCGGATGGCACGCGCTGTTCCTGCTGGTCATACCGCTGGCCGTCGCGTCCATCGTCTGCATGTCCTTCTTCAGGCACGAGATCTCGCCGGGCCAGGGCCAGAGGATGGACTCCGCCGGAGCGGCCCTGTACGGCATCGGCATAGTGCTGTCCATGCTCGGCGTGGTCAACATGCCCGAGGCCTGGGCGTTCGCATCGCTGGCGGTGGGCCTGGTGTTCATGGCGCTGTTCGTCAGGTGGCAGCTCCGCATCCCCAACTACCTGCTGAACGTCCGCCTGTTCAGGTCCAGGGTGTTCGCCGGTTCGTGCCTGGCCGCGTTCCTCAACTACGCCGCGTCCTACTCGATCTCCTACTTCATGGCGCTGTACCTGCAGAGCATCGGCGCGATGACCGCCACCGAGGCGGGCATGCTGATGCTGGTCCAGGCCGGCGTCCAGGCGTTCATGACGCCGATGTTCGGGCACCTATCGGACCGCATCCAGGACAAGCGCGTCCTGCCGACGACGGGGATGGTCATCACCGGGTTCGGCGTGTCGCTGTTCATGCTCTACGGGACGGAGCTGGACCTGCACCTCGTTCTTGCGACGATGCTCATCGTCGGGTTCGGGCTGGGGATGTTCTCCGCCCCGAACACGTCGGTCATCATGGGCGCCGTCCGCAGAGAGGAGACCAGCGAGGCGTCCGGAGTCGTGGCCGTCATGAGGCAGACCGGCATGATGGTGAGCATGGGGATCGCCATGCTGTTCATCTCCCTGGTCATGGGCGGGTCGGACAACCTGGTCCCGGAGAACTACGGGCTGTTCGTGGACGTGATGCACATGTCCTTCGCCGTGTGCCTCGGGATGTGCGTCGTGGGCACCCTCGCATCGCTGCTGAGGGGCAGGGGCACGACCGCGGAAGTGCGATCCCGGGACTGAATGGATATAAACCACATCCCGTCTCGGAAACGGCATGCGTCAACGCGCGGATGCCGGAATGTTCGACAGGGGCCGTCTGGCCCTGTTCTCGTTGCTTCTCGCATCCATGCTCACGCTCATGGGCGGTGCGGCCGTCGCGCCCGCGCTCCCGCTGATACAGGAGCACTTCTCGGACGCGTTCGGCACCCTGTCCACTATGGCAGTCACACTGCCGTCGCTGGCGGTGGCGCTCACGGGATGGGCCACCGGGTGGCTGGCCGACAGGTTCGGCAAGGTCAGGGTGCTCGCCTCGTCGCTGATCGTGTTCACGGCCGCGGGGGTCTCAGGGTTCCTGCTGGACGACCTTGGCGCGATCCTCGCCATGAGGTTCGTCCTCGGTGTGGGGATAGGGGGCCTGTCCGCCGCGGTGACGGCGCTGATCGCGGAAAGCTACGCCGGCGCGTCCCGCGTGAGGGTGCTGGGGTACCAGAGCGCCGCGATGGGCATCGGCGCGCTCGTGCTGGAGTCCTGCGGAGGGGTGCTGGCGGGCTTCGGCTGGAGGACGCCCTTCCTGGTCTACCTGGCGGGGCTCCCAGTGCTGGCGCTGTGCGTGCTGTCCCTGAGGGAGCCCGGCCGCGTTGTATGCGGCGATGACCCCGTCCGGACGAGGGCGGATGCGAAGGTCGTCGTGTCCTGCTGCCTGGCCATGTTCCTCTGCCAGATGATATTCTCCGTCCTGCCCACGAGGCTCCCCTCGTTCCTCGAGGATCCCGGTGTCGGTATGGGCACCGCGGCGGTCGGGCTCCTGCTGGGCCTGAGCGGTGCCGTGAACGCGGCCGCGTCACTGGCCTACCGCAGGGTCACCGGGCACGTGCGCCCGGGCACGGCGGTCGCCGCCGGGTTCGCAGCAATGGGGGCCGGGATGGTCCTTCTGATGCTCCACCCGTCCGTCTGGACCGCGGCGACCGCCGTGGTCCTAGGAGGCGCGGGGATGGGAACGGTCACGCCGGCGGTCACCAGCACGCTGGCGGCACAATCCTCCCAGGCCACGTCCGGGAGGATCATGGGCGGGTTCTCGGTGTCGCTCAACCTGGGCCAGTTCTCCGTGTCGCTGGTCACCGTCCCGATCCTCGCGGTGGTCGGCGGGAGCGTCCCGGACCTCGTCGGTATGTTGGGGATCATGTCCCTCGCCGTGGCCGCCGCGGTCATGCTGGTATCGCCTCGGCTGAGGGGCAAGGGCACCACAGCGGAAGTCCGATTTCCGCACTATCGAGTTTGCTGGAAGAACTACCCTGTCGGATGCCTCGTGTCGGGTTTAAATCCCAGTTCACTTTATCCGGCGCATGAAATCAACAAGGGCTGAGGGGCCTTTCAGGCCTACCAAGCTCACCCTGGTTGCGATGCTTCTGACCTCCATGCTCATGCTGATGGGCGGCGCGGCTGTGGCTCCGGCCCTTCCGCTGATACAGGCGTACTTCCCGGACTCGTCGGAGTTCGCGGTGTCGCTGATCATCACCCTGCCATCCCTCGCGGTTGCCGTCACCGGTATGGCCATCGGCGGGCTGTCGGACCGCTTCGGTAAGGTCCGCACGCTGATCGTCTCCCTGCTGGTGTTCACCATCGGCGGGGTCTCCAGCTTCTTCCTCGACGACCTCAACGTCATCCTCGTGATGAGGTTCATCCTCGGAGTTGGAATCGGCGGGCTCTCGGCCGCGGTCACCGCGCTGATGGCCGAGTACTACACCGGAGCCTCCCGCGTGAAGGTGCTCGGCTACCAGAGCGCGGCGATGGGGATCGGCGCGCTCGTTCTCGAGTCCACCGGCGGGTGGCTGGCCGGATTCAGCTGGCGCGAGCCCTTCCTCGTGTACCTCATCGGGCTGCCCATCATCCTGCTGTGCGTCCTGTCCATGAGGGAGCCCTCGCCGGTCGAGAGGCATCAGGACTCCTCCGCCCCCGTCAGGAAGGCCAACATGAGGCTCGTGGCCGTGTGCTATCTGGCGGTGTTCATGTGTCAGATGATCTTCTTCCTGATACCCACCAAGCTTCCCACGTTCCTGGAGGATCCCAACACGGCGAACTACATCAGCACCTCCATGGTCG
>JAUNYA010000047.1 GCA_030539565.1 Thermoplasmata archaeon | reverse complement strand
AGCGGACGCGCTCGACGGGCATCGGTCGATAACTGACAAAGTCAGGCTAAACAGGATCAGTCCGACTCCTGCTGGATCTCCCTTCCGGGCCGGTTCCCGTGCCTCCACCCGTGTATGAACCAGTACATCAGGAGGCTGACGAACGCGATGAACACGCACGTGAGGTACATGTCCCTGTACCCGACCATGGTGATCAGAACCCCCAGGATGGAGGGGCCCAGCCCGGATCCAAGGTCGTTGAACGCCGAGAACGTCGAGGTCGTGACGCCGTACCTCCTGGGAGGGCTCTTGGCCACCACGATGGACTGGCAGATGGAGAACACGATCGAGACGCTGATCCCGATTATGAAGCCGGAGCCGAGGAACAGCGCGGTGCTCGACGTCGTCGCGAACACGGCCATCCCCACCATGAAGCACAGGTACGCGGGGATCATGACCGTGTTCGGGCCCCTGGCGTCGTACAGCCTGCCGGCGCATATCCTCGATACGAGCGTCCCGGCTGCGACGGCCAGATAGAAGTACGTGGCCGCCTCCACCATGTCGATCTCCTCCGCGTAGTCGGATATGAACGACAGCACGCCGGAGTAGGCGAAGTAGAACACCATGACGGTGAGCGCAAGCGGCATGGCGGACCTCTGGAAGAGGTTGGACAGCCTGAAGCTCCTGGCCTCCGCGGCCTGCTCCTCGGTCAGCGTCTCCTCAGGCACGCGGAGGACGAGCGCGAGGAGGAGCGCGACGGCGTACATCGCCATGCCCACCGCGAAGAGGAGGTCGTAGTCCTGCGACGCGCCGAGCGTCATCCCAAGCAGGGGGCCGATGGCGCAACCGAAGGTGATGCTCAGGAAGAAGTAGCCCAGCCCCTCGCCCCTCCTGCCGGGCGGGACCAGCTTCGCCGCGATATCCGAAGTGCAGGTGCTGCTCAGGCCGTAGGCCATGCCGTGCACGAAGCGCACCGCGCAGAGCGCGACCATCGAGTGGACGAAGAAGTACGCCGCCGACATCACCAGGGCGAGCGTCAGACCCGCGATCAGGACCTTCTTCCTCCCGATCAGCTCCACGTACTTCCCGATCAGTATCCTGGAGAGCAGCCCGCCGATGACGTATATGCCCGCAGCCGTTCCCCCGGCGGCCGGATCCGCGCCGAACTCCAGCGCGGAGAAACCGGTGATGTTGATCAGCAGCGCGAAGTAGTTCAGCGAGCAGCAGAACGTGATGACCGTGTCGAGGACGAAATCCCTGGTGAAGATCCTCCCGTCGGCCATGCACCGCTCTCTCCTAGCGGGTATTTATCGGATTCGGCGGGGCCTTACGCAATGGGGCAGACCCTGCCCCGATGGGATAACCGTCCGAGCCCCTCTCCTCTTTGTACACGTCTCGGACGGATGCGCCATCCGAGTGTTTTAAGGCGTCCTTAACGATTCATCATCCCATGTCTGACTGCTGCTGCGGAAAGGATGACTGCAAGCCCGTCGAGCTGACCGAACAGATGAAGGAGTGCATGAAGTCCATGCGCGTCTTCTCCCTGGCCACGGCCTGCGACGAGGGCACGCCCAACGTCGTCCCCGTGGGGATGCTCTTCCCCGGAGAGGACGGCAAGATCTGGATCATCGACAACTTCTTCGACAAGACCCTGCACAACATGAAGGAGAACCCCCTGGCGGCGTTCTACCTCTGGTCCCCCGACTACAAGGAGGGCTGCTGGCAGGTCAAGGGGACCGTCGAGATCCTCGACTCCGGCGCGGACTACGAGAAGGCCGTCGCCATCGCCCACTCCAGGATGGAGACCGCTCCCGCCAAGCACCTCGTCAAGATGACCGTGTGCGAGGTGTACAGCGTCGCCCCCGGCCCCGACGCGGGCAAGAAGGTCCTCTGAGACCGATCAATCCCGGGCCGTCCGGCCCGGGCCCTTCACATCATTCCCTGAGGCAACCGATCGGCACCACGCGGATGCATAGCCGATGGAAGCACCACGGCCGGAAATGCGGACTCCCCCATATTCCTCATATCCACCCTGTCCCCGTTCCGGATGCGTATATGCAATTTAATGATTGTAACGATTTTAGTTAAAGGATTGTAACGGTTCCGATTGAAGGATTGTATGGTGAGTTCGGTAGAGACGCCGCCTCTTCGTATTCTCAAAGGTCATGCCGAGGCGCCTCATTCGAGTGTTTGACAAAGGGTATGGGGAGGAAACTGATTCCTTGTGAGGAGGGTACTGAGAGTCACTGTTAACCCAGATTATAATGGGTTGATTCGAGGCCGAATTATACCGTCTGCGATCCATCTGGATGGAGATGCCATAGATAGCCAGACAGCCAAACTGAGCCATCCATCGGGTCACATGTCCGCCCCCTTCCGAAAAAGTTAGCCCCGCTTTGTTAGTCAATCCGCTTCGGCATCGCTTCTTATACCAAGAGAACCGAACACCTACCGCCGCCACGCCGGTGGGCGCGGCGAGGATGGATGGGGGAACCACGTTTGACGATCCTTGTGATGATGATGAACGAGAAGGGCCTGGTGGCCGCGGCGGACAGCGCCGCGTCCGTCGGCGGGAAGAGGTTCACCGCCGACAAGGTCTTCGAGGTGCTCGACGGGAAGCCCGTGTGCATGATGGCATACGGCATGGCCGACATATGCACGGTGCCCGTGGAGGTCGTGGTCGAGGAGTACCGCCGCTCTAGGGCGGGACTCTCGTTCCCGACGATCGAGGCGGTGGCGAAGGACTTCGAGAAATTCCTGGATTCAGACGAATGTCTGTCGATCACCGAAAGGCACCGTCAGATCCACGCCGCGAACATGCTGAGGCGGTGCGTCACGGAACTCACGAGGAGGGCACGCGAGGATGGGATAGAGGACCGCGACCTGGTGGGGTACCTCTCCTGGACTCTCCACGAGCTGGAGGCCGAGACGGGGCATGAGTCGTCCCCCGAGGAGGCCGAATGGCTCGAGGGTTGTGCCGATGCGACCGGCGACAGCGAGCAGATGCAGGGCAATCGCATATGGAGGAACGGGAAGGCCCGCGACATGGCGGTGCGCATAGCCACTGTTATGCCGTATTCCGAGGATAATGCAAGGTACACGGGCCTCGTCTTCGCGGGATACGGGGACGACGAGCGCATGCCCGGGTATTGCGAGTACCATATCACCGGGATAAGCAAGGGTGGCATCCTGCGGAATGACGGATCCAGCGGCGGAATCGATGCCGGGAAGAGATCCTGCATCCTCTCCTACGCGAGGGATGACGTGGCTAGATCGCTGGTAGATGGGATGAACCCTCAGATCAGGGACATAGTGCTCAGCATGGTCCTTGAGACGATTAGGAGGTCTATCAGGAAGATCAATACCCCAACGACAGCCCGTGATATCGAACTGAAGCAGTCCGATCGCATCGAGATAGTGAACGGCATCATGGAAACCTTCGATCAGATCCTCTACGATGGCTTCAGAAATCCCATGGAGGATGTTGTGTCCCATCTCCATTTGACAGAGATGACGGCCCTGGCAGGGATTATGATAATGGCCACAGCCGCCTGCCTCCACATATCCTGGGATTTCGAGTCCGTCGGAGGGCCCATCGACATCGTCAATGTGACCAGACAGCACGGCTTTAGATGGGTCGAGAGAGACAAATATTAATCATTGATGACAGATACTTAAGGTGATAGCGTTGTACAAGATGTATTGCGAGGATGAAGAGGAGGAGAGGGTTGACTTCTTCAAACTGACATCGGAGAGGTTGGAACCTATCATGAAGAAATGGGACGAATTCCTCGACGAGATGGAAGAGAAGAGCGGCATCATCGAGGTCTACAGGGACGAATACCTGAGAATGAAGCAGTACGCTCTGGACCACGGGTACGTACCCGAGTCCACAGACATCGTGAAGAGAGAAAAAATCCCCTCCAGCACGGAGAAGCCCCGCCCGTGGGAGGAGTACATCGCTAAGAACGCTGAACAGGAACAATCACCGCCGACCGATGCGGACGAGTGAAAGCGGGTGTGCGATGTACAAGATGTATGGCGAGGAGGATGAGGATGATGGCCTCGTGGAAGCAATAATGCAGGATCAAAGGGCAATCTTGCAAGAATGGCGGCAAACACTCGTCACGCGCATGGATGAGGCAGGCATCATCATGGTGAAAAGGGCCGAATATGAGAAGATGAGGGCATTCGCCGAGGATCACGGGTATGTCCCCGAGTCTTCCGACATCGTGACGAGATTGGAAATCTCTCTCCGCAAAGAAAAGCCCCGCCCGTGGGAGAATTTCATCGCGAAGAACGGCGACAGCCTGTAAAAAAGGAGTCCGGGGAGGAGCGAGGGAAGCCCTCACTCCTCCTCGTCCTTCTGCTTCATCATCTGGGGGGCGAGTCCCATGACCGCCCCGATGGGGACCAGGATGAGGCTTATGGCCCCCCATCCGGCAGCGTAGAAGAACGCGGCCAGCGCCACGCCCACGATCAGGCCGAACACCAGGCCCTGCTTCATCCTGAAGTCCATCACTCCACCTTCCTTCCGACCACGTCCTCCGCGGCCGCGACCATCTTGTCGACGATCTCCCTGGCGCCTCCCACGTAGTTGGCGGCGTCCATGGTGGCCACGATCTCCTCCGGCGTGAGGATGCCCTTGAGGTCCTCCCTAGCCATGAGGACGTCCCTCAGGTGGGCCCCGGTGTCCTCGGCGACCATGGCCGACGAGCGTATGATCTCGTGGGCGTCCTGCCTGCCGATGCCCTTCTCGGTGAGCTTCATCATCAGGGGCTCGGCCATGACCAGGCCCTTGGAGGACTCGATGTTCTCCAGCATCCTGTCCCTGTGGATCTCGAGGCCGGAGTAGATCCAGGCCGTCTTCTTGAGGATCTCGTCCACCAGGATGAAGACGTGGGGGAGGGTGAACCTCTCCGTGGAGGAGTTGCTCAGGTCCCTCTCGTGCCAGAGGATCTGGCTCTCGAACGCCGGGGTCACGAACCCGCGGACCACGCGGGCCAGGCCGCAGACGTTCTCGGAGTTCATGGGGTTCCTCTTCTGGGCCATCGTGGAGCTCCCGACCTGCTTGGTCACGTCGAAGAACTCGGAGGCCTCGGCCACCTCGGACCTCTGGAGGTTGCGCACCTCGGTGCAGTACCTCTCCAGGGAGGCGGAGATGTTGGCCATTAGGCAGATGGCCTCGGTGTACCTGTCGCGGCCGACCACCTGGGTGGCGGCGGGCTCGTATGTGAGGCCCAGATCGGACATCACGAGGCGCTGGATCTCGAAGAAGTTCTTGCCGAGCGCCGCGCCCGTACCGACGGCTCCCGCCATCTTCCCGGCGCAGACCCTGGGCATGGCCTCGATGATCCTCTCCCTGTGCCTGATCATCTCGGCGATGTAGCCGGCGACCTTGAATCCGTAGGTGATGGGGATCGCGAACTGGGCGTGCGTCCTGCCGATCTCGAGGGTGTCCCTCTCCCTCTTGGCCAGCGCCGCGAACGTCATGATGAGGTTGTCCACGTCCTCCAGCACGATCTCCATGGCGGCCTTGAGCTGGAGCGCGGTGGCGGTGTCCACGATGTCGTTGGACGTCGCCCCGAGGTGCACGTACTTCCCGGCGTCCCCCTCGCACTTCTCCGTCATCGCCTTGACCATAGCCATCAGGTCGTGGCGGGTCTCGGACTCGATCTCCTTGATCCTCGAGACGCTGACGACGTCCAGGTCCGCCACGCGGGTGATCTCGTCGGCCGCGGATTTCGGGATCGTTCCCAGGGTGGCGTGGGCCCTGGCGAGTGCGGCCTCCACCAGCATCTGGTTCTGGATGCGGCTATCCTCGCTGAACACGGCCTTCATATCCTCGCGGCCGTAGCGGTAGTCCAAGGGACAGACGTTGCTCATTGAAATCGGCCTTCGCATCGAACGGCGATAATTAAAGTATGCGCCCAGTCCCGCCCGCCCGCATGCATCGCGGCGCGCGCTGACAACCATAAAAAGCATTATAAGGGAGTTAGAGATAGCACCGTCCGAAGTGGGCCATGCTTAAATCATGGCCGCGTCGAATGTTTGAGTGTGGATTTATGGAAGGTTTTTCGGAGGAAATTACGCAGCAGCAGGATTCTCAGATAGAGGAGCAGGAAGTAAAGGTTACTGAGGAAACGACAGAAGCCCCCTGCGACTCGGCGGAGGAGACTGTCACCGAGGAAGCCGGAGCACCGGAAGCGAACCGCGAGAGCCTCAACGAGGAGGCCGACCTGCACAGGAAGAAGCGCGACGAGCTGAACAACCAGACCAAGGAGTGGAAGGCCAAGAGGGACGCCCTCAACGGCCAGGTCAGGGAGCTTATCGACGAGGCCGGCAAGTGCAGGGAGGAGCGCGACTCTTTCAATCAGAAGGTCAGGGAGACGAAGGAGCTCAGGGACGAGTGGAACCAGAAGGTCAGCGCCCTGAAGGAGCAGCTCGCCCCCTACCGCAGCGAGAAGTCCGACGACAGGAACGAGGTTCCCGTCAAGCAGCTGAAGAAGCAACTCCAGGACCTTGAGTACACCCAGATGACCAAGTCCCTCGGCAAGGACAAGGAGAACGAGATCGTCAAGCAGATCTCCTACCTCGCCAAGCAGATCGAGGAGAGGGAGAAGGCCTACTCCGAGAACGAGGAGGTCTCCGAGCTCGTCCAGCAGCTCAGAGACTGCAAGGCAGAGGCGGAGAACTACCACCACCAGGTCTCCGAGTACGCCGAGAAGGCCCAGGCCGCCCACGACAAGATGATCGGCTTCTACGAGCAGGCCGACAGGCTCAGGAAGGAGGCGGACGCGGCCCAGGCCAAGTTCGTCGAGTGCAAGCAGGCCGCCGACGAGGAGCACCGCAAGCACATCGAGCAGATCAAGTCCGTCCACGAGATCGACAGGGACGCAGCCGGCTACCGCGGCGGCAAGAAGAACGCCGCGCGCGGAGGCAAGAGGCGCACCGACGTCGAGGGCAAGAAGGAGGCCAAGGAGATCTTCGAGCGCTTCAAGGCGGGAGAGAAGCTCTCCACCGAGGACCTCATGGCCCTTCAGAAGTCCGGGTACCTCTGATCAAATCAAGGCGGGGTCCATCCCCGCCACCCTTCAATTTTAAATTAGAACCGTTACAAGTAACGGCTCCAGCTTAACTTTTGGACTAACAATTATATACTTCATCGGCATTTTAAGAATTGCAGGGATACGGCCAGGCTGTAGAGTGCATCCCATCCCTTCTTATATTCTGGCCGATCCCCCACCTACCACAGCTTCTCCGGAACAGCCGCGGCTCTTCCGAGCCAACGTCACGACCATTTATATCCTGAGTCGCGTATGCGCGCGCGATACAGATGGTCTTGGAAGGACTGGGTAAATCCCTCAGGGGTGTCTTGGGACGCGTCGGTCACGCGTCCTCCGTCGACGAGGAGCTCATCAACGACATCTGCAAGGACCTCCAGCGCGCCCTGCTGGAGGCGGATGTCAACGTCAAGCTCGTCCTAGACGTCACCAACCGGATCAAGGACCGCGCCAGGGAGGAGCCGCCTCCCGCCGGCAAGAGCATGAAGCAGCACCTCACGCGCATCATCTACGAGGAGCTGGTCAGGCTCGTCGACAACGGCGAGGGGCTTGAACTGAAGCCGCAGAGGATCATGATGGTCGGACTGTACGGTCAGGGTAAGACCACCACGACCGGCAAGCTGGCGCTTTACTTCTCGAAGAAGGGCTTCTCCGTCGGGCTGATCGGCGCCGACGTCTACAGGCCCGCCGCCCTGGACCAGCTGAGGCAGCTGGGCGAGAAGGTGAACGTCGACGTCTACGGCGAGCCCGGGGAGACCGACGCGGCGAAGATCGTCGAGCACGGCATCGAGCACTTCAAGGACAAGAAGATCGTCATCATCGATACCTCCGGACGCCACGCGCTGGAGGACGACCTCATCCAGGAGATCAAGGACATCGCCAAGGTCGCCAAGCCCGAGGAGAGGATCCTCGTCCTGGACTCGCAGGTCGGCCAGCAGGCCGGGCCGCAGGCCGAGGCGTTCCACAACGCCGTCGGCGTCACCGGTGTGATCCTCACGAAGATGGACGGAACGGCCAAGGGAGGCGGAGCCATATCCGCCATGTCCAAGACCAGGGCCAGGATCGTCTTCATCGGTACCGGGGAGCACATCCGCGACCTCGAGCCCTTCGACGCCAACCGCTTCATATCCCGCCTGCTCGGCATGGGCGACATCTCCGCCCTGATGGAGATGGCCTCCGAGGAGATCGGCGAGGACGAGGCCATGGAGAAGGTCAGCCATGCCATCATGACCGGCCGCTTCAACCTCAACGACATGTACTACCAGATGGCCGCCGTAGGCAAGATGGGCACCCTCCAGAAGCTGATGAGCATGCTGCCCGGCATGAGCGGCATGGAGGACAAGATCGACTACGAGGCGTCCCAGAAGAAGCTGGCCGTCTTCCGCACAATCATGGACTCCATGACCCCCGAGGAGAAGGAGGACCCGTCGATCATCAAGGCCAAGCGCATCGACAGGATCGCCGCCGGCGCAGGCGTGACATCGCACGACGTCCGCGAGCTGCTGAAGCAGTACAACACCACCAAGAAGACCATGCAGTCGTTCGGGAAGGACCGCAAGATGCGCAAGCAGATGATGAAGCAGCTCGGCGGGGTCGACCTGGACAGCCTGAAGGACCTCCAGTGATCCGATGAGGAGGTTCGTGATAACCGGCCACCGGGCCGTCACCACGGGCGACTTCAAGCTCGACGACATAGCCGGGGGCGCCGGGAGGCTGGACATCCTCGTGCGCTGCGTGAACGCCTCGCTGTTCCTCAGCCACGGCATACGCAAGGACGCGGAGGTCTACCTGGTGCTGATGGGGGGCGACGACGCCCCCAAGACGGTCATTTTCAGAGGCGAGAGCGTCCGCTACCTCAACCCGGACGAGCGGAGCACCGCCTCTCTCATACGCAACGCGCTGATGAAGCCCCTGGGCGCGGAGGAGGTCCAGTCCACCCCCGGGGTCAGCGTCGTCCGCATGTCCTTCGCCGAGGTCCTGGAGGACCTGTCGAAGAAGGGCAAGCTGATCTACCTCCGCGAGGACGGCAGGGACTGCAGGGACTACGAGTTCCCGGAGAACCCCGTCTTCGTCATGGGGGACAACAGGGACCCGACCGAGGAAGAGGAGGCGCTCCTCGAGT
>JAUNYA010000171.1 GCA_030539565.1 Thermoplasmata archaeon | reverse complement strand
CAAACAGCAATTTTTCCTAAGGACTTTTTGGCCGAAATCACAATTTTTCCTAAGGAGATCCCTCTCACAGAGGAGGCACGGGCTTGTCTCCGAACAGGACGTCGGCGTCGATCAGCAGCATCCCGCTGTCCGCAGCGTACTCCGTCAGATCCTCGTCGAATCCGGATGCCGAGAACAGGATGAGGCGGGGGTTGAACCTCCCGTGGAGGTTTTCGACCCTGCTCTCCAGAGTCCTGAGGTCGGACATCCCCATCTTGCGGGTGCGGAACTTGCACTCGCCGAACAGGTCTATCCTGTTCTTGCCGCTGGACTTGGTCGCAACGACGTCTATGTCCGCGTCCACCGCCTCTTTGATACCGTCCTCCGATACCGACTCCACGGTGCCCCACCAGCTTCCGACCTCGTCGCAGCCGTACGCTTTGCCGACGAAGTCCCTGCAGAGGAACTCGAACGACTTCCCGAGCTGGGTGCTGATCGTCGGCAGGATGTCGTCGTAGCACTCCGCCTCTCTGTTCCTGATGAGGTTCTCGCGCCTCATGATAACGCCGTAGTAGAACGAGACGAGGTAGTCCGTGATCGCATAGCGCTTCTCGCGCCTGTTGGCGCCTGCCATCGGCACCAGCGGCTTCACCACGCCGATCGAGGACAGGTGGGCCAGGTACATCCCGGCGAGCTGTTCCGAGACGTCGCATTTCGAGGCTATCGTCGCGATGGTGGTCGCCCCGTTCCCTATGGCGTCCAGGATGCGGGTGTACTTGTCGCCGTCGTTCAGCTCCCTGTTGACGATGGACATCGCTTCGTTCGAGAGTAGTGCGGGCTGGGACAGATAGCAGGATTCGATGTTCCCGCGGTACGTGTCCTTGTTCGCTAGAGAATGGTACACGGGGATGCCGCCCAGGGTCAGATAGAGTCTCAGGGCGTCCATGTGCTCCATCTCCGGATGGAATCCGAGGGTCTCCCTCAGGTCGAGCGGCCCAACCTTCAGGCGTGCGGGGAAACGTCCGTACAGGGGCATCCCGTAGGTGTCGATCTCATCCTCGAGGGTGGACATCTCGGAGCTGCAGAGGATTATCATGGATTCGGTGCGGTCCACGATCCAGTCCGTGAGCTCCTGTACGCCGGACGCTATGTAGGGCGATGAAGCGGAGGCGTACGTGTACTCGTCGAACACCACCACGGTCTTCTCCTCCTCGGTTATGCTCATCAGCTGCTTTACGGCCGCTGCGAAGGAATCCAGCTTGATATCGGTCCCAAGGAACGAACTCAGCTCCAGGGACAGCATTTCGACGTTCTGCTCCTCGGAACCGTTGTAGAACTGGACCATGAAGCTGCGCTTCCCTTCGCAGAACTTCCTGAGAAGGCTGCTCTTCCCGATCTGCCTGCGCCCGGTCACCGCGCACGTCTTGTGGTCGGATTCCGCGTATATTGTCTCCAGGAACCGCAGTTCGTTTGCCCTGCCGACGAATTTCCTCACAGATGCGGGATGCATTGGGAGTATTTAAAGAATCATTTTTCCAAAAAATATTTTTGAAAAATTATT
>JAUNYA010000170.1 GCA_030539565.1 Thermoplasmata archaeon | reverse complement strand
ACGACGACGCGAAGTTCACCGAGTACTGCACCAAGGAGTTCAAGGACTCGGTTCCCCGCTACAACCCCAAGAACTACGGTCTCTGAGGTTGAGCATCCCCCCAAACCCTTTATCGGCGGGGGCCTCCCCCGCCACCTACGATCATTCTGCGCTGGCTCCGAACGGGTCATGCGAATGTTTATAGCCAGCAATCCGGCTTTCCCATCGATATGTCATCACTCCTTGCCTACGACGGTAGGCCGACGAGCGAGAAAGCACTGGACTATGCGATCGATCACTCCATAAGGTACGAGGAGCCCCTCTACATCCTGACCGTGGTCAGGGAGGATCAGATGGATCCGGAGGGCCCCGACGAGGCCGTGCGCGAGTACATGCAGGCCGCCCAGAGGAAGGCCGCATCGGCAGGGGCCACCGTGCACACGATCATCGAGACGGGGAGGGCCGACGAGACCGTCATAGACGTGGCCAGCAGGTACGACTGCGACACCATCATCGTCGGGAGGTCCAACAGGTCCTCGCTGGACAGGTTCTTCCTCGGAAGCGTCTCCGACCACGTCGCGAAGCACGCCACGTGCACGGTCATCATGGTGACGGAAGGCAGCTGATCCGGCTCCCTTCCGTTTTCTTTCTCAGGTTCTTCAGAATAAGATTTAAATGGTTTAGGCCGGGCCGGGGCCCGGCCGCTGGGATCAGGCGTTGGTGACCTTCTCCATCAGACCCTGGGACTTCTGGATGTCGTCGGTGGACATCTTGAGGTCGTTCTCGATCTGGTAGTCGGTGTGCTGGTCCATGCAGTCCACGGCGGCGATGAGGATACCCTCGTCGGTGGCGGTGAACTTGACGGTGATCGGCGTGTTCTTGGTGACGTCCGAGGGCAGCTCCATCATGAACTCCCCGACGGGGGCGGCGTCGATGATGGCCGTCTTCTTGCCGTCGGCGTTGTTCATGGCGGCGTCCTCGTAGATCTCCACCTTGATGAGGTTCTGGCCGTCGTCGACCGGGTAGTAGGTCTTGACGGACTCGATGGGCAGGACCTCGTTCCTGAAGATGATGTTGGACACCATCTCGGTGCCGTCCTCGTACATGGCCTTGATGCCGAAGGTCTTGCTCAGGACATTGTGGACGCTGAGCACTCCCTCAGCGGGTGCGGCGGGGGCCCCGGTCTCGGGGTCGACGGCGCCCTCTGCGGGGGCCAGGGCGTTGGACTTGGAGAAGATGGACGCTCCCTTGGCGACGGACTGGTCCGGGTCGAAGATCTTGATCTCCGCGTCGGGGTACTTCGCGGCGATGGCGGTCTTGACCTGGGGCATCCTGGAGGATCCGCCGACGAGGATGACGTCGTCGATGTCGGCCATGGTGAACTCCTTGGACGCGAGCACGCGGTCGATGATCTCGACGGTGGTCTGGATGAGTCCGGCGGACGCGGCCTCGAACTCCTCGCGGGTGACGGTGAAGACGACCTTCTGGCCGTTGACGGTCAGGGTCCCCTTGGTGGACTCCGCGGTGGAGAGCCTCTTCTTGATGGTCTCGGAGTCGTTGA
>JAUNYA010000169.1 GCA_030539565.1 Thermoplasmata archaeon | reverse complement strand
GGCCCGGTCTACGAGCGCCCGTACGAGCTCCCCACCGTCTCGACGAAGGAGGGCGAGGTCTTCCCGCGCATCGACTGTGACGCAGAGGCCATCCTGGCGATGCTGTCCGATCCCAACGTGGCATCGAAGGAGTGGGCCATCAGGCAGTACGACCACGAGGTCCGTGCCGCAACCGTCGTCCACCCCATGGTCGGCCCGCTCAACGAGACCGGACCCGGGGACGCCAGCGTTCTGAGGCCGGTTCCCGACAGGTGGAAGGGTCTGGCGGCCGCCATCGGCTGCAACCCCTGGTTCACCGAGGCCGACCCGTACAAGGGGGGCATGTCCTGCATCGACGAGGCCTGCAGGAACCTGGTCGCCGTCGGCGCCAGGCCCAACGCGTTCACCGACTGCCTCAACTTCGGCAACCCAGAGAACCCCGTCAGGCTCGGCGAGTTCAGGGAGGCCGTCCGCGGCCTCGGCGACGCGGCTCGCGGCCTCAACATCCCGATACCCTCCGGAAACGTGAGCCTCTACAACGAGGCGCCCGGAGGGCACCACATCCTGCCCACGCCGATGATCCTGGCCTGCGGCCTGATCGACGACGTGCGCAAGGCGGTCACCGCCGACTTCAAGAAGTCCGGCAGCTGCATATTCGTCGTCGGCAAGACGATGGACGAGATGGGCGCGTCCCTCCTCTTCCGCAAGTTCGGCGGCGAGAACGGGGACGTCCCCGCGGTGGACATCGAGAGGCTCAAGAGGCTCACCGACAAGATGCTGAAGGCCATGGACGAGGGCATCGTCCTGAGCTGCCACGACTGCTCCGACGGAGGCATCGCTATCGCCGTCGCCGAGATGTGCATATCCGGCCACGTGGGCGCGGAGATCGACACGTCCGCGGTCGAGGGCGAGGACTTCAGGGTGAAGCTGTACTCCGAGAGCAACAGCCGCTGGATCGTCGAGGTCGACGGCGCGGACGTCATCAGGTTCGAGGAAATCATGGGAGACGACGCGACGCTCCTGGGAATCACCAAGGGCATGTCGCTGAAGATCAAGGACAACGGAACGGAGATCCCGGTGGACGACATGAGGAAGGCATGGAGCGAACCCGTCTGGAAGATCATGGGGGGTGCGGCATGAGGCCCGAGGACGTCAGGGTGTGCGTCATGCGCATCGAGGGCACCAACGCGGAGGACGAGATGGCCGACGCGTTCAGGGCCGTCGGGGCGAACGCGGAGGAGGTCCACCTGAAGCAGCTGACCGGGCAGTCGTCTGAGGCCAGGCGCAGGAGCCTGGAGGACTACGACGTGCTCGTGTTCCCCGGAGGCTTCTCCGCAGGGGACTACGTCCGCGCGGGAGCGCTGTTCGCCGCCAGGATCAAGGCATCGCTGGGCTCGGACATCAGGAGGTTCGTGGAGGCCGAGAAGCCCGTGCTCGGAGTGTGCAACGGGTTCCAGATCCTCGTCGAGCTCGGTCTGCTCCCGGCGTTCGAGGGCGCAATGTCCGAGAACCCCACCGCCGCTCTGTACACCAACGACTCCGGCAGGTTCGAGTGCAGGCCGACCGTCCTCAGGAACG
>JAUNYA010000046.1 GCA_030539565.1 Thermoplasmata archaeon | reverse complement strand
TTATTGCGCCAACAAAAACCGCACGGCAGAGGCCGTGCGAGACCATCCCTTCGGGATACTTAAGCGCACCGATTCCATATGGTTCTGTGCTCCGTGTTGCTCTGCATCGAGGGCAACCCCGTAGCCTATTCGGACTCGAATCCTGTAACGCGTGCCTCTGCCACGGCCAATCCTATTCAGAAGCCCCTCGTCCACCATGCCTGTAAGGATCGCCACGGTCTTCGTCTTGGAATAGCCTATGCGCGTCTCAGCATCGGCTCTGGAGAACCAGGCCCGTGTCCTGGCAAGCTCCATGATCGCATCGACGTCCTCCTGTTCCTCGACGGCAGGACTTACGGCAGGAAGTTCGATTCTGAGGACGTTGGTGGATACACTCGTCCAGGGCTTCAGCAGCGCATCTTCGTACCCGTCCATCACACCGGGGATACCGGACACGTCGAATCCCAGCATCCGGAAAACATCGGCCAATCCCTGATTTCTGGGCATCGGGGCCCCGTAGGAGGTGACGGAGACGCCATCCCCGAGGACGGACACGAGGGTGTCCGCATGCATCGAGTAGTCGCGGCGGACGACAGCGTTCGTCAGCGCTTTCCCGACGGCGGCCTCCGGATACGCCCTGAAGTCCGTGCGCCGGATGCCGGAGATCCTCGAACGGAGAGGGTTGTATCCGTCGATGAAGGCCATCGCGTCGCGCACATGTGTGAGAACGGAGCCGTCGACCTCGGCGCGGCCAAGGAATCCCGTCATGCTTCTGTCCGAATACGCGGACAGCTTCATTCCCGCGGGGCATTGGTCGGACATCAGGAGCGCCAGGTTGGTGTACAGGTGCCCGGAGCGGAACCCGAGCGTTGCCATCATCCCCTCGTCCAACGGGATATCGGCATCGGAGAACACCCGCTCGGCTGTTTCGAAGGTCAGATCCTGGTTTCCCGACACATGCTTCTCGAAGAGCGTGTCCGAACGGGCCCTCGCGTCATTCTGCGACATACGCCATCCATTGTGTATTGGCATTAAATAATTGTGGAGGCCCGCCTTCCGGCGGTTCACTCGTGGAAGTTGTGCATCCTGATGCGCCCGGTGCCCAGGTCGACGACCGGCATGATTCCCGGATCGGGGTTGAAGTTGTGCTGCCTCTGGTACTCGGTCTGGGACTGCCAGGTGGACGCGTTGATCATCCTGACGCCGTTGTAGATCTCCTGGCCCGCGCCGTGCACGTGGCCGGAGACGAAGATGTCCGGGACGGTCTCCATCGCCAGGTAGTCCTTCTTCTCCGGGGCCAGGGCGTTCCTCTGCCCGTAGATCGGCGCCAGGTGCCTGCGGACGCACATCTCCTTCATGACGTTGAGGGGGTTGTCGTACGTGAGGCCCTGGACGGCCGCGATCCAGTCGTCCATGCTCTTCCCGTGGTAGGAGAGCACGTTCCTGCCCTCGATCTCCATGTAGATTGGGTTGCCCACGAGGAGCACGTTGGAGTCGAATCCCTTGGTGAACCTCTGGTTGAGGGCCGGCTGGGGCTCCGCCAGGCGGCAGGCGTCGTGGTTGCCCGGGTGGATCACCATCTTGATGTGGTCCGGTATCTCCTTGAGGTACTCCGCGAGCGCGGCGTACTGCTGGTCGATGTCCGAGATGCTCAGCTCCTTGTCCTGGTCCGGGAACACGCCTATGCCGTCGACCACGTCGCCGGGGAAGATCAGGTAGTTGATGTCCTCCTTGACCGAGTTCTCCTTGAGCCAGGCGATCATCCTGTGCCAGTCCTGCTCCAGGAAGGTCTCGCTGCCCACGTGGACGTCCGAGAGGAACGCCACCTTGGACGGGGTGTCCGAGGGCTCCCACTGGTGGTTCCTGGGGATGTCCGGGCGGTAGATCTTGTCGGGGATGATCATCTCGCGGGTCTTGTTGGGCTTCCCGTGGACGCCGATGACCTCGTCGTTGACGAAAGTCTCGCCGGCGAGCGGGGAGTCCTTCCCGATGAGCACCTTCACGGTGTCGGTGTCGTCCTCCAGCGTGAGGAGGATGTGCCCGTTCTTGGTGGTGGCCTTGTCGTAGACGATCCCGACGATCTTTACCTCGCGGTCGAGGCTCTTGGCCCTGGCGATGTCCATGCCCTTGCCGAAGTCCGGGCGCTTCTCCACCAGCCGCTTGAGGGTGAAGAACCTGGCCCGGAAGTACTGGGCGAAGTCGTTGATCTTGCCCTCGCAGGTGGACTCGCCGGTGATGTCGCTGCTCTTGACGATCTTGAGGTCCGAGGTGAACTTGTTCCTCGGAGCGATCTCCTTCGGCGACTCGAAGATCACCTTGTCGCCCGCGATGCAGGACATGATGTCCTCCTTGCTGACGAACATGACGTTGCTGGCGAGGTGGGAGAATACGGTGTTGGTGAACTCCATGGGATGATCGTTCGACAGGATCATCTCCATGGCCTCCGGCGTGAAGAAGAGCTTGCGCTTCGCCGCGGCCGACAGTATCTCCTCCCTCATGGGCACCCCGATGCGGGACAGGGGTTTATCCTTTGGGTAGACACATCTGACAGCATGCGGACACCCCGGAAGTGCCAGATCCGGGACTCAGCCGGAGGGGTTCCGCCGTTCCCTCGGAAGCACCGCCGTCAGGATTTTAAGTATCCCCGAGTCGTCTCCCGTGCCATGACCCTAGTCAGCATATCATGTCCGGTGAACCCGAGCGAGGACCCCGAGAAGGTTCGCGGAGCGGTGCTCGCGATCTTCCCGGACGCCGAGATCGAGCTGTCCGGCGGGCGCTACACCGGCACGGCCCCCGGCCTCGGGAAGTTCTCGCAGCTGATCAGGAGGGACAGGATCCTCGACGCCACCCGCGCGGTCCTCGTCGTGAACACCAAGGGGAACGCCACGAGGATGGCCCTGAACAAGCAGGTAGCCACCGTCGGGAAGGTCTCCTTCGCGGAGAGGCGCCCCGTCCTCGGCGCGATCGAGGTGACGATAGAGGACGACGACATCAACGCGCTCATCGACCGCGTCGCGCCGATAACGGTGGACGGAGAGGAGGTGAAGGCGTGATAGGCGTCTCCTGCACCGAGTTCTGCAGCCGCCCGATCGAGGAGTGGGCCGGACCGATCTCGAAGGACTTCCGCCTGTGGGAGATCTTCTCCGAGGCGGACCACCAGGTCGTCCGCGACACCACCCGCATCCTCGAGATACTGGACGAGAACGACCTGGCCTGCCAGGTCCACGCGCCCATCTGCGACTGGAACCTGGCCGCGATGAGCACAAGGCTCAGGGAGGCCTCGGTGAAGGAGACGATCGCGACCATCGAGGCCGCCGAGGAGATCGGCGCCCGCATGGTCACCGTGCACCCCGGTCTGTCGTCCATGGCGGTCGGCGGCCTCGAGGAGCGCGCCGCGGAGCACGCCAGGGCGGCGCTCATGGTGATCGACAGGTTCGTCGACGGCCGTGATCTGACCGTGGCGATAGAGAACATGCCGAACGTCCCGTTCTTCCTCGGCAGGACCGCGGAGCAGCTGAAGAGCCTGGTCGACGGCACCGATCTCGGGATATGCTTCGACATCGGCCACGCCAACACCATGGGCCAGATCGACGCGATGATCGACACCTTCGGCGACAGGATCGCCAACATCCACATCCACGACAACAACGGGAAGAGGGACGAGCACCTGACCATCGGCGACGGCGCGATCGACTTCCAGCACGTGATCGGGAGGCTCTCCGGCTACAGGGGGAATTGGATCATCGAGTCCAAGTCCCTGGAGTCCGCCGTTCAGTCCTCTTCGCGCCTGGAGAAGATGATCTCCTGATCGGGAGGCATCCAGTTCGGCATCGAGCGGAGCTCCTCCCTCCTGTTCCAGGCCTTGATGGCGTACATCGCCAGGGCAACGAACCCGAGGCCCACCAGGACCAGAATGAGTATCGACGACAGGCCCGTCAAGGCCATCGAGCCCGTGTACGAGATCACCGCCAGGTAGTCTAGGGCGAAGTGCACGAGGATTGTCGCGTGTATGCCCACCCTCGCGTAGAGGTATCCGAGCAGCAGCCCGACGAGGAACGACGGGAGCACCTTCCAGAGCCCCCATCCGCTCATGTGGGCGAAGCCGAACATCAGCGCCGAGATGAATATCAGGGCGACGGAGAGGCGGCTCAGGCCGAACCCTCCGAACAGGAACCTCCAGGCGTCCTTCCGGCCGTGGGCGAGCGCGGCTATGGCCATCGGGATCCCCATGGGGATGAACCTGGAGATGACCTCCTCCCAGACGCCCGCGTCGGCGTAGGCGAGGAGCGCCGCCGGCGTGTTCCCGGTGGGGTTGCTCGATGCGGAACCCATGTCCACGCCCAGCGCCATGAAGATCAGCGACACAGCCATGCTGACCGCCATGGCCATGGCGTAGACCGAGCCGGTGCGGCCCGCCTGGGAGTAGACGATCTCGTCGACCGTCGGTTTCCTGTCCCTCGGCATGGCCTTCCACGTTTTCCAGAGGAGGACGACGAACGATGCGAGCACCGCGAGCTCGATCAGCACCCATGCGATCTGCAGCGCCGTGCCGGTGATGGACCCGACGGAGACCAGGTGGGGCAGCAGCATGAGGATCCTCATGCTGTAGCCGGACGCGTAGTCGATGACCGAGGTCGTGCCCGCGACCATGAACGCAATCTCGATGAGCAGCACGATCAGCATGACGGGGATGCACAGCTCTGCGATCTTCCCGAGGATGTTCTCCTCCTCGACGGGTACCGGGGTTGGCTCCGCATGCCCGAGGCGCTTGCCGCATCCGCCGCAGTAGGACGAGCCCCTCTCGCGGTTGTCTCCGCATTCGGGGCAGTCCTCGCAGAGCTCCTCTCCGCAGTAGGCGCAGTACTTCATGCCCTGCTCTTCGCACTCGGCGCACCTGTCGCATGTCATGGGGACCTCAGGAGGGCGGCAACGCCCTCTGCGCGCTCCACCTCGATGAGGGCCAGAAGGCTCTGCCTGTACTTCGCGGCCTCGCGTATCTGGGCGGCGATGTGGGCCTCCCTGTTCAGCGAGACCTGCCTGTAGCTCTTGACGGTGTTCACGTACGAATCCCACTCCATGGCGAACGCCTCCGGGGTGGTCGATTTGAAGCGCTTCCTCATGCCCTTCTTGGCGAGGCGGTGCTCCTTGACGAAGTCGAACGCGGGCACGGTCTCGCAGTACATCTCCGTGAACTCGGAGTCGTTCATGTCGAGGGCGATGACGTTGCCCCCGTCGGTCGCCACGAGGTCCACCAGGACGCACATTGCAGGCGAGGGGATCCTGACCTCCTCGCCCGTGAGCTCCATCATCCTGTTGGAGTAGGCGATGTCCAGCTCGCTGACCTCGAAGTCGTCGTCGAGGGCCTTGCGTCCCTTGATGGCCTGGATGCCCTCGATCCCGAGGGCGATGCCGTATGCGTCGTACCTCCCGTACGCCTCGCGGACCCTGGACTCCTCGGACATGATCCCGTTCACCACGGGCAGGATGTCCACGTCGCAGTCCCCGACGCGCACGGAGATCATTTCCTGGTCCCCCTCTCGGCGACCAGGTCGGTGAGCTCCTCCGGGGCGTCGATCCTCTCCAGCTCCTCGTTGGAGACGACCGCGGTGGAGTCGATGCTGTCCCTGTCGTGCTTGCGCTCGACGATGATTATGGAGAAGTTGTCCATGATGCGGGCTATGTCGGAGGCGACCAGCGCCCTCTGCGCCAGCCTCTCGTCGTCGGGGCCGAAGCCCGTGAGCATCAGCGCCTGGCTGTTGCTGCTGACGGCCTCGAAGGGGCTGCGGAGGACGGGCCTCACGGAGAAGCCCAGGTTGCACAGCTGGTTGACCGCGAACGTGTCCACGGGCGCCTGCTGGCGCTCCTCCGGCGACTCGGGGTCGTCCGCCCTGTGCTCGAACGGGTCTATGGGCTCGATTATGGGGAGTCCGAGGCTCTCCTCTATGCGGAGGGCGGCGTCGATCATGGCGCCCATGCCGGACTCGTACATCTGGATGGTGCGCCTGGACACGCCCGCTATGTCGGCGACGGCGCCCAGGCTGAGGCCCATGCTCTCGCGGGCCTGCCTGAGGAGGCTCCCATCCAGCTTGACGTAGAGTCCGCCGGGCGCGGCGAAGATGAACGGCGGGGTGTCCTCCAGGAGGAGCTCCGCCAGGGTCTCGTTTGAGATGATCGAGATGTTGAACCTGGAGTACACGATCCCGGTCTCCAGGCCCCCTGCGCTGGAGCGCTCGCCCACAACTAGGGGCGTGGCTCCGAGGGCGTCCGCCAGCGTCTTCATCTCCGAGGCGTTCTCCTTCGAGAACGCGTCGACGTTGCTGAGGACCTTGACGATGAGGACCTTCTGGTCGAGCCTCGCGACGACATCGAAGCAGATCCCCCTGATCGTCAGGGCGGAGGAGACGTCGAAACCCGCCTTCGCCAGTATGGCGCGGGTGGTGTTGATCAGCTCGTTCCTGCCCATGGTTCGCATAGTGTCAGAACTTCTATTTATAACCGAGATTGCGCCGCTTCGGTATGGCGTTCACGGTTTCAGAGTGGTGATCGGAACCACGTGGACGCCGTCCTGCCTGGTGTACGCGGCCGGAGCCGTCGCGCATATCACGCAGAGGAACGTGGGGGGCGTCCAGTCCTGGTTCTCGAAGTATTTCGCCACCTTCTTCAGGCTCTCGGCGGCCTCGTCCGTCTTGTTGGACCTGGTCTTGATCTCGAACGCGCCCCATCTGCCGTCCGGGAGCTCGACCACGGCGTCGACCTCGCGGCCGTTGTTGTCGCGGTAGTGGAACAGGCTCCCTCCGATGGTCTCGGCATATATCCTCAGGTCGCGTGCGCACAGGGATTCGAACATCAGGCCGTACGTGCGCGGATCCCCCAGGAGCCTCTCGGGCCCCATCCTCATCGCCGCGATGGCCATTGACGGGTCCGCGAGGCGCCTCTTGGGGCTCTTGCCGACGCGATCGGGGTCGCGGATGGAAGAGGCGAACGAGGGCTGGTTCTCGATCACGAACATCCTCTTCAGGATGTCTGTGTAGCTGATCATGGTGGGTTCGGAGACGGTGTCGTCCTCGTACTCCTCTATGTCGGAGAGTATCGTTGCGCCGCTGGCCACCGTGCTCTCGTTGCGTCCGAGGGACTTGATCAGCATCTCCATCTTGCCGGCGTCCCTGCGCGTGGCATCGTCCAGCCTGCAGGCGTTCTTCACGGTCTTGTCTATGTAGTCCAGGTTCGCCAGGACCGCGGTCTCCTCGCTGGCCCCTATGAGGTACGGCCATCCCCCGCGGATCATCAGATACGCCATGTCCTCCAGGGTCATGTCGACGGGTTCCGACCCGATCTCCTTCTTGTCGAACATCCCGGACAGCGACACCTCTCCCGTGGAGTCCTTGGACTCCAGGAGGGACATCGTGTGCATGCGTAGCGATCCGATGCGTCCGGCGCCGCTGTGGGCTTTGCGATCCTTCAGCGGCGTGGATGATCCCGAGAGCACGAATCTGCCGCTCTCGCGCGATCTGTCCACCTCGTTCCTTATGCCGTCCCATATCCTGGGTATCAGCTGCCATTCGTCTATCAGGCGCGGGCTCTCGCCTTTGAAGGAGATCCTGGGATCCTCCTCCAGGGCGGCGCTCATGGCGAGGTTGAGCCTCTCGTCGCTGATGTTGATCTCGCTGTTGACGTGGTTCCTGGCCATCCAGGTCTTCCCGCACCACATGGGCCCCTCGACGCACACCGCACCGAACGTCCTCATGTATTTCTCCATCTGCTCGTCGATGAGCCTGGGCATGTATCCTTCGGGCGTGAGCGTCATGCGGGCACCTGCTGTATGCTAGTGGATTGCGTTTATACTATTTAGTAATTTACTTAAAGTATTTTTAGTGATTTACTTAAAACAGCAGTTACGAGTTATGAGCCAGCCTATGAATGGGATGTGGTGCCAGCTCTGTTCTGAAGTCGACGTGCAGTGCACGGAGTTTTCGGATTCGGTCCCTCCCTAAAAGAACATGATAACGGGGCCCCGCCCGGAGGTGCGGCGGGGCCCCAGAGGGGCTCGTTCCCTCACTCTATGTCGATCCTCCTCCCCTCGGACGAGGGGGAGGACTTGTCCATCGTGACCTCGAGGATGCCGTTGTTGTACTCCGCCCTCGCGGAGTCCACGTCGACCTCGCAGGGGAGGGCGATGTCCTTCTCCATCTCCCTTCCGGGTGTGGACACCCTCACGCTCAGCACGCTGCGGGTGCAGGACAGCGAGATGTCCTGCTTCTCCACGCCGGGGATCTCCACGACCGCCCTGACGGCGTCGCCGTCGTCGGACACGTCGGTGAAGGGCTCCCTCACGCCGGCGGGGCCGATGGCCTGCCCGCCGGAGTTGCCGAACTCCTTCACGTGCCTGACCCCGTCGGGACCCTGCCACATGGTGTAGCCGTAGGTCCTGACCTCCGGGCCGTCCGTGTCCATCTGCCTGAACATCTCCTCGATGCGCCTGTTCAGGCTGTCGAAGCCTCCGAAGAGGCCGTTCCAGATATCGTCTGTGCTCATCTTCTCACCTCATTCAGTTGTTTGACCCCCGCGGAGGGGGTAAGTGGTTTGCGCGGGGCCCTCTCAGGCCCCGTATCCGGACAGCTCGGCCCTCTTGTCCGGGCCGAACTTGCCGATGGCCTCGTCGAAGTCGGCGTTGCCGACCTTGCACGACGCGATCTCCTCGTCGGTCGGGTCGCCTCCCTTGGAGATCAGGCGCCTGACCGCGTTCATCACCGCCTCGTTGCAGATGGCCGCGATGTCCGCTCCGGTGCAGCCTTCGGTCCTCTCGGCGAGGTCCTTCAGGTCGACGTCGTCCTCCATGGGCTTGCCGCGGGTGTGGATGCCGAAGATCGACTCCCTGGACGCCGCGTCGGGAGGTCCGATGAGGATCGACTTGTCGAACCTCCCGGGCCTGAGCAGGGCCGGGTCCATGATGTCGGGACGGTTGGTCGCCGCGATGACGACGACGTTGTTCAGGCTCTCCAGCCCGTCCATCTCCGTCAGCATCTGGGAGATCACCCTCTCGGTGACCCCGTCGTCGGTCCCTCCCTTGCCCCTCTCCGGCGCGATCGAGTCGATCTCGTCCATGAAGATCACGCAGGGCGACGCCTGCCTCGCCTTCCTGAACGTTTCGCGCACCGCCTTCTCGGACTCCCCGACCCACTTGTTCAGGAACTCGGGCCCCTTGACGGCGATGAAGTTGGCCTCCGACTCGGTCGCCACGGCCTTGGCCAGCATGGTCTTCCCGGTGCCCGGGGGACCGTACAGGAGGATGCCCTTGGGCGGCTTGGCGCTCATGTGCTCGAACACCTTGCCGTACCTCAGCGGCCACTCCACGGCCTCCTTCAGCTCCTGCTTCGCGTCCTCGAGGGCTCCGATGTCCTCCCACCTCACGTTGGGCTTCTCGATGAGCACCTCGCGCATGGTGGAGGGCTGCATGTCCCT
>JAUNYA010000168.1 GCA_030539565.1 Thermoplasmata archaeon | reverse complement strand
CTTGAAAAATCGGGTTTTGCCCTCTGCCTCAAAAGTCAACTGTCAAAGTCAAGATAAATCAAGAAAAAATAATCTTGAAAATATTCTCAACAAAACGATGTATCAAATACGCGCAGGACCGCGCTCTCTACTCTGGAGACCCTCCGCGCGAGAGGAGAGGACGCCGGATCGGACGAGAACACCAGGTAAGTGCTGTTCTCGATCTCCGGGTTCGAGGAGGAGCTGGTCGATTACGCCGAGAGCCGCGGGATCGGGCTCGTGGATGCGGAGCGGCTCATCGCCGGCCTGCGATGCTATTCCAGACCTGCTCCCTTCCGGCCGCGTCCGCCGTGTTCTGCGCCATGACCCCCACCAGGCGGTGCGGGGTGTACGGCTCCTCCAGCCATGCGACCTCCTCATCCGTGAGCCTCAGGTCCGCCGCCCCGGCGGCGTCCGCGATCTGCTCCGGACGCGTGGCGCCCACGACCGGGGACGAGGCCTTGGTCAGCAGCCAGGAAAGCGCCACCTGCGTCATCGAGACGCTGTACGCCTCCGCCGTCTCCGCGACCCTCCTGACGATCTCCGCGTCCTGCGCCTCGGCTGAATCGTACTTCAGGTGCGCGTAGGAGTCCTGCTCGAACCTCCTGGTCGACGCCCCGGGGGGACGGCACAGGCGGCCGCTGGCCAGCGGGCTGTACGGCGTGAGGGACACGCCCGCATGGAGGCAGTACGGACGCATCTCGCGCTCGTCCTCGCGGAAGACCAGGCTGTGGTGGTTCTGGACCGACGAGAAGCGCTCGATCCCCATCTCGTCGGCCAGGTGGTTCGCCTCGCAGAGCTGCCAGGCGAACACGTTGGAGATGCCGATGTGCGAGACCCTTCCGGACTCCATGGCCTCGCCGAGGCCCGCCATGATGTCCTCCAGCGGCGTCCCGTAGTCCCACATGTGGCAGATGAGCAGATCGACGTGATCCATCCCCAGGTGCCGCAGGCTGGCGTCCAGCGAGTTCAGCACATGCTCCTTTCCGCCGATGCCAGACTCGATCTCATCACGGGTACGGGGCAGGAACTTGGTCGCTACGACCACGTCGTCCCTGTCGGCCAGCTCCCTCAGGGCGGCCCCCAGGTACTCCTCGCTGGTGCCTCCCTGGTACCCGACGGCGGTGTCGAAGAAGTTGACACCTGCGTCCAGCGCACTGCGGACGACCTCGCGGGACTCCTCCCTGCCTATGGTCCAGCTGTGCTGTCCCGCCGAAGGGTCCCCGAACCCCATGCACCCGAGGCATATGCGGGACACCTCCGGTCCTCTCCTGCCCAATCTGACATACTCCGTAGACTCACCTGCCCAGCCGTACGCTGTAAGATACATTGTGTATCTTAAATCTGGTATATATGTCACATTGTCCAGGAATCGGATGGTGAATAGTCGTAGATCGCGGAAACCACGAATTGCAATCGGCCGGCGGAACCACTCATCGGGATCGGTGTTCGAATCCAACTAAGCGACTGTTCAAATCCGACCAAGAATCGATGAGGAAACGATGGAATTGAACCGAAAATCATATTTAAAGGACTTATAAAGAACAAGGGATGAGTGGGCCCGTCCGGATTTGAACCGGAGTTACGTACACCCCAAGCAC
>JAUNYA010000167.1 GCA_030539565.1 Thermoplasmata archaeon | reverse complement strand
CGTTCTTCCTGCCGCCGAGGTCCTCGACGGTCAGGTCGGTCTTGATCAGGCGCACGCCGCAGTTGATATCGAAGCCGATGCCTCCCGGAGAAATCGATCCGGAGTCGGCGTCCACGGCGGCGACGCCGCCGATGGGGAACCCGTAGCCCCAGTGGATGTCCGGCATGGCCATGGAGCTGCCGACGATCCCGGGTAGGCAGGCGACGTTGGCGGCCTGCTGGGGCGCGTTGTCCGCGCGTATGCTGGAGATCATCGCCTCGTCCGCGTAGATGACGGCGTTGGTCCTCATCCCCAGGGACTCGTCCATGGGGATCTCCCACCTGTTGTCGTCGAGCTTGTTGAGCTTCCCCTCGTATGCCATGCGTGTCGCCTCTTGTTCCCCGCAACCGCGGGGCGGGTATAACCTGTTCGGTGATTCGATACAGTGACTGAGAAAATCAAGGGGCCGGGACCGAGATTTGAACCCGAGTCAAGGGATCCACAGTCCCCTAGGATAACCAAGCTACCCTATCCCGGCCATGAAGTAAATCCGCCCATCACGTCCCCTTACATAAACGTTTGCAGTAGGGCCGAAACCGTCCGGAACGTGCTGGAACCTGTATCCGTATCCGTCCAGCCCTGGAAAGCGGTATACGTGCGCTATGGGATTCAGTGTCATGTGGATGGTCTACGCGGTCCTCTCGGCGGTCTTCGCCGCGCTAACGTCCATATTCGCCAAGGTCGGGATCAGGAACGTCGATTCCAACCTGGCCACCGCTCTCCGCACCATCGTGGTGCTGATCATGGCGTGGGCCGTGGTCCTCGTAGTGGGCTCGGCGGACGGCATTGGGGACATCTCCGGCAGGACGCTCCTCTTCCTTGTCCTCTCGGGTCTGGCGACGGGCGCGTCCTGGCTCTGCTACTTCAAGGCCATCCAGCTGGGCGACGTCAACAAGGTCGCTCCCGTCGACAAGAGCAGCACCATCCTCGCCGTGATACTGGCTTTCCTGCTGCTCGGCGAGCACTTCTCCGCCTGGTCCGCCGTGGGCATGTTGTTGATGTTCGCCGGTACGATGCTGATGATCGAGAGGAAGGACGTGGACGGAACGAAGGACGTCCGCGGGTCGTGGCTGATATACGCCATCCTCTCGGCGGTCTTCGCCGCGCTGACCTCGATCCTGGGGAAGGTGGGCATCGAGGACGTGGAGTCCAACCTGGGGACGGCGATACGCACCGCAGTGGTCCTGGTGATGGCGTGGATGATCGTGTTCATGCAGGGCACCCAGGGGCAGGTGAGGGACATCGGCAGGAGGGACGGGGCCTTCCTGGTCCTGTCCGGTCTGGCCACCGGGGCTTCCTGGCTCTGCTTCTACAGGGCCCTGCAGGAGGGCCCCGCCTCGCTGGTCGTCCCGATAGACAAGCTGAGCATCCTGTTCACCGTCGTGTTTGCTTTCGTGTTCCTGCACGAGAGGATGTCCGTGCGCTCCTGGGCAGGGCTGGCGCTGCTGGTGGTCGGGACCCTGGCTATGCTGCTGCGATGTGTCAGGCTCCTTCCACGCCTCTTTACCCGTGCACGCGTAGGTATAAGAACACCGAGGCCTACCGGGGTCCGAGGCCCCGCCGCATTCGTATCGCGGAGGGCCGGAGACAGATAGCATGAAAGC
>JAUNYA010000045.1 GCA_030539565.1 Thermoplasmata archaeon | reverse complement strand
CTACACCCTGGAGATGAAGCCCCTGGGCTATCTCGAGTGCAAGGGCTTCCATCCCAAGTACACCCCGCTCCAGCACCTGATCGTCTACTCCATAGCCGGCGGAACCCCGGCGTACCAGCACCTGTTCGGCGACAAGAACCCCGAGGACGTCATCCGGAAGCAGATGTTCGACCACATGTCCGTGTTCTCGCTGGAGGCCGAGGGGATGGTGTCCATGGAGGCGATGTCGCTCGGCGCGAGCACCAAGGTCCTCGCCGCCATATCCGGAGGAGCGGAGAGCCTGCGCCAGATATCCGCCAGGACCGGCCTGCCGTCCTCGTTCTGCACCAAGGTCGTCGAGGACATGGAGCACAAGGGGATCCTGGGCAAGGAGGTGTCCTCGGGAGCATCGCGCAGGGCCGTGTACTCGATCAAGAGCAACATCCTGGCGTTCTACTACCAGGTCGTCTACCGCTACACGCATATGGTGGAGTTCGAGTCCCCCGAGGAGGCCTACGAGATGGCCAGGAAGGACATCGACGCCTACATGGAGGCGAAGTTCAAGGTCATCTGCATGGACTATGTGGCCGCCAGGTTCGACTACAAGTTCATCGGGAAGCTCAGGCGGAAGGACGACACCGTAGACGACGTGATCGACTTCCTCGCGTCCCTGAACGAGAGGAGGTCCGACCGCGTGCTCGTCGCGAGGTGCAGGCTCTACGGCAGCCCCATGGACAAGCCCGACCTGGACGCGCTGATGGAGCGCGCGAGGAAGCTGGAGGGCTCCAGCAAGGTCCACGCCCTGTTCTCGGGATGCGGGTTCACCCCGGAGCTCCAGAAGGCCGCGGCCAAATCGTCCACGGTCAGGCTGATATCCCTGGACGACCTGTACAAGGAACCATGAGGTTCATCCTGGCGGTCGACGCGGGGACCACCAGCGTCCGCGCGATGCTCTTCGGGCACGGGGGCGAGGTGCTCGCCGTGTCGCAGAGGCAGCTGACGCAGGTCTACCCCGAGCCGGGGCTGGTCGAGCACGACCCGTCCGAGATATGGGATCTGTGCAGGGTCACCGTCGAGGAGGCGCTGTCCCGTCCGGGCATCGACCGCTCCGAGTGCGTCGCGTTCGCCGTCACGAACCAGAGGGAGACCGCCGTCGTGTGGGATCCGGAGACCGGTAAGCCGCTGTGCAACGCCATCGTCTGGCAGGACAGGAGGACCGGACCGTTCTGCGATGAATTGATCTCAATGGGCCTCGACCAGGAGGTCTTCTCCAGGACGGGGCTCCACATCGACCCGTACTTCACCGGGACCAAGGTCCGCTGGATCCTGGACAACGTGCCCGGCGCCAGGGCCGCGGCGGAGTCCGGGAGGGCGATCGCCGGCACCGTGGACTCGTGGATAATATGGAACCTCACGGGCGGGCGCGTGCACGCGACGGACCACTCCAACGCGTCCCGCACGATGCTGTTCAACATAAGGGACCTGGACTGGGATCCCGTCCTCCTGGAGATGGTCGGCGTTCCGCGCGGGATGCTCCCGGAGCCCCACCCGACCGGCCACGTGTTCGGGATGACCGACGCGTCCGTGATCGGGGTGTCCGTCCCCATCGCCGGGTCGATGGGGGACCAGCAGGCCGCCCTGTTCGGCCAGCAGTGCCTGTCCGAGGGCGACGTCAAGGTCACCTTCGGGACCGGAGGGTTCCTTCTCATGAACCTCGGCTCGGAGCCGGACCTGTCCGAGAACGGGCTGCTCACCACGGTGGCGTGGACATCCGGAGGGGAGACCTCCTACGCCGTCGAGGGCTCGATATACATCGCCGGGGCCGCCATCCAGTGGCTCAGGGACGAGCTCCAGATCGTCGAGGCCTCCGAGGAGACCGAGAGGATGGCGGAGAGCGTTCCGGACACGGCGGGATGCACCGTGGTGCCGGCGTTCTCCGGCTTGGGCGCGCCGCATTGGGACCAGGGCGCCCGCGGGATGATCATGGGATTGACCAGGGGAACCAACAGGAACCACCTGGCCCGCGCGGCATTGGAGTCCATCGCGTTCCAGGCCTGCGAGGTAGTTCAGGCCATGAAAGCGGACACGGGACGCGAGACATCGTCCATAAGGGTCGACGGGGGAGCGAGCGCCAACAACTTCCTCTGCCAGTTCCTGGCGGACATCACGGGGATACGCGTGCTGCGCCCGAAGGTCATCGAGTCCACCGCGCTCGGCGCGGCGTACGAGGCGGGCATCACCGTGGGCTTCTGGAAGGACACGAAGGAGCTCGAGGGCAACTGGACCCTGGACAGGGAGTTCGTCCCGTCCATGACGGAGGGGGAGCGCTCCCGCCGCCTGTCGGAGTGGTCGAAGGCCGTGGAGTGCGCCAAGGCCTGGTCCCGCATCTGCGGGGAGCACCGAGGCCAACCATATCAATGCCCCCGGCGATACGCCCGCCATGAAGGTTGTGATCGTGGGCGGGGTCGCCGGAGGGGCGTCCTGCGCCGCCAGGCTGAGGAGGCTCGACGAGGGAGCGGAGATCGTGATGCTGGAGAGGACCGGCTACGTGTCCTACGCGAACTGCGGCCTCCCGTACTACGTGGGCGGGGAGATACAGGACAGGGCCAAGCTGACCCTCCAGACCCCCGCATCATTCTCGTCGAGGTTCAATGTCGACGCGAGGGTTCGCAGCGAGGTCGTCTCCATCGACCGCGCCGCCCGCACCGTGCGCGTCCGCAGCACCGTGGACGGCTCGGAGTACGAGGAGCCGTACGACGTCCTCGTTCTGTCGCCGGGCGCCAGGCCCCGCATCCCGGACATCCCCGGGGCGGACGACCCCCGCGTCATGGTCATGCGCACGGTGGAGGACGCGCTCGCCATGAGGGGTTTCGTCGAGAGGGAGTCCCCCCGCAGCGCCGTCGTGTGCGGGGGCGGGTACATCGGGCTGGAGGCGGCGGAGAACCTCTCTCGCATGGGGCTCGCCGTCACCGTCGTCCAGAGATCGGATCATGTCCTCCCGACGCTGGACCGCGACATGGCAGCCGACGTCCACCATCACCTGCGCTCGAAGGGCGTGGAGCTGGTTCTCTCCGACGCGGTCGCCTCCTTCGAGGCCGGCGAGCGCGTAGCCGCCGTCCTGTCCAGCGGCAGGAGGGTCGAGGCCGACATGGCCGTGCTGGCGCTCGGCGTGGTCCCCGACACCCGCCTGGCGTCCGAAGCGGGGCTGGAGACGGGCGTGAACGGGACGATCGTGGTGGATCCCGGCATGAGGACGTCGGATCCCCGCATATACGCCGTGGGGGACGCCGTCCAGGTGTCCGACCTCGTCACGGGCGCCCCGTCGCACATCCCACTGGCCGGTCCCGCCAACAGGCAGGGGAGGATCGCGGCAGAGAACATAGCCGGGGGGCACGCGGAGTATCGCGGTTCGCTCGGCTCATCGGTGGTCAGGGTGTTCGACATGACTGTGGCGACCACCGGCCTCAACGAGGCTCGCGCCCGCGCGGCCGGCGTGCCGTACGACAGGGTGTGCACGTACTCGGCGTCCCACGCCACGTACTACCCCGGGGCCAGGAACATGTGCGTCAAGACGCTGTTCGACCCCGTGTCCGGTACGGTGCTCGGCGCCCAGATAGTCGGCTACGAGGGCGCGGACAAGCGCATAGACGTCATCGCCACCGCGATCCGCGCCGGGATGACCGTGGAGGACCTGGCGGAGCTCGAGCTGGCCTACGCCCCTCCGTACTCGTCGGCGAAGGACCCGGTGAACTACGCCGGGTTCGTCGCATCCAACGTGATGAACGGGCTCGTAAGGCAGTTCCACTGGGACGAGCTGGATGCGAGGGTCGCCGACCCCGGGTGCACCGTCGTGGACGTTCGCACCGAGAAGGAGTTCGCCCAGCAGCATCTGGACGGGGTGCTCCACATCCCCCTGGACGACCTGCGCGGGAGGATCGGGGAGATCCCGGAGGGTAGGCCCGTGTACCTGGTCTGCCACAGCGGCCTCCGCAGCTACATCGCCGCGAGGATCCTGGAGCAGAGGGGGTACGAGTGCTACAACCTCGCTGGCGGATTCAGGTTCTACGCGTCGGTGGTGCGCGACATGGAGGTGGGATCGCCGGACGGGCCCCCGTGCGGCATAATCGACGGCTGAATGGCCGGCCGGCGGCCCTTCGGGGCCCCCGTCCGGAAGTGAAGAACGGCGTCAACCATCCTAGGTTCAATTGATAAGCTTTTTCTTCGTCCCCGCGACCTTTCGCGGCAAATCCTGCTCCTTTATAACCTGTCCCGAGACCTCAGGCTCCGGCATTACGATGCAGACTGAAATGAAGAAGAGAGACATGGACTGGTGGTGCGACAGGGCCTGGATAAAGTTCGGGCTCCTGATCACCGCCGCGATGACGATCGCCATACTCGTGTTCTGGGACGACTGGTCCACGGAGCTGAAGGTCACCGCCGCCATGGCGGCGCTGATCCCGGTGCACGTGGTCGAGGAGTGGGTGTTCCCGGGCGGGTTCAACTACCAGTACAACGTGGCGCTGTACAAGTCCGACGTGCCGGACAGGTACCCCATGAGCCGCATATCGGACATGTTCACGAACCTGGTCACCACGGTGTTCTACGTCGTGCTGACCGCGTACTCCGCGTACACAGGCTCGGTCCACACGGGGATCCTGCTGGGGACGCTGGTCTTCTGCTGCCTGGAGTTCTTCGCCCACACCATGATGGGCGTCAGGATGTACTACATGTTCAGGGACAGAGGCAAGACCACGATCTACGGCCCCGGGTCCATCACAGCGTACCTCGGGTTCACGGTGTTCGCGGTCATCCTGATCCGCTGCCTGGACGGCGTGAGCATCGGGACGGAGGACATCCTGGTGGGCGTCGGGCTGCTGGCGTTCATCGCCGTGGTGTGCATCCTGATCCCGGAGAACGCCACCAAGAGCAAAGAGAACGAGAGGTACGCGTTCCGCGGGAACGGGTACTTCGACAGGTTCCTCCGATGAGGGGGACGGAGGCGCGGGGGATGCAACGTCCCCCGGCCTCCGCAGAATCATTTCGTCTTCACGCCGCTGACCTTCTCGAAGTGGCATCTGGCGATGCCCAGGTCTATCCCGGCGTAGAACCCCAACCCGGCCTTGGCGGTCACGGTGCCGTCGTCATTGTACGTGAAGCGGAACTTCTGCTGGTTCATGGCGGTGGGAGCGAGCAGCGCGGCTTCGACGCCGTCCAGGAACCACTGCGGCATGCCCTCGGCGTAGTTCGAGACGTCCGCCACGGACTTGCTCTTGCGGGCGGCGCCCTGCGTCTCGCCGTAGCCGAGCGCGATGAGGATGGCCTCCTTCTCGCTCTTCCCGATCGCGGCGGCGCTCTTTCCGTGGGTCATCCCGACCCAGCAGGTGTTCAGGCCGAGCTCCTGCGCCTTCAGCACGAGCTCCTCGCCCCAGTAGCCCGCCTTCGCCTCCAGGTCGCCGTTCTTCGGCCCCGTGACGGAGATGTAGTTGCGGACCCCGCTGAACTTGCCGTACGAGGCCTTCCTGGAGGAGAAGCACTCCGGCTCGTCGTAGACGATCTGGATATGCATGTTTTCGCGCCCGTTGATCTCCGCCGCGAGGGAATCCAGTTCCTTCTTCTTGTCGTCCTCTATGGGCCTGTCCGCGTACCGGCGGACGCTGTGCCTCTGCCTCATCATCTCCATCGTGTCCATGCGATCGGTCCTCCTCCGCGTCCGCGGCATCCGGGATGCTCCCGGCGATGTCCCTTGCGAGCTCCAGAGCCTCGCAGAGCCTCGCCAGCGGCTCCAGGCCGCGGTCGAAGTAGTAGAAGTTCATGGTCCCCTCGCTCCTCACCCGGACTATTCCGGCGTCCTTCAGGATCTGGAGGTGGTGGGAGACGGCGGGCCTGGACAGGGACGTCCTCTCGGTGATCTCGCCCACGCGGACGCCCGAGCACCTCCCCATCCTCATCATCTCTAGGATGATGTGCTGTCGGTTCTCGTCGCCGAGCGCTGTGAGTGTCCTTCCGCACGCGCCCAGGCGCTCGGCCAGGTCCTCTATCGTCTCCATGTCGACCATACTATCGTTCATTCGTTTAAGTGCTTAAACTATTAAACAGTTACGGGATGCCGCCTCACAGGTCCAGCGGCACGGTCTCGAGGACATCCGGCAGCCTCTTCTCGTCTGCCATTGAGTCCATGAACGCGGCCGCGAAGAGGGGATAGTGCTCGGTGCCGTCCGGATCGACGTGTATGTCGGAGCCGTCCAGCCTGACGACGCGGTCCGCCATTCCGTGCAGGGCGTCTGCATCCATCCCGTCGGCGGATGCATCCACTGCCACGGTCTTCCCGCCGATCGACGTGATGAGGCATCTCTCGTCCCATACGGCGGTGTCGAAGACCGGGAGCCCGCATCTCGATATCATGGTCGCCGCGTAGCCCTCCCTCAGGAGCCCGTCGTCCCTGCGGTCGATCACCAGCCCCGTGTCCACGGCGTAGAGTCTGAGCTGTCCGTCGGGTTCAGTCAACTCCGGGAGGCGCCGGCCGGAGATGCTGCGGCACACCGTGCCGAGCCCGGAGCAGGATATCCAATCGAGGATGTACCGATCCTTCCTGCCGCACACCACCGGGCGGCAGGTGTCGAGCGACGCCGAGACCAGGTCATAGGCCCTCCCGCGGATATCCTCTGGGGCGAATTCCGACACGTCCTCGAGAATCCCTCTGCGGAGCCTCGTCGAGACCGACGCGTCCACGCCGGAGGCTATCATCTCGGGCATGCCGCCGATCAGCATGTGCTCCTCCATCAGCCCGTTCAGCACATGGAGCTCGGCTTCGCCGAACGGTTCCCTGTCCCTCACGTGCCGTCTGATGGATTCTGTGAACCTCCGATCCCTCTTCCTGGCCCAGAGGAACTCCTCGAAGTCCAGCGGCATCAGCGTGTGGGGGATCTCGTAGCCCATGGGAGTGACTCTCGCCGGACGGCCGTCCTTCCAGGGGATGACGGGGTCGCACACGCATGCGGCGACGACCGCTACCCGGCCGTCGCGGACCAGGGGCTTGATTGCGGCCCAGGCATCGGGGCACAGATGGACGTCGTCCAGGAAGAGCAGGGTGCCGGGAACGGGCTCGAATCCGGGGAATCCGCCCGCGATCCTGCCGAACACCTCATCCGCTCCGATGTCCCCGCCGAAGATTCCGCGGACTGCGGGGTCGGACAGGTCCAGGCGGAGGTACCCGTCGAACGCATCGAGGGCGAACCCCTCCACCGCGAGGGTCTTGCCCACGCGTCCGCAGCCATTCACGACCAGGCCGATCCTGCATCCACCGGCCTTCCAATCTTCCAGGATCCTAGTCAGTTTGCGGTCCATGGAGGTATAATGCACTCAGACTATGAATAGCTTATTAGATATTGAATGGGGTAAATAAATTTGAGAAGACGCGGGGCTCGGTCGGACGGACTCCACGGTTGCATTTCAATCATGAAACCATCTACGAAATCCCATGGAAACGGTTTCGCAATTACGAAATAATGTTATTATTTTGCCTCGTTGCGATTCACCTTCCAGGCATCGGTTCTGTTGTTGCCTTCCCTGGAGATCATCCCGAGTTCGACGAGTTTCTTGATGTTGTCCTTCGGGTCATCGACGCCGACATTGCGTCCGCCGTCGTCGCGTCCGACCACCATCCTGCCTCCGGACGTGTTGTAGAATGCGGAAATGGTGCGGAGGTCAAGCCAAAGGACGTTTTGAGAGACTGGCCTAAGGCACTCCAGCGGTGTATGCCGGTGCCATCGTGCACCCGGGATGGCTCGGGGATCGCATGGACAAGAATGGGGGCTCCTGGGGATTGGGGTATGCGCACGCCTCGCCTGCGGCGATGCTGCAATCGATGCCGTGGTATGAATCCTCCCGCGACCTTCCGGCCGTGGGAGGGGAAGGCCCCGGAGGGTGGGGACTCCTCTCCGGGTGTTTGGTGTCAGTCCCGGTTCCGCCGGCGCACGATGTAGATCGCGATGGCGACAGCCGCCACGATCAGGATGACCAGTACGATCATCCACGGGAACGACGACTCGGCGATGATCACCAGGTTGCCGGTGACCTCGTCGATGCGGATGCTTCCACCCGAGACTGCTTCGGAGGTGACATCCCTGCCGTCCATGTAGACCGTGACGGAGAGCATCGCCCACCCGAAGGAGGACGACACGTCCGCGGAGAAGGACCCGCCAGCGGTCTTGGACGGCGGATTGTCGTACCCCTCCAGGGATACGGACGAGTTCGTCGTGCGGTATTCGACGGAGTATATCCTGTCCCCGGACGCGGATACGACGATGTCGCGGGATATGCCCGACAGGGTGTACGTGCCGTCGCCGTTGTCGGCGATCGAGCCGTACGTCGCTTCCAGACTGATGCTGTCCAGGAAGAACTCGTATCCGTCGATCACGGAGACGCGGAACGTCAGTGTTGACGTGGTCGTGGTGACCACGTCGTACCTCAGGCCGTTGACGGCCTTCACGAGGACGATGCCGAGGAGGCGTACAAGAGGCTCCGCAGGGAGGGCGTCATCACGAGCGACAGGAACAACCTGGCGGGATGGCTCGACGAGGGATCTTCCCGATGGCGCGAGACCGTGGAAAAGCGGGACTGTCGATTCGGTGCCGTCCAGACCGCCAGCTCCGGGAGGTTTCCCGACGGACGGGCCGATCCGACCCGCCCGCCGTTCGTCTTCAGAGGTCCTTCCTGGCGAACTTCCTCTGCGCCACAGAGTAGCTCACGCCAAGCACGCCCAGCGACGCGACGAGCATCAGGGCGGGGACCGTCAGCGGGACGTTCCCGAGGACGTCCGCGGTCTCCGTCGACACAATGGTCACGGCCATGATGGTGCCCACGCAGAGGATCAGCTCCAGCGCCCTGGCCCTCATCGGGCTCGTAATGGTGTTCGCGACGCAGATCACAGAGCCCATGACGATCGCCACGGACACCCCTATGAGGAGTCCGACGGCGAGCTCCGCCGGATCGGGCAGCCCGCCCTTGACGGCGCCGTTCACGGCGACGCCGACGAGTCCCATGGCGATGCCCACGCACGCCAGGATCATGCAGTACACGTACTTGCAGCGCATGATCTCGCGGCGGTCGACACCGGAGGACACGGCGTAGGCGTTCCACCCGCTGCTGTGGTCGTACACGAACACGGTCCCGGCGACCGACGAGGGGAGCGCGGCACCGATGATGAACATCATCGCCGGCGAGTTCCGTGCGAACACGACCTCGAAGATCACGGCCAGCACCGCCATCGGGACGACGGACGACCTCATGAGCAACAGGTCCTTGAGGAGGAGCCCGTTCATGCGTCCTCACCCCTGATCGTCAGGACCATGATGTCGTCCAGCGACGCGTCGTCGACCACCAGCTCCGGGTACGCCTCGCGCATCCCGGCCTTGTCGTCGACTAGGGCGGCGATGCCCATGTCCCCGCGCCTGAACTTCACCACCGCGGAGCGGTCCACCCTCTCCCAGTCCGATGCGCCGCAGCGCAGGACGCCGAAGCGCTCCAGGAGCTCGTCCTTGTCCTCGCTGAGGACGATCCTGCCCCCGTGCATGAACGCGATGCGGTCCGCCACCTTCTCCAAGTCCGTGGTGATGTGCGAGGAGATGAGCACCGTGCGGTTCTCGTCCTGGATGTACTCGCGTACTGAGTCCAGGAACTCGTCCCTGGCTGCCGGGTCCATCCCCGCGGTGGGCTCGTCGAGTATGAGGATGTCCGGGTCCCGCGACATCGCGGCGGCGACCTGGACTTTCATCCCCATACCGCGGGACAGGGACTTCAGGCGCTTGTCCATGCCCACGCCGGCGTCGGAGACCATACGCTCGTAGCGGGCCTGGTCCCAGGAGCCGAACGTCCCCGCCAGGATCCTCCCCAGCTGGCCCACCGTGA
>JAUNYA010000166.1 GCA_030539565.1 Thermoplasmata archaeon | reverse complement strand
GTCCTGGCCGGCCTCATGTGCGATGAAACACCTTCCAGGACAGCCTTGGCTATGGCCGGGGGCAATATATCGTTGCCGTTCGGCCTTATCTCGCTGGTCGGCGCCGGAATGGACAGGCTGGAGCTGAACGCACTCCTGGACGGATACAAGAAGAAGGGCGTCCCGCTGTCGACGGTCGTCCGGATCATGCTGGTCAACGCCCTCGAGGGCGGGAACTCCATGAACAGCAACGCCGAGCGCATGAGGTCGCCGCTCGCCAGGGAGTACCTCAGCGGTGGGAAGGCCGTCTCGCAGAAGACGATGAACCGGGCGCTGGAGGACCTCGACCTGTGGTTCGAGGAGATCATCGACCACCTGTGGACGCGCGTGAACGAGCTGTACCGGTTCGAGACGACCGACGTGTACGTCGACGGGTCCCATATCGTGAGGTACGGGCTGAAAGGCGGGCTGACACGGTTCGGCGAGGGTGCCGGGAAGGTCCAGCCGCAGGTGCAGTTCATGGTGGCCCAGCTCATCGGCTCGGGGATCCCGGTGGCCGTGGAGGCCTACCCGGGCAACCTCAACGACCCGCCGCAGTACGACGACTTCATCGCCCAGCTGATGTTCCTGCTGAAGAAGGGCAGCATGATCGTCATGGACCACGGGGGTTCGTCCAAGGACCTCCTGGACGTGATAACCGACGAGGGCATGAGGTACCTGACCAGGAAGAGCCTGAACACCAGCGACATCGATCGCATCAGGGACGAGATCGGATCGCTGGAGTACGTGGGCGACGGGACCGCGTGCATCAAGCACGTCTTCAAGGATTCGGGCAGGACGACGTACCTGTTCTTCTCCGACAGCATGTACATGCGCGGCCGGATGATCGCGGAGCGCAGCGCGATGAGGGCCGCCGAGGATCTGAAGGGCGCGAGGGAGACGGCGGAGGACCCGAAGGTCTCGAAGCTCGTGAAGGTCTCGAAGAACCCGTTCTACGACGTCGCGGACGTCAAGTGCACCATCCAGATGAAGCTGAACCCGTGGGTGGAGGAGGATCTGGAAGCAGCCGCCGACGAGCTGAGCGGCGAGACGTGCGGGTGGTTCAAGCTGGAGTGCTCCGAGGACCTGCCGTCCGAGGAGGCGCTGTCGATCTACAGGCACAGGACGGACATAGAGCACCTGATCTCGTCGATGAAGAGCGTCGTCCACATCAAGCCGCTCAGGGTGTGGAACGACGCCTCGGTGAGGGGCGCGATCCTGCTCGTATTCATCGCGCAGCTGATGGTATCGATGCTCAGGTACGACATGGACCGCCTGGCGACGGGCCGGTCCGCAGGAGCGGACCCGGCCTCCCGCAGGGAGGCCGAGGGGAAGCCGTCGCCGAAGGCCATCGTCGATTCCTTGGGTCATTTGACAGTTACTCTCGTTTCGCGCGAGGACGGCGGTTTCGACGAGATCTACAGCAATCTGGAGCCTCTGAACACCGAATTGATGAACATTATCGAACATAAGTGGCATTATAGTGTCTATAATAAGACACATAAACGGGGCAGAGGTCCGAGGCAGACCCGCCTTCGGGTCTGAGCGGCCCAACTGTCAAATGAACCCGTTTTCCGAATTTTGCGGAAATGCTGGGTACCTTCATTTGACAGGTGTTCCGACAAGCGTGGGAGTCGATGGAACGGCCGGAT
>JAUNYA010000165.1 GCA_030539565.1 Thermoplasmata archaeon | reverse complement strand
CCGGACTCCCTGCAGACGATGTCCATGAACTTCTCGCCGCCCAGGTCGGACGCGAATCCCGCCTCGGTGACCACGTAGTCCCCCAGCCTGAGGGCCGCCCTGGTGGCGATGACGCTGTTGGTCCCGTGGGCGATGTTGGCGAACGGGAAGCCGTGGACGAAGACCGGCTGGCCCTCGAGGGTCTGCACCAGGTTGGGGTTGATGGCGTCCTTCAGCATGACCATCAGGCTGCCGACACACCTGAGGTCCTTCACGGTGACGGGCTTCCCGTCGTAGGTGTAGGCGACGACCATCCTCTCCAGCCTCCTGCGGAGGTCGGCCCTGTCGGCGGAGAGGGCGAGGATGGCGGAGATCTCCGAGGCCGAGGTGATGAGGAACCCTGCCTCGTGGGGGACCCCTCCGAGGATCCTGTCCCTGCCGAGCCCGGTGACGATGTTCCTGAGCTCGCGGGCGTTGATGTCCATGGCCTTCTTCAGAACGATCCTGGTGGGGTCGATGTTGAGGGGGTTCTCCCTCACGAGCTCGTTGTCCAGGATGGCGGAGAGCAGGTTGTGCGCGGCTGTGACCGCATGTATGTCGCCTGTGAAGTGGAGGTCGATGTCCCACATGGGGTAGACCTGGGAGTATCCTCCTCCGGTCGCTCCCCCCTTGATGCCGAAAGTGGGTCCTATGGACGGCTCCCTGAGCGCCCCGACGACCTTCTTCCCGAGCCTCCCGAGGCTCTGGATCAGCCCGATCGTGGTGACCGTCTTGCCTTCCCCGGCGGGGGTGGGGGTGATGGCCGAGACCACGATCAGCTTGCCGGGACTGTCGCCTCCGATCCCCTCGAGCTTGTCGAGGGGGATCTTGGCGATGTACTTCCCATAGGGCTCGATGTCGTCCTCCGTGAGTCCGATCGAGGCGGCGACCTCCCTGATGGGTTTCACGACGGCGTTCTGGGCAATCTCGATATCGTCCATGCGCGAACGTAGCTGTCCGGCCATTAAAACTTTTGAGATAGAGAATGACAACCCTGTGTCCACTCCACAGATACCCCCTCGGGTATGCGGCATCCTCCCAGGCATCCCAGATGTAACGGAACCATATTTCTGATGGTGAGCGGTGGATGGATATGGATGCATGCTCTGCGGGGACAGCCAGCATTCTGCGGGTTCGAACAATTGAACGCTAGCTCATGTTTGACCTGCGGTAGTTTGTATATAAATTTTGTAACCCTTCAACTTTTTTAGGGACAGCTAATCATTAAATACAGTTAGGCCATCCTAAGGGTATGAATCCAGCTACACCGTGTGTCGACGCAAGTGCGGCGCGCTGCAGCACGAGCGAAGAAGCCAGCTTCAGGCCGGCGTCCGGTGTCCCTCTCTCCATGGCGAGAGTCGGCGAGAAGGGAACTATAATCAGCATCTCTGGCAAGGAAGAAGTCAAGAGGTTCCTGAGCGAGCTTGGATTCACAACGGGTACTGAGGTCAAGGCCGTGAGCCTTGCCAACGGCAACATCATCCTCGACGTGAAGGGGTCGAAGATAGCCATTGACAAGCACATGGCCAGCAAGATCTTGTTCTGCCCCGAGAGTTGATAGAATGAAGACGCTGAAAGACGCCGATGTCGGCTCCACGGTTACCGTCGTGAAGCTGCACGGTGAAGGCGCCCTCAAGAGACACATCATGGACATGGGCA
>JAUNYA010000164.1 GCA_030539565.1 Thermoplasmata archaeon | reverse complement strand
CCGGTCTCCTCGGACATGAGCTCCCTCATGAGCTCGGTGCACAGCTTGACCCTGATCCTCTCCCTGCAGTCGGCCAGGAACGCCTCGGCGTCCATCCTCGTCCCGCGGGACAGGAACCCGGCGGCCATTACGGACGCCTCTGCGTCGAACTGGTCCATCTCGCCGCAGGCGTGGAGCATGTCGGTCGGGGTGAACCCTATCCTCTGTACGAGCCCCAGCCCTTCCAGCTTCCTGACGTTGAGCGTGTACGGGTGGACGCCGACGATGGCGGCGGCCTCCTTGAGCGTGAGCGGCTCCTTCCTGAGAGCGTCGAGAAGCGCCATGTCGGAGTCGGAGAAGTCCCTGGCGTCGGCGGGGACGCGGAGGGTCCTGAAGAACTCCGAGTCGAGCACGACGCTCCTCTCGTCCTGGACCGCGTGGGACCAGGGCTTCTCCCCCCCGAGGGATGCGAGCGTCTCCTTGATGCGCGGCCACCTCTGCGACGCGAAGCACAGGGGCATGACCCTCAGCGGGGACAGGGCCACCTGCCCGTTGACCACGAGGATCCTGCTGTCGCCGCCGATCCCGGACGTGGAGATCTCGGCCGCCATGACGCGGGTGCGGGTGCCGCCGATGACGGCGCCCTCCGGCTCCAGCCTGGGCTTCCCGTCCCTCAGGATGCCGATGTCCGTGGTCGTCCCGCCCATGTCCATGACGATGGCGTCCCTGTTCCCGGAGAGGACCATCGCGCCGATCAGGCTGGCCGCCGGACCCGAGAGGACGGTCTCGACCGGGCGGCGCCTGGCCTCCTCCTCGCCCATCATGGAGCCGTTGCCGCGGACCATCATCAGCGGAGCGCGTATGCCGAACTCGGCGAGGACCGTCTTCACCGAATCGATCAGATCCTGGATGACCGGGATGAGCCTGGCGTTCATCACGCAGGTCGCGGCCCTCTCGTTGAACCCGAGACCGGATGAAAGGTCGTGGCCGCACACCGCGGGTATCCCGAGGATCCTGTCCGCCATGTCGCGGACGCGGTTCTCGTGGTCCGGGTTGCGGACCGCCAGGTATCCGGCTATCGCGACGCCGTCCACGCGTCCGCGGACCGACTCCAGGAACTCCCCGACCGCCTTCTCGTCCAGAGGCGCGGCCTCGTCCCCGCGCAGGTCGTGGCCTCCCGAGACCACGACGGAGAAATCGGCGGGGAAGGAGCCGTCGTACTCGTTGCCGATGCACACGAGGGCGACCCTCGCCCCCTTCCCCTCGACGACGGAGTTCGTCGCAAGGGTGGACGACAGCGAGACGACGCCGACGTCCTTCAGGAGATCCCTATCCATCGCCTCGACCGCTCCGCGGATGCCTATGCAGAGGTCCTCGCGGGTGGTGGGCGACTTGGCCTTGCAGAGGACGCGGGACCCGTCGAGGTCCATTATCACGGCGTCGGTGTACGTTCCTCCAGTGTCTAATCCGAGTCCTGTCCTCATGTCGGCAACCTTCTGGTGCGATGTTCCGCCGGGCGCAGCAAGGGGGCGGATCGCACCCGGCGGTGTAAACGGTTTCAAGGGGTTTAAAGTGAGGTTTGGAGGAAAGTGCGCCGGGGCCTCAGCGCTTCTCGGAAGCGACTCCGAGGCCCTTGTTGCGGTTGGTTATGATGTTTCCCATGTGGTCGGAGAGGGTCCTCTCCTGGACCTTCCCGAACACAT
>JAUNYA010000163.1 GCA_030539565.1 Thermoplasmata archaeon | reverse complement strand
CTCCATCATCTGCTCGCGGCCGATGGCCTCGTACAGGTGGATGATGATACCGACGCACAGCAGCACTCCCGTACCGCTCGCGTTACCCGTGGTTCCTATCAGATCCGCGGCCGCCGCCAGGGCTCCTACCAGAGCTCCCGACAGGATGGTGATGGTGGGGATGTACCTCTCCAACACCCTCTTCAGGACACGGGGATCGCGCCTGAACCCGGGGATCTGCATTCCGCTGCGCTGGATCTGGTTTGCGACCGCTTCCGGACCTAGGTTGGTGGTCTCGACCCAGAACTTCGCGAACATGATCGAACCCATCACCATGATGGTGAAGTAGATCGCCACGCGCGCCAGGTTCTGTATCGGGCTGTGATCGTTACCGTACACCGTCGGATCCAGTATCGGCATGAGCCACGAGCTCACTCCTTGAGGAGCGGACACGTACCACGCCAATCCTCCCGCCGCCGTCGTCGACCCGTCCTCGAAGTACCCGATGTAGGCGTTGTTCCCGAGGAGGGGTATGCCGCTGAGGAAGTCGTTGCTGTACAGGAGCAGCGCGACCATGCTGACGATGGCGAGCAGCGAGGACATCAGGATGACCGGGATGTTGCTGGCGTACATCAGCTTGATCGGGTAGCGTCCCCTGGCTCCGCGGGCGTTGCCGTGGGACAGGGGGAGCTCTATGCGCGACGATTCCAGGTAGGCCACCACGAAGAATATCACGATGGTTCCGATCAACGCGATCACAGGATTGTTGTTGTTCAGGAACACCTGTTCGTAATACCCGTCGGCCCACTCGGCAGGCGTGGCGTTGAACACGTAGTACAGCGCCATCGGTATGGTACCGGCCGGGGGATTGCTCAGACTGGTGGCGGTGGACATGTCCACCGGGTACCAGTTCAGCGCTCCCGTGAATATGGCCTGTGCCACACCCGCCGCGATGAACAGCGAGATTCCGCTCCCGATACCCCATTTGGACACGACCTCGTCCATCATGAACAGGATGTACGAGCCCGCGAACAGCTGCGCTATCAGGAGGATCTTGGCCCCTCCGGACCCGAGAAGGCTCTCGGCGGAGGAGGAGGGCACGAGGTACCCGAAGACCTGCGGGATGGCCTCGAAGAGGATCATCACGATGACCAGCAGCTTGAGGACCGACTGGTAGCAGGCCTTGTCGTCGCGCTTCGTGAGGTCGAGCTTGATGATCTTGGCTCCCACGAAGAGCTGCATTATGATCGACGCGGTGACGATCGGACCGATGCCGAGCTGCAGTATGGATCCGGAGGCTCCGGCCATGATGGTCCTATACTGAGCGAATATGTCCAATGACTCGGACTGATCCAGCCCGTACAGGTACACATTGGTCATCACGAAATAGAGGACCAATATGACGATTACCCACATCATCTTGGTCCTGAAGTGCACGTGCCCTTCAGGACGTTTGACGGAGGGCAGCCTGTCGCTAAGGGGCTTTACCTTGTACAACAGGCTAGGTGTCTCTTCCATCCCTATCCACACTCCCGACTATGGTCTCACTCTGCGTCCGCGCCGTCGGCCACGGAGCCCCCGGCTGCGGAGATCTTCTCGCGGGCCTTCTCGGACGCCTCGGCGACCGTGACGTTGACCGCGATTGCGATGCTCCCGCTTCCGAGGAGCTTGTCGATGCCGGCGTCGGAGAGGTTCACGGTGTACGCGTCCCCCTCCTTGG
>JAUNYA010000044.1 GCA_030539565.1 Thermoplasmata archaeon | reverse complement strand
CATGTCCGAGCCCAAGAAGATCCTCCTGGTCGTTCTGGACGGGATGGGCGACCGCGCCTGCCCCGAGCTCAGGGGGCTCACGCCGCTGCAGTACGTCAGGACGCCCAACCTGGACTGGTTCGTGGAGCACGGCTACTCCGGGCTCTGCGACCCCATAGCGCCGGGCGTGAGGGCAGGCAGCGACACCGCGCACCTCGCTATTCTCGGGTACGATCCCTACGAGGTGTACACCGGGCGCGGCCCCCTGGAGGCGATGGGCGCCGGCATGGACATGCAGCCCGGCGACATAGCGCTGAGGTGCAACTTCGCCACGGTCGATTCGGACATGAACATCCTGGACCGCAGGGCCGGGAGGATAAGGCAGCCGGAGACCGACCAGCTGGCGGAAGCTTTGGATGGAATGGAGATCGCGGGCGTCGAGTGCACCGTCAAGGCGAGTACCGAGCACCGCGCTGTTTTACTATTGAGAGGGGACGACCTGTCCCCGGACATAACGGACTGCGATCCCGGGGGTGACACCCACATGCTGGAGTGCCTCCCCAGGACCGAGGAGGCGGAGTTCACCGCCCAGGTGGTCAACGCCTTCCTGGAGGAGAGCCACTGGAGGCTCAAGACGCACACCGTGAACCGCAAGAGGGTCGCGGCGGGGCTCCCGCCGGCCAACATGCTCGTCCCCCGCGGAGCGGGAGCGTTCCCGTCGATAGACCCGTTCCCGGAGAAGTACGGGATGAGGGCCACCTGCGTGGCCGGGGTCGGACTCATCAAGGGGATCTGCAAGGCCTGCGGGTTCGACATCTACCCCCTGCCGCCGGAGTGCAACGGCGGCCTCGACTCAGACCTCATGCTGAAGACCAGGTGCGCCCTGGAGGCCCTGGAGGAGTACGACTTCGTCCTCATGAACATCAAGGCGCCGGACGTCGCGGGCCACGACGGCAACGCCAAGGCGAAAGCGGAGGTCGTCAAGAGGATCGACGCGGCGGCCATGATGCTCAGGTACGAGATGCCGGAGGACCTCGTCGTCGTGTTCACGTGCGACCACTCAACCCCGTGCTCGCTGATGGACCACGGCGGCGACTCCGTGCCGATCACAGTGTACACCGAGGGGATGGTGTGGGACGACGCCACCGAGTTCAGCGAGACCGGATGCGCCAAGGGCGGTCTCATGAGGATCCGCTCCCGCGACATCGTCCCCATCTGCCTGGATCTGTCCAACCGCACGACCAAGTTCGGATCGTGAGACGTACAGGACCAGGTTAGCGGTCATCGTCCCGCCCGTGGTCACGGGCACGGTCATCGTGTGGGCGGAGGAGCGCTGGCTCCCCGGTTCCCCCACGACCGCGGAGTACTCCGTCCCGTTCTGATCGGTGTACGTGAGCGTCAGCGCGCAGGGCCTGCCCTTGGCGAACGAGGATATCACGTCCTCGAGGTACTCAAGGGCCGTCCCGCTCCCTACCGACATCTCCAGGGCGGCCATGTCCGTCACGAGGACCAGCGAACCGTCGCCTCCCTCGATGAGGTCCGACATGCGGACCTTCGACGCAGTAAGATCCTCCAGGAACCCCGGCACGTCGCGGTCCTCCAGGGAGACCCTGTCGCAGTACACCGCCGTGACGGACGCGGCGAGCATGATTATCGCAATGAAGATGACCGCGTCGGTCATGGCAACGAACCCGTTCGCGTTCGAGCGCATGCGGTCACCTCGAACACCGCGACGATCGTCCTCCCGTCGCCCGCGTCAATCATCGACGTGATCGTCCTGGACCACCTCTCGCCGTCCATTTCCCCGACGACCATCGGCTCGGGAACCTCGCAGAACCCCCCGGGCACCGTCACGGACACGGATATCCCGGTGAGCCCGCGCGAGATCGCGTAGTTCTCGATGTAGTCCCCGTAGGAAGGAACGAAAACACCGTCCTCGACGGTCCCCGTCAGATGGGTCACGTCCACGCCCTCGGTCGGGTCTATCATCACCGTCACCGTGCTCGCGGCCACCCCGAGGTACGCGGTGAGCACCACGATGACCGCCATCATCGCGACCATGGCCTCCATGAAGCCGAAGTCGCCCCTGTCGTTGGAAAGCATGGCTAGGTAGGGCGCACTACCTGGTATAAAATGACGCGCCGCTCGCGTCGCTCACTCGCGCCTGAGGCCCTTCCTGTACAGGGTCTGCGTGAACTCCCCGCCGCACATCTCCTGGATCTTCTCCCTGAGCTTGGGGTCCTGCTTCCTGGCGTACATGGCTACCGCCTTCGCGAGCGCCGGGGGGCGCTTGCGGACGTCGATCCCTATCGAGGAGACGCCGGAGCCTCCCAGCTCCTGGATGCTGTCCAGCAGGAAGAGATCCACCGAGTTGAGAACGCGGGTGAACCCGCGGGAGTCGGTGTACACCGGGAACGACGCTCCCGTGTCGTCGACGAGGGTCCCGCTCCCCATTCCCGGATCGCGGGAGTACATGAGCTCGGTCCTGCCGAAGGCCATGACCTCCACCCTCGAGGGGTACCTGGCCGCGAGGTCCGAGACCTCGTTCCTCGAAAGCTCGACGGAGATCGTCGCCTGGAAGACCTCGGACGGGAATGCCGAGTTGAACACGTTGAAGGAAGGAGCGGCGAACATCTTCTGCCCGGCGCACGTCAGGAGCTGGGAAGGCGTGCTGACCATGACGGGGCCGTCCGCATGGCACTCGTCCAGGCAGTCGAACCTCGGCAGTATGGTGACGCACTCGACTCCCTTCTTCGAGCACATGTCGGCGGCCTCGCCGGAGCGCGGCCCCCACTCGTAGTATACGCGGTCCGCGTACGGGAGAACCGCGTCCAGAACCTTCAGGCTGCTGACGTAGAACGACCTGTCCGGGTTCCCGACCCTCCTGGGGTCCCTCTCCGGAAGAGCGCCCTCGGAGCGCCTCCTCTGGGTGCTCCCGTTGAGCTTCGGCGCGTGGCCGATCAGGTTCTTCACGTCGTCGATCCTGGGGTCGTAGGTGCGGTAGATGTCGTACACCCCGTCGGCGATCCTGAACGGGACGAAGACGGAGTCGGTGTCGATTACCTTGAATCCGCCCACCTTGGCGTCGCCGTCGAAGATGGACAGCCCGTCCTTCCTGCCGATCGGGTCGCAGAAGTCGATGGGCTCCAGGTGCTGTCCCTTTATCCTGGCCCTTCCGAGCAGGAACCCGCGGTTGTCAGGATACAGAGGCTGCACGGGCGAGGACACTCCGGGAAGGTAGCCCTCGGATGTCCCGCGGTTGAAGACCGTTCTGAGCAGGGAGAGCGAGTCCTCGTACTCCCCGCCGCGGTCGCCGTCCTCCGCCAGCGAGTAGACCTTCGTGGAAAGGTATGCATAGGCCGGGGAGCGCATCCTCCCCTCGATCTTGAGCGAGTCCACGCCGATGCCGCGGAGTTTTTCAATATAATCGGCGCCGAACAGGTCGGCGCAGCTCAGGAGGAACCCTGTTTCACCATCTTTGGTGTAGCGCTTCCTGCAGGGCTGGGCGCAGGAGCCGCGGTTCCCGCTCCTCCCGCCCATGAAACTGGACATGAGGCATCCGCCGGACATGCAGTAGCACAGGGCGCCCTGGATGAACACCTCCGTCTCCACGGGGGAGTCGGGGACTATCTTCGATAGTTCATCGAACGTCAGCTCCCTGGCGAGCACCGCACGGTCGAGGCCGTTCTCGGCGCACCACTCCAGCCCCTTGCGGGAGTGGATCTGCATCTGGGTGGACGCGTGCTTGGGGATGTCGATGCTGGAGATGGATCTCAGCAGTCCGAGGTCCTGGACGAGGACGGCGTCGGCGCCGATGTCCTTCAGGAACCTGACGAACGACACCGCGTCGTCCAGCTCCCTGTTCATGATGGACGTGTTCACGGCGACGTGCACCTTCACGCCGCGGTCGTGGGCGTAGTGCACGGCGCCCTCGAGCTCCCTGTCGCTGAAGTTGCCCGCGAAGGCGCGGGCGCCGAAGCTCTTCCCGGCCAGGTACACGGCGTCGCATCCGCCCTTGACTGCCGCTGCCAGACCCTCAGGGGTGCCGGCCGGCGCTAGAATCTCCACGGGTCTTGATTGGCTCCTCGTATAATAGGTTCGGCCCTTCTCTGAGCGTCGCGCCCGTCGGGATATTGTCGAACGGCATGAAACAACGGTTATATACTCTGTTTCGTAGCGCTGTGTATCTCTGAAACGCCGGGGAGATGGGACCCCGGCGTGAGATACGAGGGATACAAATGAAGAGCAGGGAGAGCAAAGGTCTCCTTGCCGTCCTCCTGTGTGCAGGGATTTTTTGCGCCACTGGCGCGCTGACCTGCGCATGGGGGGGGGGGCGATGACCTCCAAGTTGATGCTGCGACAAGCGAGGATGGAACGAAGGCGAACCCGTGGAATGTTGGGAGAACGGATTCGGACGATGTGACTGCATACATTGAGGACGGTACGCTCTATATACAGGGTACTGGCCAGATGAATAATTTCTCTTCAGTGAATGCTGGGGGCGGGCCTCCATGGAATTCCAATCTCGAAGCCAATACAACGATCAAGAGCCTGATGATCGGCAACGGTGTCTCAGAAATCGGGGCAAATGCGTTCAACAACTGCATCGCTTTGAAAACGGTGTCCATTGCCAGCGGTGTCAAAAACATCGGGTCACAAGCTTTCTATGGCTGTGAATCCCTGGTTTCCGTAACTCTTCCGGACTCAGTTACCGTCATATCGAGTAGTGCATTCAGAGGTTGTTCATCGCTGAGCTCTATTACTTATTCCGATAGCGTTGAATTAGGGACCAGAGCGTTCCAGGGTTGCATTTCGCTGACATCAGTGATCATACCAAAGAATGTCGCGTACGGGGCGTTCATCGGATGCACCTCCCTGACTTCCGTGACTATTCCGAGTAGGATAACATCCATTGGGAGTTATGCGTTCCAGGATTGCACAAATCTGGTTGCCGTTTATCTGGAGAACAGTTCCGTGACCATCAATGATGGTGCGTTCGGTTTCAGCGAATACATGCAGTCGAAGACCAGGGTCGTCTACACGCTATCCGCGATTACGTACAACGAGACGAATTGGGGCAGCAGAACGAGCATCGCCGTGGTCAATGCCGGAACTGTGAATGTTGACGATGTGACAGATTCATCGACTCTCCTGTCCCCTGCGGGCAGCACCACGGCATTCACCGGCTGGTACGATTCGAACGACAATCTGTTCTCCGGAACACCTCAGCCAGGCCAGATCTATAACGCCCGCTATGCCAATGCATCAGAAAGCGTCACGGTGACTCTAAGCGTGAGCGGCAACGGTTCCGTAGGCTACAGCAAGCTGTTGCTGATCAAGGGTGCCACGTACACAATCAATGGGGACACCGCGACTTTTGTGTATAGCAACAGTGCAGGTACCAAAGTGGAATACGTCGTCACGGCCACACCCGATGCAGCCACAGTTGAGAAGACGTACACATTCACCAAGTGGAGCGGAACGTCTGGAACCGTTAATGGGGATGTGGAGCTTACTGCGTACTTTTCCGAGAGTGCGACCAAGTATATCGTCTCCTTTGTATCTGATGGCAAGACGGTGAGCACGAAGTCTGTCGACTACAACAAGACGGTCTCTGCGTACAATGCTACGAAGTCCGGCTACACGCTCGTCGGATGGTACTACGACCAGGCGGGCACAAACAGGGTTAGCTTCCCCATGACCGTCACCGAGAACATTACGGTCTACGCCGTCTGGCAGGTGTCAGATTCATCCAGTGATTCAGACTCCGACCGCAGGAACCCGATCATCTCCGACAACACGACCTCCGGCTCCGGCTCCAACAGCGATGTCACGACGATCGCCTGCGCTGCCGGCGCGTGCGCCGCGGCGCTGATGGCATCCTTCCTCCTGATCGACACCCGCAGGAGGTGACGCCTAGGCAGATGCTTCACGGGGCGCTCTCCGCGCCCCATGAAGAGGATGCCGTGGCGGCCCTTCTCCGAGGGCCGCCCGTCCGTCCACAATGCGGACGAGGCCTCCTGAAACCCAGGGCCCCTCCCCGGGGCCCGCGTGTATCCCTCCGGGCAGGATCCCCGTCCTGTCCGCCGCGGCGTCACGGCCACATACCCCGTGCGCCGCGGAAACATCCTTCCCGGATAAAGAGGGGCCACATCCCTTCCTCCGCACCCCAGTCGCAATCCTCCAGGTCAACATATCTAAGACCATATGGTTAGTGAATCCGCTTCGGCCCGCCTTTATAATCCATCGAGTGAGAAACGCATGCATGGAGATTCCGAAGGCTTTCGACGGCCTCCTCGGCCGCGACGACACATACGTGCCGGACGCGGCGGTCGAGGGGGACTCGCTGGTGATAGACTGCAGGGGCTGCGGGTACGCGCCCGACCCCTCGTCGAGGGAGTGCATGGCGTGCATGGTCGCCTCGATGTGCCGCGCGGGGAGCGCGGAGAGGGTGGTGCTCCGCACAGGGAGGGACACCGAGGTGTCCGGACGCGCCGGGAGGGTGCTGAAGGACGTCGCGTCGCTGAGGCGCTGGTCGATCCCGGTGGACGCGCCGCCGATGAGGTGCAGGGGATGCGCCGCTTCGCGCAAGGCCATCATGGAGGAGGCCTGGTCCTCCTTCCCCGATCCCGGGACCGGCGGCATAGGATCGCCGGATATCGAGCCTCCCGAGAGGGAGGGCTGCGCGGAGTGCGCGGCCTCCACGATGAGGGCGCTGGAGCAGGTGAACGAGGGCCTGGACGAGGTCAAGGCGTCCATGGCCGAGGCGTACAGGGTGGTCCGATGGACGTCAACGCGATCATGGGGAGGATAAGGTCCGGCATCCCGGTTCAGGCGGAGCCCCGGCCCGAGCCGGAGCCCGCTCCGCAGCCCCTCTCTGTGTCGTTCCAGGTGCCGTCCAGCGCACGCGCCGCCATGAGGAGGGCGCCCTCCGGCTTCACGGAGCTGTTCTCCCCTCTTGTCGGCACGGACCTGCGCACCAAGCCCTCCTACACGGACTGCTGGCTGGCCGGCGTCCCGGAGATGAGGACGGTGGCCTCGTACATGACCGATGTGGGCTCGGTCCGCATCGGCATGACCGAGGGCGGCGAGGCCGTGTACTGCGTCACGCCGAGGGAGTACGCCTATCCGGACGCCCTCAACGCGGTGGTCATGGACGTCATCGACGAGATCCGCGACGGCTACCGCAGGGAGGGCGGGAGCCTCGACCGCGACACGGTGATGGGCATGACCCGCTCGGTCCTGACGGACAGGTGGGACGAGATCGCCGCCGCTTCAGGCTCGGACGACACCGAGCGCGTCGTGCGCGACATCTGCGGAATCGCCTACCGCCACTCCGTCGGGGCGGGCATATTCGAGGTGCTCCTCTCGGACGGGCACATCGAGGACGTCTACGTGGACGCCCCGTGCTCGTCCAACCGCATCCACGTGACGGTGAACGGCATAGACGGCCTCAACTCGCACATCAGGTGCTCCACGAACCTGATGGCGGAGGAGCGCGAGGTGGACAACCTGGTGAACATCCTGAAGCGCTGCAGCGGCCTCCGCTTCTGCAGGGCGAGCCCGGTGCTGGAGACCGACATGTCCGGCTTCGATGCGCGTGCGACCGTCATCGGCTATCCGCTGAGCCCCAACGGCAACGCCGTCGCCATAAGGAAGCGCTCGGTGCGCCCGTGGACCCTCAGCAGGCTCGTCGCGAACGGAACGGTGTCGCCGAGGGCCGCCGGCATCCTCTCGTTCCTGGTCGATTCGAGGGCGACGATCCTCGTCTGCGGAGCCAGGGGAGCGGGGAAGAGCTCGCTCCTGTCGGCGCTGATGTTCGAGTTCCCCCTCAGCCAGAGGATCCTGACCATCGAGGACACCATCGAGCTTCCAGGGGACGCGATGCGCTCCATGGGCTACAAGGTCCAGACGATCCTGGTGGACGAGAGGCTCCAGGGCTCCGCCGCATCGCGTGCGGACGAGGCCCTCCGCGTGTCGCTGAGGCTCGGGGAGTCCGCCATCGTCATGGGCGAGGTCAGGGGCGAGGAGGCTCGCACGCTGTATCAGAGCATGAGGGCTGGCCGCGCGGGTAGCGCTGTCATGGGCACAGTCCACGGCGATTCCGCCGAGTCCGTGTACAAGCGCATGGTGTTCGACGTGGGGATCCCGCCGGAGGCGTTCATGGCCACCGACGTCATCGTCACGATGGACTCCCAGAGGGACAGGCGCTCCGGCTCTCTGGTGCGCCGCACCGGGGAGCTGAAGGCCACCGGCGACCAGCCCGGCGAGTTCGTCGACGTGTCGGGACCGGACGGCCTCCTCAACGCGCCGTTCGCCCGCAGGGCGATGAAGGCCATGAGGATGAGCGAGAGGGACGCGGCCAAGGACATCCGCGCTCGTTCGATCATGCGCCAGCACCTAGCATCCCTGGGGACGAAGGACGAGGGGTTCCTCGGTCCGGAGTGGATCATCCTGGCGAACGAGGTGCTCTCGTCGATGCCTCCCGGCTCCTCCGCGGAGGACGCCCTGGCCGAGCTGAAGAGGAGGATAGGCGCATGACCGACAGGAGGAGGCTCGTGAACGAGGCTCCGACGGTCGTCGGCCTGCTGACTTCCGTGATAGAATCGGGAGGCTCCCTGGACCTCGCCGTGCGCACGGTGGCGGAGGACGGTCCCCCGCTGTCGAGGGCGATGTTCTCGGACGCGGTCCGCATGGCAGACACGAAGGGATGCGCCAGCGTGAGGGACGCGCTGACCGCGTCCCTTTCCAAGATATCCGGCGAGGCCTCCGGATACCGCCAGTCGATCCTGCTGTGCATCTCCGCATCCGATGCCGAGTCCGCGCAGGAGAGGCTGAGGATCCTGGGGGACGCCTCCGACGTGTCCTTGGACTCGGTGAGGATAATGGGCGAGAGGTACAGCGCGTCGCTGACCACGCCGTGCATGACGATCTTCGCGCTGGGGATCATGGCGCCGATGATCCTGATGTCCATCCTGCCGATGCTCGGCATCGGCGGGCTGTTCGGTGCTGTGACCGTTGACAGCGACCTCATCGTGCTGGTGACGCTGGTCATCGTGCCCGCTGCCATCACAGTGATCGCGTGGAGGATACGCGCCCGCAACCCGTTCCTCTCGGAATCGCCGGATTCGGGAGGCATCGGATGCCTGGCGCCCCTCCTGCTGGCCGTTCCCCTGTGGTTCGCGCTCGTCTACCTCGGGCGCCCCCAGGTGGAGGTGATGCTCTACGCGGTGGCGACGGCATGCGTCTCCGGGGCGATCTTCATGTTCGCCGGCGTCAGGAGGGATTCCCGGAGAGCAGGGTCGGAGGAGGGTATCCGCGACAGCGTCTTCGAGCTGGGGAACGCCCTTCTCGGCGGCGACAACTTCGAGAAGGCCGCCGCCGAAGTGCTGAGATCGAGGCCGGAGTGTGCCCACGTGGGCGTCTCCCTGGGGAGGGAGCTGGACCTCTGCCGCGGCGATGTCGAGAAGGCGGTGGATTCCGCGGTGTCGCCGATATCGCCGAGGGTCTCCAGGACCCTCCGGGACATCTGCAGATGCTCCCGCCAGGACACCGACGACGCCGGCAGGCTGGCGGTCGCCGTCGGAAGGCAGTTCCAGAACGAGTCCGCCACCCGCAGGGAGCTCTCGGTCCGCCTGAAGTCCATGACGGACATGATGGTTGGCACCGCGGTGTTCTTCGCGCCGATGGTGCTCGGTCTGAGCGTCTCGATGCTCGGGCCGCTGAGCAGGATCGCCGGGTACGAGGGGATGGGCAACTCCGAGCTGGTGCTGTCGCTCTACCTGGTGGAGCTGTGCGCGATGATTTCGGTGCTCACATCGAGCCTCGGCGAGGGCGCGGGCATCCGCGGGATGGCCTGGAGGTTCTGCCTCTCGGCGCCGATATCGCTCGTGGTGTTCGCCGTGTGCTCCGCGGTGCAGATCCGACGGTGTTATAGGGGATGCGGGCCATGGGAAGGGCATGGAGTTCGGGAGGCGCGTTCTGCTTTGGGCTGTTGCCGTCTCCGGCGCGTTCATCGTGCTGATGATCCTCGCCCCCCTCATGGCCCCCTACGGCTCCTTCAGGCACCTGGACGGGCAGCCGTGGTTCATTGACGGCGGATGGGAGGGCCACGGCTTCGCCAGCG
>JAUNYA010000043.1 GCA_030539565.1 Thermoplasmata archaeon | reverse complement strand
GGTCGTCCGGATCCTCCTCCGGGTGCAGGTACTCGATGTCGATCATCGCCATGCCACCCCCATCAATCAACGCCGTTAAATAACCTGTGGCCCGGAGCTTCCGGGTGCCACTGTTAACTATGAGTCCGTCGATTTGAGGAGCATGAGTACCGCCCCTTCGGAATTCATGGCTAAGGTCAGGCAGACGACACCGCTGGTCCACCACATCACGAACTACGTCACGGTGAACGACTGCGCGAACGTGTGCATCTGCGCCGGGGGGTCGCCGGTCATGACCGACGCGATAGAGGACATCGACGACATGGTGTCCATCGCGTCGGCGACCGTCCTGAACATCGGTACGCTGAACGAGCGCACCGTCGATTCGATGGTCGCAGCGGCGGACTGCGCCGCGGCCGTCGGGATCCCGATGATCCTGGACCCGGTCGGTGCAGGCGCTACGGCATACCGCACGTCCGTCGCCGAGGCCCTGATGGACCTGGGGCCGTCGGTCATCAAGGGCAACGCCGGCGAGATCGGCGTCCTGTCCGGGCTCGGAGGCGACGTCAAGGGCGTCGACTCCCACGGATCCCAGGACGCGGCGGAGGCCGCCAGGTCCCTGGCAGAGAGGATGGGATGCATAGTCGTCGCCACCGGCGAGGTCGACTACGTCTCCGACGGGCAGGTCACGCTGAGGCTGTCCAACGGCTGCGGGCTCCTGGGGAAGGTCTCCGGGACCGGGTGCATGCTCTCGTCCGTCGTCGGCTGCTACGCCGGCGCCTGCGGGGCATCCGTCGAGTCGATGGCCGCCGCGATCAGCGCGTTCAACGTCGCCGCGGAGATTGCTTCTGGCAACTGCCGCGGGCCCGGGACGTTCAAGCCCGCCCTGCTGGACGCGCTTGACTCTCTCGACGCCGCCACCCTCGATTCCAAGGCGAGGTGCGAGCAGCTATGATAGACAGGATCCTGGAGCGCAACAGGGAGTTCGTGGACTCCGGCTCCTACCTGGACTACACGGCCACGAAGTACCCCAAGTTCAAGACCGCCGTCATCTCCTGCATGGACGCCCGCCTGGTGCACATGCTCCCGGCCGCGCTGGGCCTGGAGGACGGCGACATCGTCCTGATAAAGAACGCCGGAGGGAGGCTCACAGACCCGTTCGGGGAGACCATGAGGTCCCTGCTGGTCGGCATCTACGAGCTCGGCGTCGAGGACGTGGTGTTCATCGGCCACACCGACTGCGGGGCGCAGAAGATCAGCGCCGCGACCATGATCGAGGACATGAAGGCCCGCGGGATAGCCGTGGAGACCATCAGGAAGCTGGAGGACGAGGCGGACCTGGACGGATGGCTCGCCGGATTCGAATCGAACGAGGACTCCGTCACCGCGTCGGTGAGGATGCTCTCCGAGCACCCGCTCATCCCGTCCGACGTTCGCATCCACGGCTTCGTGATCGACGTGGTGACCGGCGAGCTCACCAGAGTATTGTGATCACAGCATCTTCAGCGAGCCTGTGATGCGGTCCAGCTCCGACGTGGGGGCGGGACCGAGGCCGACGCACGTGTCGGAACCGGGCTCTATCTGAGTGCGGCCGGCATCCGTGATCTTGCAGGCGAAGATCCCCTTGCTGCGGGCCTCTGCCATGTAGCGGATCATCTCGTCCCTGCTGGAGACCTTCAGGACCACCTTCTTCTGGCCGGACGCCATCCAGGCATCGAAGGCCTTGCGGTCCCTCTTCTCGGCGGCCAGGGCGCACTCGACCGACGCGTGCCCCACCTGGGCCGCGATCTTGCCCTTGCCCATGTCCAGATCGGTCCTGACTATGACCACGACCTTGTACTCGTCCGAGGGCCCGAAGAATAGCGCCATGGAACCTCGATTGCGATTCAATATTTAACAGATGCTGATGCCGCATCCCGTCGGGAGCAGCGAGCCGCAGTAGGTGAGCGACAGCCCGTACCTGCCGTAGCGGTCCGGCATCGAGCCTATCCCGTCGAAGTCGGTGGCGGAGCAGATCCAGTAGAAGGTGCCGCTGACCCTCGTGTAGAGAGCCGACGAGTCCGACGGATCCGCCGAGACGGCGACCGCCCATCCGTCGGGGTACTTCACGATCCCCGCATCGAACCCGGCCGCCTTGAGCATGGACACCGCGAGCACCGTCAGATCCGCCTGGTCGCCGATGCCGGCGTACGCGGTCTCCGCGGGGCTGGCCCAGTACACGGACTCGCCGTACGTGACCAGGTCGCTCTGCTCCGTGAAGCATGTGTCCACGAACTCCATGATGCACGCGGCGTAGTCCGCCGACGTACGAGAGGCGTCCGAGAACGCCGACGAGTAGGCCTGCCAGACCCTGCTCTCCAAATCGGCCGCCACGCTTCCGGAATCGACGGCGGCGACCGCCGCGGCGAGAGTGTCCTCGTCCCAGTCGGTTCCGTTCACCGACGAGCGGTACTGCGACAGCGAGACGGTGTACGAGAAGGACATGCTGACACCGGAGTGCGTCCACCTGTACGTGGTGGTGCTGTCGCCCCAGCACTCAAAATACCCGGTGTACACGGCCGTCTCCGAGCCGTACCCGCTGCAGTAGACCGTGACGGACCACTTGCCGATCGACGGCTCCATCCAGGTGAGCTGCGAATCGTCCTTGGTGATAACCGACGACACCGCGCGAACGTCGTCGCGGAAATCCCAGCGGAAGGTCGAGTACCCCTCGGCCAGGTCCTGCGAGAGGACGATCACCAGCTGCCCCGAAGCGTCGAGGCTCGCGGTGAACACCCCGTCCTCGCCGAAGCCGTCCGACAGGACGATGTAGGCTCCCGAGTCGAGGACGATGGCGTCCTCGGGGATGTCCGAGCCGGAGCTGGAGCCGCTGTCCCCCAGCGGGAAGGACGTGAGCACCACCGCGAGGACGGACATCACGGCCACGAGAATGACGGCCGCGGCGGTGCCCTTGCGCACGCCGCGGTCTATGTTCCTGAGAAACCTCCTGCGGCGCCTGACCGTCGAGGTCAGGTCGGCGCCGCAGTTGGGGCAGAAGGGGCTCTCCCCCACCTCGTGACCGCAGTTTGGGCACTTCATGGCGGGGGATCACCGTTTCACTGCACGACGATGTGCGCGTAGGAGAGCGCCACGTCCTGGTAGACGGACAGGCTGAGGGTCCTGTTGGTGCTCTTCTTCATGTCGATGGTGTAGGACGACCTGCCGTCCTGGTCGATCGTGAAGACCACGGGGCCGTCGGTGCTGACGAAGTCCATCTCGATGACGTGGTACTTGGCGACCTTCACCGAGCCGGCGACGTAGTAGCCGTCGATCTCGAACGCCGCGTTGCCCAGGTCCACTGTCGCGTAGGCAGAGGGGAGCACCGCCGCGCTGGCGTCGGCTCCGCCGATGGCGGGCATAACGACCGTCTGGAGGTACACGTTGGCCACGTCGGGGAGCGCGATGTACTCGCCCTCGGACGCGGTCAGCACGACCATGGCGTCGGCGGTCACCCAGAGGCCACCTGCGAGCTCCTCGTAGTCGGAGGTCCCGTAGTAGCCCTGGAAGTTGTAGGCGTACTCGTCCGTCACGGTCTTGCCGAAATCGTATATCCCGACCTCGAGCCCCTCGAACGAGGAGTCGAGCAGCTGGATCTCGGTCAGGACGGTGTTCTGGGAGATGCTGATGGCGTAGTACCCCTCGGATTCCTGGTAGACCTCCGAGATCGGGTACGCGACGCCGTCTATGACGATTCCGACGCTGCCCGCGGACTCCACGGACACCGACAGGACCTCCCCGGCCTTCAGCTCGTAGGACGACGATATCTCGGTGCCGTCCACGGTGTACAGGACGATGCCGTCGTCGGCGGACAGCATGTACGAGTCCGCGTCGGCGGTGTTGTCGAAGCCGGTCCCGCCCGCGGCGAGTATGATCGCGAACGCCGCCAGGGCGACCATCGCGATTCCGGTGATGTACCTGACAGTCCTCATGGGCCTGCCGTCGGTCTTGGCGCTCCTGTTGCGGAGAGCGTCGCGCACGGAGGAGGTCCTCCTCTTGGCCGGGGCGGGGTCCGCCAGGGCCTCCGCCTCCGCCGCGGCAGAGGCGGCGGGGTTCATGCTGAGCGACGGGTAGATCTCCTTGAACGAGACCTTCATGTCGTCCGGGGTCTCCTCGGAGACCCTGACGAATATTCCCGAGGAGGCCATCTCCAGCCCCTGGTGGGCCATGCCCTTGGCGAAGGTCATCGCCGGGGCGGTCCCGGGCACGTCGTCGACACGGGAGATGCCTATGGTGAGCGGGTAGACGGACACGACGCTGAGGGAGAGCCCCACGATGCTGGCGATGTCCGACATCTTGCCGAAGTAGGAGTCGAAGTTCTTGGGGCCGTCCTGTCCGGCGGTCCTCATGTACTTGGCCCCGAGGACGACCATCATGTAGTCGGTGTCGAAGCCCAGCTCCTGCAGGGACGCCAGCAGGTACACCATGTACCCCTCGACGAACCTCCCGTCGCCGGATGCGGCCTTCACCGCGTCCCTGGTGGCCGAGGTGTCCTTGCTGACCCTGCGCACCCTCTTCATGAGGATGGAGCAGCTCAGCCCGTAGTAGAGCGCGCCGGACTCCGCATAGAACACAGAGGCGACGCCCTCCTCCACCATCCTGAGCAGGTTGGTGGTGACGGTGGACCTGGGCATGTTGACCATGCTGACCACGTCGGTGACGCACAGCGGCCTCTCGTAGATGGCGTCGACCAGCTGCGTCTGGATCTCGTTGGCGAGAACCGCGACGGAGCCGTCGACCTCCATGATCATGAACTTCTCGGGCTCGGCCATCTGGGGGAGCGACGTGTTGATGTACGGCTCCTGCTCGGGCTCGGCCCTGTCGTACGTGACCTTGAACCTGGCGGTCTCCTCGTTCCCGAAGTCCTCCACGGACTTCACCGCGTAGGTCCTGCCGGTAGCGTTCTCGACCATGTGCCTGACGAGGTGGATCACCATGTCCATCTTCGGCTTCATGCCGGGATCGCCCTCGAAGACGAACGTTGGCGGGTTGAGGCCGAAGACGCTCATCCTGTATCCGGTGAGTCTGTTGAACCTGTCCCTGATGCCCTGCATGACGGACTCGATGGGGCCCTCCCCGATCTCGTCCTTGAGAGAGGCGGCGAGGTCGCGCACGTACCTGGCGCGGAGCTGCCCGTGCTCGAGGCCGATCTCCATGAGGTAGGCCTCCAGCATGTTGGCCACGCTGGCGAGCCCTTTGCAGTCGGCGTCGGGGTGCTTGAAAACCTCCTCGGAGGCGGCGACGGCCTCGGGCGTGGGCTTGGACGAGCCGGCGATCCTGAGCGCGAGGTTCGAGTAGAGGACCTCCTTCTTCGCCGGATCCGGCTTCGAGCGCACGATGATGCCCGAGTCCACCATCTTGTCCAGCACGAAGTGCAGGGACGACGACGGGAGCTTCAGGGCCTCGGCTATGTCGCTGGGCCTCTTCTTCCCGCCGCAGAGGAAATCGTAGACAGCTATCTGCTGGGGGTCCGATACGGACACGACCCCTTTCTCGGTGAGGAGCACCGCGAAGTCCCGCAGATAGTCTTCCTGTGGACGCATAAGGGCTTGAATCGCTCTCCTTATTATAATATGGTCCCGCAACGCTCGGGATGCGTGTGCGCGCTCAGTCCACGGGGACGTGGGGGCGGACCTTCAGGATGAGGTCCCTGAGCTCGTGGGCGGCCGCCCTGGGGTCGTCCTGGGCGACGACCGCCGACACGACAGCGGCGGAGTCCGCGCCCGCGCGGATGACGTCCTGGATGTTCCCGCGGTTGATGCCTCCGATGGCGACCACGGGGATGTCCACCGCCTGCCTTATCTCGAACACCGGGCCGAGGCCGATGGCCTGGACCGCGTCCGGCTTGGTGGATGTCGTGAAAATCGATCCGACGCCGAGGTAGTCCGCGCCGTTCTCCTGCGCCCTGATGGCCTGTTCCACGGTCTGCACCGAGACGCCGATGATCGCGTCGGTACCCATGAGCTCCCTGGCGACCTCCACGGGGATGTCCGACTGCCCCAGGTGGACGCCGTCGGCGCCCGATGCGATTGCCACATCGACCCTGTCGTCCACGAAGAAGAACCTGTCCATCTCCGCGGCGATGGCGGCGATCTCCCTGGCCTGTGCCAGCATCTCCGCCCCGTCCGCGTTCTTCATGCGCAGCTGCACCGCGTCGGCCCCGCCCTCGTATGCGAGGCGGGCGGTCTCGGCGTCGGTGCGTCCCTTGGACAGTCCCTTGTCGGTCACGACGTAGAGGTCGAACATGAACGCCCAATCCGCGAACTGGTATAACGGCGTTTCCGACGGCCCTTCGTGCCAACGTTTATCATCGGAGTCGGAAACTGACGGGCGATGAGCATCCTCTACCGCTACGGCTCGACGTGGTACATCAACATGACCAACAGGTGCCCCTGCGAGTGCACGTTCTGCGTCAGGAACCACACCCCCAGGCTGGGGAGCGCCGACAGCCTCTGGCTCGTCGAGGAGCCCACCGTGGAGCAGGTGGAGGCGGAAATCAGGGAGAGGGCCTCGGACGCGGACGAGATCGTGTTCTGCGGCTACGGGGAGCCCACCGAGAGGCTGGACGACCTCCTCACCATAGCGCGCTGGATCAGGGCCGAGACGGACGCCCGCGTCCGCCTGGACACCAACGGCCTCGGGAACCTGGTGAACGGCAGGGACATCGTCCCGGAGCTCGCCGAGGTGCTGGATTCCATCTCGATCAGCCTCAACGCCCCGGACTCCGGGGAGTACATGGAGGTCTGCAACCCGGTGTTCGGCGAGGACGCGTACCCCGCGCTCAGGGCGTTCATCGAGGAGGCCGCGGAGGCCATCCCGGACGTGACGCTCTCGGTGGTCGGAGGGAGCATATCCCTCGATTCGGAGGACCGCTGCAGGGCCGTCGCGGAATCGCTCGGCGTGGACTTCAGGGTCCGCTGAAGGGCACCGGATTGCATCCTCCCGAACGGAGTCTGGCACATCGTTCCGTAATTCGAACGCCTCATGGAATCCTTTAATTATAAGGAGTCCATCGCACGCCCGATACAAGATGACAGGCGAAGGCATCAAAAAGAAGAGGGACCCGATTTTCACGGTCTGCTTCGTCGTATTCATCGTAGCGTGTGCCGCCGTGCTCGGGACGTTCATCAACGACGAGTACATCAAGGCGGACGATACGAAAGTCGCCTACGGCGACACGGTTGTGGTCAACTACACAGGCACCTTCTACGGCTACTATGGAACCGAGAACGCCGTCGTCTTCGACACCACCAACTCCGACATCGGCAACGACAGCAACGTCGCGAAGTCCAACTCGTACTCCAAGTCCTCGTACAGCACGATCGACGTCACCGTCGGCGACGGCGACTACCTCGCCGCTTTCGAGAACTGCCTCATCGGCCACAAGGTCGGCGATACGATCCAGGTCACCATCGAGAACGCGTACACCGCGCCCTCCGAGACCGTCTACACGGACCAGTCCACGACATACAACATCGCGATGGTCCAGACGATGAGCAAGACCGCGTTCGACGACCTCTACGAGGACGTCGACCTCACCGGCGGCAGCGTCGTGTACTTCACCAGCGCCTACGGATGGAACGCCATGGCGACCTACGACACCGCGGACAACCTGGTCACGATCACGTACCTCCCCACCGTCGGAACCACCTACGAGTACGTCGGCAACGAGGACAGCGAGTACGGAGCCGTCAAGTTCACCGTCAACAGCATCGGCAGCGACGGGAACATGAGCGTCACCATGACCCTCGAGGACACCGTGACCGTCAGCGGCACCGAGATCCAGATGGTCGAGCTGAACGTCGACGGGAACACCGTCTACATCACCGGCTACTCCTCGAACGGAACCTACTCCTACAAGACCTGCGACGAGACCTACAACGTCACGCTCTACTTCACCCTCGAGATCGTCTCGATCGAGTGATGAAACATGCGTCCGGGGTTCCCCGGGCGCTCCTTCCCTTATTCTTATTCTATTGTCGGAGAGAGGCCCCCTGTCACCGGGAGGTCTGAAGAAATGAGACGGGGGTTTCCCCCCAGGATGTTTCCGATCTCAGAGGATCTGCTCGAGCTTGGACATCATGTCGGCGGTGTCCCTCGCGAGGAGCCTGACCGTGCGGTCCTTCTTCGAGCCCTTGTCGACGATGGCGTCGGGGATGCCCTTGCACTTGGAGAGCGCCTTGTCGGTGGAGTCCATGAGCCTGTCCTTGGCCATCTCCGCGGCCACGGACCTGAGGCCGACCTCCTCCATGACGTCGAGCATGTCGTCCGAGTAGGCGAGGCTCATGACGCACCTGGTCTCCGGGTCCCTCTTCATGACGGCCATCAGGATGTAGGACAGACCCTCGGCGGTCCCGAACTTGGCGGGCCCGCCCTTGCGGATCATGCCGTTGCGGACTGTCAGCCTCTTGTCGATGGCCGCGATCTGCTCCGGGCCGGCGGCGTTCCTCATCGCCATGGCGATGTTCATGCCGCCCTTGGGCACCAGCTCCTCCGGCACGACGTCGAGGATGCGGGCCGCGGCGGCGTCGAGGGCGTCGAGCACGAGGAAGCCCTCGCTGTCCCCGCCCTTGACTGCGGGGTTGACCACGAGGTCCCCTCCGCCGACGGAGTACTGGGTGGCGATGGCCTCCTGGATGAGCTCGCGGGACTTGAACACCGCGTTGGCGACGTCCATGCCCTTCGCCATGTGGGCCGTGATGTACGAGGATAGGACGCAGCCGCTGCCGTGTCCGGCCTTCTTCAGCCTGGGGTACTCCATCTTGGTGAACTCCGAGGACAGGTACAGCATGTCGATGACGGTGGGCGTGTTGCCGTAGTGGCCGCCCTTCATCAGGACGGCGGACCCCTGCTTGCCGATGAGCTCGGCGGCCAGGCGCTCGTCGTCCTTGGACCTGATCTTCATCTTCGCCAGGACCTCGGCCTCGCTCTTGTTGGGCGTGACCAGCTCGCAGATGGGCAGGAGCTTTTTCCTGAGCGCATCCGCCAGGGAATCGTCGGACAGGGAGCTCCCGGTGCCGGCGACCATCACGGGGTCGACGATCAGCGGGGCCTCGTGGTCCTCCAGGATGTCGGCGACGGTGCCGACTATCTCGGCGCTGTACAGCATCCCGGTCTTGATGGCCTTGACATCGGCCTCCTTCACGACGGCCTCCAGCTGCTCTTTGATGAACTCCTCCGGCAGCGGGAGGATGCCGTCGACGCCGCGCGTGTTCTGCGCGGTGACGGCTGTGATGACGGTCGCGGCGTGGACCCCTACCGCGGACATCGCCTTTACGTCGGCCTGGATGCCCGCCCCTCCGATGGAGTCCGAACCCGCGACTGTGAGTGCGGTTCTCATGGCCTCTCCCTATGTAGGGATGGTATTAATCATTGAGCTATGGGCGCGGAACAATGCCCAAAACCCTAAATAGCGCGGTACAGGTCAAGGCGCCCGATGAAGGTCTACAGCGTCAACTTCGTTCTCAAAGGGAAGACCCCCTACAAGGACCTGGCACCCGTTTTCCCCGACATCCTCAAGATGCTCCTGGACGAGATCGGCCAGATGCCCGAGGAGGAGGAGATCCTCCAGATGCTGATCGACCTCAACGTCAACGACCTGGAGCAGAACAGGAAGCCCGAGGGGTACAACCGCAAGGGCAAGGTCCGCCTCGTGTTCCCCATGGACAGGAACGAGTTCTACATCAAGACCTACATAAAGGGTCAGGACCTGAACCACATCGCCGACAACATCAGCAACATGCTGACCGCCGCCGGGGTGAAGTTCACCACCTCCCAGAACGAGGACGTCGAGTTCGACTGACCGTTCTCAAACCCCACCTTTATCAAACCTTTCCACCTCGTTTTCCATCGCTTCATTATCGGTTAGACAAATGTCTAGTCGACTTCTTCCATCCCGCCGTTTTGTCTAAAAATCCTCGAGTTATGGATGCCATATAGATAAGATTTAAATATGGTATTATTCAAGTGTCCAAATGACCACCGCATAGTATTAATACAGCATTCACATAGCTAGGTTTGCGGGTCTAAGACAGACAAATGCACACCTAAATCGGATTTGAACCGATAAATGTCGGTTCGTCCCTTGTCTGTCCCGGACCACGAGAGGAGAGAGACATATGGCAAACGCAGAGATCATGGCGGACCTGAAGAAGGCCATCGAGACTTGGGACATCGCACTCGTCCAGAAAGCCACGCAGGAGGCCGTCGACGCGGGCATCTCCGTTTCGGAGATCATCGG
>JAUNYA010000042.1 GCA_030539565.1 Thermoplasmata archaeon | reverse complement strand
TCGCCTACGTGGCCGACGAGGAGACCACCAGCAAGATGGGGATACGCCACCTGATAGACCTCGGGAAGTTCTCCGAGGACGACGTCATAATGGTGCCGGACTGGGGCTCCCCCGGGGGAGTCCAGATAGAGGTGGCCGAGAAGAGCATGCTCTGGCTCCGCTTCGTCATCGAGGGGAAGACCACCCACGGGTCGACCCCTGAGAGGGGGATCAACGCGTACCGCGTGTCCACCCTGCTGCTGACGGACCTCATGGAGAGCCTTCCCGAGCGCTTCGGCGAGTCCGACCCCATGTTCGTCGGAAAGGTCTCGACCTTCGAGCCCACCAAGAGGCCGGCCACCGTCGAGAACGTGAACACGATCCCGGGCTACGACGAGTTCTGCATGGACATGAGGATCCTGCCCAGATACGACGTGAACGACGTCGAGGCCCTCTGCAGGGAGATCGCAGACAGCTACGCCAGGGACTCCGGGGCAACGATACGTGTCGAGGAGATCGAGAAGCACGTCGCAGGCAAGCCCTCGTCAACGGACACGGACGCGTTCCGCGCTCTGGCGGACTCGGTCGAGATGATAATCGGCAACAGGCCCGAGGGCGTGGGGATCGGCGGAGGCACGTGTGCCAACTTCTTCCGCGAGAGCGGGTACGACGCGTACGTGTGGCAGTGCGGAGGCGGGACGCTCCACGCGCCCAACGAGCACGTAGTGGTCGAGAATCTGGTGACCGACGCTAAGGTCTACGCGGCGCTGCTCCACAGGCTCTGCCTGTGAATCACTCGTCGCTGAAGAGGCGGTCGATCATCCACTCGGTGTCGAACTTGATGATGTCGCCGTACTCCTGACCGTTGCAGACGAACGCGATGGGCTTGTTGATGGTGTGCGCTATGGAGAGCGCCGCGCCGCCCTTGGCGTCCGTGTCGATCTTGGTGAGGATGATCGCGTCGAGTCCGATGGCGTCGTCGAAGACCTTGGCCTGCTCGATCGCGTTGTTCCCGGCGAGGGAGTCGCCGACGAAGACCTTGAGGTCGGGCTTGGCGACCCTGACCATCTTCTTCATCTCCTCGATGAGGTTGCTGTTGGTCTGCATCCTCCCGGCGGTGTCGATCAGGACCACGTCCTTCCTCTTGGAGCGGGCGTGCTCTATGGCGTCGAATGCAACGGCGGACGGGTCCGCGTCGTGGTCCTGCTTGACGATCTTGCATCCGAGCTTCTCCGAGTGGATCGTGAGCTGCTCGATGGCCCCCGCCCTGAAAGTGTCGCAGGCGGCCAGGACGACGGTCTTCCCGTCGGCCATGATGCGGTTGGCGATCTTGGCGATGGCTGTTGTCTTGCCGGTGCCGTTGATGCCGACGAACATGATGACGGTGGGCCTCTGCTGCTCGGCGAGCCATCCGTCGAAATCGAACTCGTTTATCGCCAGGACGTCCCTGACGGCGTCCTTGATGGCGATCTCCACGACCTGCTCCAGGGTGTAGGAGCGGTCGTACTTCCTGCCGACGAGGTTCTGGCGGACCCCGGCCTTGATCTCCTCGACCACGGGGTACGCGACGTCGGCCTCGAGCAGGATGATCTCCAGCTCGTCCAGGATCTCGTCCAGCGGGTCCTCCTTGATCCTCTTCCCGGAATCGCCTACGGGGGCGTGGGAGACGGACGGGGCGCCGGACTTCTTCTCCTGCTTCCTGAGCTTCAGCATCTCCTTCCTGGAGAGCCTCGGCTCCTCCGCCTTGGGGGGCTCCGCGGGGACCGCGGGCTCCTGAACGGCGGGTGCCTCCGCCGCGGGGGCGGACGGCGCGGACGGGGTGTCCACGGGGGCCGGCTGATGCTCGAGCTCCCTCTCCTCCTGCCTGTAGACCTGCTCCTCCTCGAGCTTCTTGCCCTTGGAGAACAGGCCCTTCATCTTGGACTTGAGGGACTCGAACATCGCCGCACCTCACTGGACTCCCATGCTCTGGCGCCTGGCAGCGTACTCCTGCTGGACCGCCTCGTTCATGGCGGCGAGGTTCTGCTGCGACTCGTTGAGCGCCTCTACGGATTTCTTCAGGGCCTCGGCGATCTCGGCGGAGTTGGACTCGAGGTACTCGATGGACTCGTCCGCGGTCTTCTGGATCGAGATGCCGGATCCGATGCCGGTGATGACGGTCCTGTTGCCGGTGACCTTGACGGGTATGAACGAGGATGCTCCCACGGGGACCATGATCTCGTCGCCCTCCTTGGCGTCCTTGAATGCCTTGACGGCCTCGAGGGCCATGGTGACCTCGTCGAGGGAGACGCGGAGGACCTGGACCTGGCGGCTCATGGCCTCGACCCTGTCCTTGTAGGCATCCATCAGGGCCAGGGCCTGACGGAGCTCGTTGTCTTCCAAATCACTCACCGATCTGGTACTTGACGACGTGGTTGGTGACCTGGTCCGCGGGGATCTCGGCGACGTCGGTGATGTTGATCTGCCACCTCTTCAGCTTGTGCTTGCTGCCGATGGTGGAGAGGGCCTTCTCCCTGACCGCCGCCTCGTCCTCAGCCGCCATCTCGACGGAGAAGGGCTGGGTTTTCCTCGGGTCTGCGTAGGTTCCAGTGACACGGAATGCTTTCATAGTGATTACCTTGGGCTCTGGAACCGCACCCCCTTAATAAAACGTTCGCCCGCGTTATTTAGGGTATAGAGAGGAGGAGGGAGTCTGAAGGACGGCCGGAATCAAATGTGCCAGACCTCTCAGAACAGCTTCTGCTTCTGCGATTCCTCGGACAGGTGGCCGAAGTCGGCCATCTTCCTGCCTATAAGGAACACCGCCGCGAACTCCGGCACCTCGGTCTCGCCCTCGAGGGAGAAGTGCTCGCCCTTCATATCCAGCTGCGCAGGCTTCCTCATCGTTATGTTCACGGGCTCGTCGGAGTACGCGTCGGGCACCGCCATCTGCAGCGGGTCGAAGTCGGTCAGCTCGTCGCGGGTGATCGGGGTGACCCTCAGCCCGCTCTTGCCGTGGACGGACCCGGGGAGGCGGATGAGCCTCTTGATGTCGGCGGTGACCGGCTCGTCCACCTCTCCGGACAGGCGGTAGGCCATGTCCTCGGCCATGATCTTGACCAGCATGTTCTGGGTCGACGTGGAGAGCATGGCCATGTTGTTCTTCTGGAACAGGGTGGTCCTGGCCTTCTTCAGCTCCTCCTGGGCCTTGTACACGGTCTTGCTGTCGCTGCCCTTGATGCTCGGGTACTCGCGCTTCAGGTCCTTGGCGTCGCCGTCGCAGAAGTCGTTGACCACGTCCATGAGCCCCAGGCGCATCCTCCTCTTCCAGCCGCCGGCGTCCTCCGGCGGGATCAGGCGGTCCTTCGCCACGTTGGTGCGGACGCCCTGCCCGGTGACCACCTTGGACGTGGCGACCCTGTTGTACGGGAACACCCAGTCGATGTTCAGGCCTGAGCCGGTGATGTAGTCGACCAGCTCCCTCCTCTCGTGCGTCCCGAGCTCCATCACGTCCGGGGTGCGGACGTGCGCGTGGTACCCCCTCCCGCCGGAGAACGTGATGTGGACCTGGTCCTCCGAGAATCCCAGATCGCCCAGGAGGAACGAGTCCACCAGGTGGATCATCTCGGAGCGGATCTGCGTGATCATCTGCGCGTAGGTCATCTCCTTGGCGCCGTCCAGGTGATCGGCGTCCAGGTCGAAGATCAGCTCCGCGCCCAGCCACTCCTTCTCCTCCATCACCGGCGCGTTGGGCTTGCGGTAGTAGGATGTGGAGTAGTAGCTGTGCGCGGGCACGTTGCCGAGCATGTACTTCCGGAGCTCGTCCGGGGTGCTGAACGACAGGTGCCTCTGGACGAAGTTCCTGTCGAAGAACATGAATCCGAACTCCCTGCGGGCGAACCTGTCGGGTATCATCGGGCCGTCGGTCCGATAGTACTTCTTGAACGCCTTGAGCATGAAGCGGGAGTTCGAGTCCATCGTCCGAACGATTGGACACGGTCGTATATAACGAGGAGGTGGCGGCGTCGCTGCGCGCGTATTTTGAACAGGACGGGGATTCGGGTCGCATGAGCGAGAGGGTGCCCGTCTACGACAACCACATCCACATGTCCCCGTCGGGGAGGAACGTGGCCGCGCTGAGGGAGTACGAGGCTGCGGGCGGAACTGGGCTGACCCTGGTTACCCTCCCGTACGCGGAGGTCCCCATCCACAAGGGGGAGGACTTCGCGGAGTCGTACGACATAACGTACACGCTGGCACATCTGGCGGAGGAGCAGACGGACCTGGAGATAAACATCGCCGTCGGACCGTACCCGGTGCTGATCATCCCCCTCGCCGAGGCCTACGGCCTGGAGCGCGCGGAGGAGATGATGGTCAGGGGCATGGAGGACGCCGCCAGGGATGTCGCGGAGGGGAGGGCCGTCGCCATCGGCGAGATCGGCAGGCCCCACTTCCCCGTGTCGCAGGAGATATGGGATGCGTCCAACAGGGTGCTGCTCCGCGGCATGGAGCTCGCCAGGGAGGTTGACTGCCCCGTGATCATCCACTGCGAGTCGGAGTCCGACACGGACCGTTCGCTCGCGGAGCTCGCGGACAAAGCAGGATTGGACCGCGGGAGGGTGGTTAAACACTCGTCCCCGCCGTGGGTGACCCCGGAGGAGACCAGCGGCGTGATGCCGTCGATTCCGGCGTCCAAGACCAACACCCGCGAGGCGATCGGCAAGGGCACGGACCGCTTCATGATCGAGACGGACTACATCGACGACCCCTCCAAGCCGGGCGCGATAATGTCCGTCAACACGGTGCCCAAGAGGGTCAAGGCGTGGCTCGCGAACGGGGAGGTCCCGGTCGAGAGCATCCACAGGATATGCGGGGACATCCCCGAGTCGCTATACAGGAGGCGAAGGAAATGGCAAGGCTGCTTTGCATCTATGACGAGGGTTCGCTCATCAACACGCCGCTCATCGGGGCCAAGGGGTTCTCGGTGCTGGTGGAGTCCGAGGGGAAGAGGCTTCTGTTCGATACCGGCCTGAGGGACAGGTACCTCATCCACAACATGGAGCACCTTGAGGTCGACCCCGCGTCCATAGACGCCGTGGCGGTCTCCCAGGACAGCCCGGACAACTGCAGGGCGCTCCCGGCGTTCCTGCAGGCCAGGGAGTCCCCCGTGACCGTGTACGCGCCGGCAGGGCTCTACTCGGGCAAGCGCGGGTTCATGCCCGGCAGCATCGGCCTCTCCGACGAGGACAGGGCGAAGGCCGAGATCGTCGACATCGGGGGGTGGACCGAGGTCATACCGAAGGTCTGGCTCTCGCCGCAGATCGAGACCGACGGCCGTTCGGAGTCGATACTCGCGATAGAGGGCAGGAAGCTCACGATCGTCAGCGGGAGGGGCGCATCCGGCCCGGAGCCGGCCCTGGAGGCGGTGAGGTCCAGGTTCGGCCGCGACGCCCAGAGGTTCGTCGGAGCCGTCCTGCTGGAGAAGAGGAAGAAGCCCGTCGCCGAGGCGTACGCGCTGCAGTTCGAGGCCCACGGATGCACCGACCTCCACCTGAACCACTGCACCGGCAGGGAGGGCATGACCAACCTGCGCGCCCACTTCGGCCTCAAAGGTGTCGACGACTTCTACGCCGGCATGTCCCTCGACGTGCGATGGCCTGACACGGCGAAGAACCGTCTGATATGGTTAAATAGAACATCTAACGAATCGGTGGGCGATCAATATGCATTGGCGTCTCAGAACAGCATCCATGTTCGTGCTCATGACGGGCCTCCTGGTCGTCATAGGCTCGTTCGTGGGGTACCTGTTCAACAACTGGATACTCGGCGCGGGCGTCATGCTCGTCGTGTCCGTCCTGTTCAACGTCTACTCGTACTTCTTCTCCAAGAAGATGGCCCTGAGGGCGAACAAGGTCAGGATCGTCACGAGGGAGGAGGAGCCCAGGCTCTACGGCATAGTCGAGAACCTGGCGATGAAGGCCAACATGCCCATGCCCGAGGTCGGGATCTCCATGGTCCCCATGCCCAACGCGTTCGCCACCGGCAGGAGCCCCAAGGACGCGGCGGTCGTCGCGACCCAGCCCCTGCTGAACATGCTGACCGACGAGGAGCTCGAGGGCGTCATGGCCCACGAGATGTCCCACGTGAAGAACCGCGACATCCTGGTGATGTCCGTCGCGTCCACCATGGCGTCGCTGATCTCCTACGTCACCAGCATGGCCGTCTGGTCCACGTTCTTCAGCGGGGACAGGGACAACTTCTGGCTCGCGCTCATCGCGGACATCACGCTCCCGTTCGCCGCCATGCTCATCCAGCTCGGCGTGTCCAGGAACAGGGAGTACCTGGCGGACGAGACCGGGGCGAGGCTCACCGGCAAGCCCATGGCGCTCGCCAGCGCCCTGACCAAGATCGAGGGCGGATGCGCCTCCAGGGCGAACACGTACGACAACACCTCGTACGAGAACGTCTGGATCTCCAGCCCCTTCAGCGGTAGGGCCGGCCAGAAGTTCATGAGCCTCTTCAGCACCCACCCGTCGACCCCCGACAGGATAGCCCGCCTCAAGGCCCTGGACGAGGAGATCAACGGGATAAAGCACGTCTACTGACGCGCATCAAACATTTCACGGCGGGGTTCTCCCCCGCCTTTATGGCAATCATCTTCCGGAGGCCGTCTGGCTCTTCGCATTTCCGTCTGGAGTCGCAATGGAACCTTCGGCATCCTTCACAATGGAAACATCCCCATCCTTCACCATGGAATTTTCCTCATCCTTCACATGATTTATATGAATTGATAGCATTTATGCCTCCATGTCTCCGGGACAATGCCGCTATACTCCGAGGTGTGTCGACTCCGGTCTCCGGCAGTGTCTGGCGGAATATGGGGCCGTTGTCATAACGGGTCCGAGCGGCTGCGGGAAGACCACGACGGCACTGCAGGCGGCGAGGAGCCGCTTGGACGTGAGCGAGACCGGGGGATCCGCCGCCCTTCCGCAGGATCTGCTGGCTGGCCAGTGCCCGAGACTTCTGGACGAGTGGCAGTGGGCGCCCGCGCTGTGGGATTCCGTCAGGAGGGCGGCGGCCAAGGGCCTGAGCCCGGGGAGGTATATCCTGGCGGGGCCGGATCCAGCAGGCATCCGTGGAACCGGAGGCGGTGTCTCGGACGGCATCGGGCACATCCGCATGGGGACGATGAGCCTCCATGAGTCGGGGGATTCCGTCGGGCACGTGTCGCTGGGCGGCCTGTTCGGGGGGCAGGGCGAAGTCGGAGGCTACTCGGACAGGATGCTGAGCGATATCTCCGCGATGCTCGTCCGCGGCGGGTGGCCCGGTATCATCGGCAAGCCCGATGCGTCCGCCGCCCAGTTCGTGAAAGGCTACTGCAGGCGCATCATCCGCGACGGGGCCGCGTTCCCGGACGCCCCTGGGCGCGATCCGGACAAGACCCGTGCCGTGCTGGTCTCCCTGTCGACACGCACCGCCACGCCCGCCAGCAGGGCGGAGGTCCTCGCCGATGCGGCCGCATCCGGCCAGAACATGCACGCGAACACCTTGGACGGATACATCCGCGATCTCCGGAGGATGTGCGTGGTGGAGAATCTGGATGCCTGGATTCCGGAGCTGAGGACGAAGTCAGTGGTCCGCACCTCCCCGACGAGGCATCTGACCGATCCCTCCCTGGCGGCCGCGATGCTCGGGAAAGATGCCGACGGCCTCATAGAGGATCTCAAGACGTTCGGCTCACTGTTCGAATCCATGGTCGTCCGCGACCTTCGCGCGTACGCGACGGCACTGGGCGGGAGCGTTCTCCACTACCGCGACGGGGACGGCCTGGAGGCGGATGCCGTAATCCGCCTCGGAGACGGCAGATGGGCCGCTTTCGAGGCGGATCTGGGTACCACGAAGGGCATAGACGGGGGCGCGAGGAGCCTGCTGACGCTGAAGAAGAGGGTGGATGACGATGTCCGTTCGAAGATGGCGTTCTGCGCGGTGATAACCGCCGGACGGGTCGCGTACACCCGCAGGGACGGAGTCCACGTCATACCGCTGACTTGCCTGCGCCCGTGAGGTCACTTGACGGGCTCCCACTTGGCGAGCTCGTTGACCTTCGAGAGCGTCGAACCCCTGCCGATCTCCTCGCGGGTCCTGTTCTCCCTCTCGTGGACGTCCAGCGACCTGTTGGCGACCTCGACGGCCATCTCCCTGGGGATCACGACTATCCCGCTCTCGTCCCCGACGATCCAGTCGCCGGTGCGGACCCTCTGGCCGCCCACGGTGACCTCGATGCCGATCCCGCCGTAGCCCTTGGGCTCGCCGGCGCAGGGCGCGACGGTCCTGGAGAACGCCGGGAAGCCGAGGTCCCGGATGTCGTCGATGTCCCTTATGGCGCCGTCTATGACGATCCCGGCGACGCCCATGTTCATGGCCGAGTGGGTGGCGAGCTCGCCCCACACCGCGACCGGCGCCCCTCCGACGTCCACGACGAGGACGTCGCCCCTCCCGGCGCGGTCGATGGCCTCGACGGGCTTCGCCCAGTCCCCGTTGGTGGTCTGGACGGTGAGCGCCCTGCCGACCATCTTCTGCCTGTGCTTGAGCGACTGGGGGAGGATGCCGGTCATGACGCCCTGCTTGTGGAACGCGTCCGATATGTTGCATGTCGAGACCCTTCCGAACGCCTCGAAGAGGTCCTCCTCCCCGTACTTGCGGGCAAGGTCGGTGTCGACCCTGGCGCCGGACATGGAGGTGACGATGTCCCTGGCGGCCTTCTCGATGTCGTCGGTCTTGACGATCGCCCCGCCGACGATGACTATCGACGCTCCGGCCTCGACGTACTCGCCGGCGTTCTCCGCGGTGATCCCTCCGGCGACGGCCACGGGGATGGACACCTCGGAGACGATCCTCCTGAGGACGTCTATGGGAGGCTCCTCGCCCCTCATCTGGGTGTCGATGCCCATGTGCATGCAGATGTACGAGACGCCCAGCGCCTCGATCTCCCTGGCGCGGGCCACGCGGTCCGGCACGTTGATCATGTCGACCATGACCTCCGCCCCGTACTTCCTCCCGGCCTTGACCGCCTCGTCGATGGTGGCGTCGTCCGCCAGCCCGAGGACCGTCACGATGTCCGCCCCCGCCTTGGCCATGATCTCCACCTCGAACGAGCCGGTGTCCATGGTCTTGGTGTCCGCCACGAGCCTGTGCCCGGGGAACTCCCTCCTCAGCGTGCGGACGGCCTCCGCACCCTCGCTCTTGATCAGCGGGGTGCCGGCCTCGATCCACTCCGCCCCGCCCTGGACGGCCTCGCGGCCGATGACGACGGCACGGTTCAGCTGCATGAGATCGAGCGCCACTTGGAGGGAAGGCATGCCGAAAGCATCGGGGGTGCCTTATTTACGATTTCCCCAGCACTCCCTGGGCCTCTGCGTTATATGCACGGGAGCGCATATGGTGCGAAGGGTGAGATGCATGTACTGCACCAACTGCGGAAGGGAGATGCCCGACGGGGCGAAGTTCTGCCCCGAGTGCGGGAGCTCCGCTACGGGGGGAGGGGAGGCGCCGACCAGCACGGCGACCGCCCTGATGGTCAACAAGAAGTCCGACGGGCTGGCCGTGATCCTGTCGTTCATCATACCGGGGCTGGGCCAGCTGTACCTCGGGAAGATCGACCGCGGGCTGGCGATGCTCGTCGGAGGCATAGCGCTGGGCCTGCTCTCGCTGTGGCTGCTGTTCCCGGCGATCGCGTACATCGTCGTGTGGATCTACTCGATGTACGACGCCTACCAGGTCTCGGAGGAGTACAACCGCTACCTGCTCGAGCACAACGGGCAGCCACCGTGGTGAGCAGGGATGTACTGCAGCAGCTGCGGTAAGGAGATCCCGGAGGGAGCCAAGTTCTGCCCCGAGTGCGGCGCGCAGAGCGGATCCGGTGCCGGGAGCGGCGGCGTCGACGCGAACACCGCCATAATGTTCAACAAGAAGTCCGAGGGCCTGGCGCTGATCCTGTCCCTCATCCTGCCCGGCCTGGGCCAGATGTACGTGGGGCGCTTCGCCCGCGGGGCGGTCATGCTCGCGGTGTCGATACTGCTCGGGATCGGCGCCTACGTGGGGCTGATCGCCTTCGCCGGCGCGGCGGACGGCCACTCGAACCCGGACTCCATGGTCTTGGGGCTCCTGGCGTTCATGTGCCTGATGGGCCTGGCCTACCTGGTCCTGTGGTTCTACGCCATGTACGACGCGTACACTCAGGCCAAGGAGTACAACCAGCACCTCCTGGACCACGGCGGCCAGAAGCCCTGGTGAAACGTTTGCCACTCAGCTCGCCCGTCTATCGTCATCGATCGGCTCAAAAAACGATCATCAC
>JAUNYA010000041.1 GCA_030539565.1 Thermoplasmata archaeon | reverse complement strand
ATCGCCTGCGACTCTTTGCACGGCCTAGTTAAACAAAACTCGGGAGATTAGGTTTCAAGACGTACATAGAGGAATACGGTCCGATGCTCTCCGAAGAGACAAAGGAGAACTTCAGGAAGGTCCTCAAGTGCATCGAAATCGAGCTCATGAGAGCCTGATCAAAACATCGGACGGGGCGGATTCCCGCCCTTTCCGGCTAATTTCAAACCCCTTCCCTCCGTTTTAAAATATTAAAATTCAACCCTCCTCGGGACAGACAGCCAGACATCCCGATCACAGGGAGTTAACGCCGTAAAATTGCGTTTAAAATGTTAAATCCGCACAGATGAACCACAGAAGAATAGGTCACCCCGCCCGATGCAGCGGGCGGGGCCCAAAATAGGAGGTTTGGCCCGGGGCGGCGCCCCTGGGCCGTGGGGAGATAATAGTGAGATTTCAGGCGCTGCTGAGCGCCTCTATGGGGTACGCCGGTTCGGGCATGTCCGTCTCGGCGGGGACCTTCCTGTTCCTGAAGCCGGCGGAGACCGTGTCGATGCATCCCATGATGTGCTTCCTGATGCTCAGGTTGACCTGTCCGAACGCCTGCGGCACGGTAAGCTGGGGCATCCTGGCGAGGACCAGGTCGTTGTCGACTATGATGCTGCCCTCGCAGACCGCGCGGATGTGGCCCCAGGCCTCCCTGGCGACGGCCTTCCTCGATCCCTCGAGGGTGAACGGGCTGATCGCTATCGCGTACGTGTCTATGCCCTGGGACTGCGCCGCGTCGATGACGACCGGCATGGCCCCGGATCCGGTGCCGCCGCCGAGCCCGGCGACGACGAAGACGACATCGTACGAGGACAGAGCCTCGCGGATCTCCGCTATGTGGATGTCCGCGCACCTCCTCCCGAGGACGGCGTCGCCCTGGGCGCCCTCCCCGTGGAGGACCTCCCTGCAGATGTACAGCTTGAGGTCGGCCTTCGTGTTGTGGAGGCCTTCCTTGTCCGTGTTGATCGCGATGGTGTCCACTGGGAGGCATGCGCCGTAGAACGAGCTGACGACATTGCATCCGGCGCCGCCGACTCCGACGACCGCCACGCGCGGCTCTATCTGCTCTGTTGCGTTCATCGCTATCACCCAATGGCTTCCTTTTCTCGGTTCGTTAAGGCGTTTGAAGAGCACCGGCCGTCCTCCGCATGAGCGGTCCCATCCGGACGGACGGTGCCTGATTTCCCATCCCTTTGTTCTTCACTTGAGCGCGGCGTTCCTCTGCGCGGTCCTGAAGGAGTCGGCGTAGGCCTCCTCCTCCACCGCTGCGGGCACGATCTTGTCGAGCACGCACTTCCGGACGAACTCCTCCTCATCCAGGCATATGCCGCGCTGGACGAGTCCCTGGAGCGCATCCATCTGGAGGTCGCTGAAGCGGACGAAGATCCCGCTTCCCGACGCGCCGGTGCTCCCGCCGTTCCTCACGGAGGCGATGTAGCCCCTGATCGCGTCGCGGATGAAGTCGGACCTGTTCCCGATGTCATGCTCATCCATGAAGTCCTCCATCATCTGGATTTCCTCAGGTCCCATCCTGAGCGTGACCTTGGTCCCGTCGTCCGACATTCTCATCCTCTTCCTGCAAGAGGGAGTGCTTTTCCCATCCCTTCCCGCTTGCAGTCGAGACTATGTCTTACGTGATATTTAAAAGTTGTCGGACAGTGTCGGACATACGTCGGACGGGGGATACCGGAGGGGTTGTTGAATGATCCCCTCCATCCCGCGCCCGATCGGTCCGAATCGTGCCGGAATGGCCCGTTCCCGGGCCCTTCTATATTAAGGAGCATGCGCCCGTGGTAGATAAACATGGTGTCCTACGTCCGGGCGGTCTGTCGGACAAACCCGGATGACGGGCGTCGGACAGGGGGAGGCTAGTCGAAATTCTGCGTCCAAGGACGTGATATTTCGACCAGCTCGGTAGTCCAGGCTCCTCTCGTCGAGCAGGAACTGTCTTACACCGATGTTCAGCACGCCCTCCTCATCCATGTGGGGCAGCATGTCGTCCCCGAGGATGAGGGCCCGGCGGAATCCGTCCCTCAGGCAGCGGAATGGACGCTTCTCGCGCACCAGCCTGCCCTCGTCGGACATCCACTCGGCGTACTGGATGTAGTATCTCCTGTCCGCCTTCTCGGCCACGAAGTCGATCCCCAGTCTGACGGATCTCCTCACGCCCTCCACGGTCTCCCTGGTCTCGATCACGCCTGTGTTCACGGAGAGCCTCCTGCGGCGGAGCTCGGAGAATACTATGTTCTCCCCGCGGGAGGCGGAATCCCCCGTGCCGCAGAATCCGACGTCCTCCATGTAGAACCTGGAGGGGGAGCCCAGGCCTCTCCAGGTGCGGATGTCTATCCTCCTCACCTCCTCCAGCAGGAATGAGTCGGCGGCTATCGCGAGGTATCTGCGCACGGTGTCGTTGGTCATGTTGAGTCCTTTCCGGCGGAGTGCATCCGAGATGCCAGACGGGCTCAAGGGGGTTCCGACGGACGAGCGGATCTCGTCGATGACGGCGGACATGGCCTCAGGATTGCCGATGCGGTGCCGTTCCCGCATGTCGGACAGGATGTCCGCCAGGAGGCCGTCCAGGTATCCGCGCTTCCCCTCGGCAGTGTCCTCATGCAGGACTCCTGGCATCCCGCCGTACTCCAGGTAATCCTTCCAAGCCTCCGATTCTCTCCCGGTATGCGCCGAGAGGAACTCGGAGAAGCCCAGCGGATGCACGCGGATCACGTCCCCGCGCCCGCGGCATTCGGTCGGGACGCCGTCGCACAGACCGTTCGAGAACCTGCCAGTGACGCATGCGTCGATGTGCCTCCTGGCTGCCAGCGTGGTCACCACATCGGTGAAGTCCGGAAGGGTCTGGATGTCGTCGATGAGGACGTGGTATCCGGAGGAATCCGAGGGGGCGGCATCGGAGATGCGCCGGCACAGGTCGGATGCGTTCCGGATGCCCGAACCCTCCAGGTCGAAGCGGATTATGCGCTCCGGCGGGACGCCGTCGGACAATAGGAGGCCCTCATAGGCGGACAGGAGGTGGGATTTCCCGCATCCCCTGATACCGGCCAGGATCTTGACGCGGCCGTTCCATCTTCTGGACACGAGCATGCCGAGGTACCTGTCGCGTTTCACTTCCATGAGCCCATCCATTTTCGAATCCATCGCCGCGTATACAGGCCCGACATCCGTCCTGATGTTGTTGCTGTCGACTGGATGGCAGTCGAACATCATTCACCAAACGTAAACTGAATAGTAGGATAAATATGGTTCGTCGAGGATCAGAATCAGCCCCATCAATATTGTTATATAACGAATCGTGGATACCTTCAGCAAGGAAACTGACGGCCTCGGAATGGACGGTGTCCGTATGGATCCGTCCTTGTCATCCGCTTACGGGATGACGACGATGATCACGGTCCCGTCCAGGACCATGAACATCATGATGCTGGAAAGTGTCCTGCGGAATGTGTTTGGACAAAACGATTTCCCGCCGGCGGTTCCGGCATGCCGAGAGGGTGGTTCTCCGGCATGCCGGACTGCCCGCACCCCTTGATCCGCGGATGAGTGCAGTTGCTGGATTCTGTCAAAGTTGTTATATAGTCATTCACAGATACCATAACAAGGAGAGTGACGGCCCCGTACGGGGCCGGATCCGTAAGGTGGATCAGTCCTCGTCATCCGCTTACGGGATGACGACGATGATCATGGTCCCGTCCAGGACTATGATCATCATGACGCAGGAACAGGTCCTGCGGAAGATAATTGGGTTGATTCAATCACCTCCCGCCGGCGGTTCCGGCATGCCGAGAGGTCTTGGCTCCGGCATGCCGGACTGCCCGCACTCTGGCGGAATCTGATTCATACGTGCTTCGTATCTAAAGTCGAGCGCAAGCGGATTCACTTACCATGCGGTCTTAGATATGTAGTCCCGTCCGCCGCCTCTGCGACACATATTAAAACACGCGCCCAATCGCGTGCGCATAGAAAGGGGTTGGAAATGGCCAACGACTACGGCAGCATGGAAGCTAAATGGCAGGCCCGCTGGGAAGAGGCCGGCCTCGACAGGGCCGAGAGGATCGACGGCAAGCCGAAGTTCATGATCATCTTCGCGTACCCGGGGGTAACCGGGTACCTCCACGTGGGCCACCTGCGCGGTTACACCTACGTGGACGCCATCGGCAGGTACAAGCGCATGACCGGGTACAACGTGCTCTTCCCCGTGGGGACGCACGCCACCGGCAACGGCGGGATCAGCCTGGCGGCGAAGATCGCCAGGAGGGACCCCAAGACCGTGGACTACCTGGAGCGCAACGGGTGCCCTCCCGAGAGGCTCCCGGAGCTTGAGGATCCGCTGGCCGTCATCGAGTTCTTCAACAAGGTCTACGTGAACGAGTACTGGAGGAGGTTCGGGTTCCTCTCCGACTGGAGGAGGTTCACCTGCACCCTGTACCCCGACTACGGCAAGTTCATACAGTGGCAGTTCTCGAAGCTGAAGGACGCGAATCTCCTGATTCAGAAGCCCTACTACGCGCCGTTCTGCCCCCACTGCGGGCCGGTCGCCGTCGACCCCTCGGAGACCGACATCTCCAAGGGCGGGAAGGCGGAGACGCAGGAGTACACCCTGCTGAAGTTCAGGCACGGGGACGAGTTCCTCGTCGCCGCGACGCTCAGGCCGGAGACGGTCTACGGGCAGGTGTGCTTCTGGGTGAACCCCGAGGTGGAGTACCGCAGGATAAGGAAGGGCGGGGAGACCTGGATCGTCTCGCCGCAGGCTGCGGAGAAGCTCCAGCTGCAGAAGGACGGCATCGAGGAGATCGGGACGATCCCCGGATCGGAGATGATCGGCTGGATGTGCGAGGCGCCGATGATCCACCGCGAGATCCCCGTGTTCCCCGCGTCCTTCTGCAACCCCGACGTCGGTACGGGACTCGTCACCTCCGTTCCGTCGGACGCCCCGGACGACTGGATCTCGCTCGAGGAGGTCAAGAAGAACCCCGAGCTCAAGGAGAGGTACGGCCTCAGCCAGGAGCTCATCGACTCCGTTGTACCCATCTCCATCATCGACATCAAGGGCTACGGCGACTTCCCCGCGAAGGATGTCATTGCGAGCATGGGCATAGAGCAGCCCGGCGACCCCCGCCTGGTGGACGCGAAGAAGCAGGTCTACAAGGACGGCTACCACATGGGCCGCATGAAGGACGTCTGCGGTCCCTACGCAGGGATGCGTGTCGAGGAGGCCAAGGACAGGATGCGCCAGGCCATGCTCGACGCCGGAGAGGCGGAGCCCTTCCACGATCTCACCGAGGAGGTGGTGTGCAGGTGCGGGGCCCGCGTCCACATCAGGAGGATCGACGACCAGTGGTTCATCAACTACGCCGATCCGACCCTCACGGAGCGCACCAAGGAGCACGCGGCCACCATGGACCTGAACCCCCCGGAGTTCGCCGACAATGTCTCGGGGATCCTGGACTGGTTCAGGGAGAGGGCCTGCGTCAGGCTGGGCAACTGGCTCGGGACGAGGTTCCCGTTCGACGACAAGTGGATCATCGAGGCGATATCCGATTCGACGCTGTACCCGATCTACTACACCATATCGCTGTACGCGAACACCAAGCAGATCGCCCCGGAGCAGATGACCGTGCCGTTCTTCGACTACGTCATCCTCGGAGAGGGCAGTGCCAATGCTGTGTCTAAAGAGACCGGAATCTCGACCGAGCTTCTGGACAAGATCAGGAAGGATGTGGAGTACTGGTACCCCCTGGACATAAACCTCGGAGGGAAGGAGCACATGACCGTGCACTTCCCCGTATTCCTGTTCAACCACCGCGCCATCCTTCCGGACAACATGCAGCCCCGCGGCATCACTGTCAACTGGTATGTCACCGGGAAGAACAGCGACAAGATCTCCAAGTCCAAGGGCGGCGCGCAGCCCATCCCCGGAGCCGCCGCCAAGTACGGCGTGGATGCCATGCGTCTCTACTACGCGCACGTGGCGTCGATGTTCGTGGATGTCGAGTGGAGCGAGGAGACAGTGCTCACCTACAAGCAGAGGGTGGACAGGGTCTTCGGCGCCGTGTCCGACATAATCCAGAGCGAGTCCGACGCCCCGAAGGGGGAGATCGACGCGTGGCTCCTCTCGAGGTTCAACAGGCATCTCTCGTCGATCCGTGCGTGCATGGAGAAGTACGACCTGAGGCAGATGTGCACCACCGTGTACTTCGACATGCTCAACGACATGCGCTGGTACGCCCGCCGCGGCGGTTCGAACCGCGACACGATCGACAAGGCGCTGAGGATCTGGATCCAGGCCATGATGCCGGTGACCCCGCACACCGCGGAGGAGCTGTGGGAGATGGCCGGGTTCGGAGGACTCGTGTCGGCAGGCGAGCTGCCGGAGCCCGACGAGTCGCTGATCTCGGCTGCTTCCGAGCACGGCGAGGATATGATACGCAGCCTGATGTCCGACGTGACCGAGATCAGGAAGATCGCCGGCATCGAGGCGAAGCGCGTCGTGCTGTACACGTCGCCGGAGTGGAAGAGGGATGTGATGAGGAAGGCCGCGGCAATCATGGATTCGGGCGAGCAGCTGACCATCCCCGGGCTCACCAAGGCGTGCATGTCCGACGATGCGATCAAGAGAAACGGCAAGTCCGCCTCCGAGTTGGCGAAGAAGGTCGCCCTGGACTTCTCCAGGGCCCCCGCCGGGACCTACGTTCCGCTGTACGAGACCGACGAGCTGTCGCTCCTCGAGTCCGCGAAGGGATTCCTGGCGGAGGAGATAGGGCTGGAGGTCGAGGTGTACTCCGCTGATGCGGAGGGCGTCTACGACCCGCAGAACAAGGCCAGGCAGGCCGCGCCCGGGAGGCCGGCCATCCTGCTGGAGTGAGCATGTTCATAGACATCGCCCGCTCCAGGCACTCCTGCCGCGATTTCACGGATGCTCCTCTCACGGAGGAGGAGCGGAGGCTCATCCTCGAGGCCGGGGATCTGGCGCCCTCGTCGAAGGGGCGCAGGCCCGTCCGCCTCGTGCCGATAACCGATATCGCGGTGATCAGGAGCCTCTCGGACTGCAAGGACTCCGGCGCCAGGGCCATGTCCACGGCAACCTTCGCGGTGGCCGTGGCCGCCGACCCGAGCGTGGACACCTGGGTCGAGGATTCCAGCATAGCGACGATCATGATGCAGCTGGAGGCCGAGGATTTGGGACTAGGCTCATGCTGGATCCAGCTCCGCATGAGGTCGAGGCAGGGCGAGCCCGCCGAGATCCACACCAAAGAGGTACTGGGGATCGACCCCTCGCTCTCCGTCCTGGCGGTCGTGGCCTTCGGGAGAAGATCATGATGGTGGAGCCCCTGCGCCCCGGCGACCTCGCCGAGGCGGAGGGGATCTACCTGGAGGCGTTCCCCGAGTGGGAGCGCACCGGGTTCGGGAAACTGCTTGATTATCTTGAGAGAGGGGACGCGGAGCTCCTCGGTCTGTACGACGGTTCCCTGAAGGGGATGGCGTACACGATATTCGACGACGGCATCCTCTTCATCCTGTACCTTGCTGTCTCCTGGCGCGAGCGCGGGAAGGGACTGGGGACGGAGGCGCTGGAGTCCGTGATATCGAGGTATCCGGGGCGCGTCGCGTTCCTGAACGTGGAGCCTCCGGATGCGGGTTCCGCGAACCTGGAGCAGAGGGAGGCGAGGATGCGCTTTTACACCCGCGCGGGATTCGCCGTGGCCGGGAGGCTGGTGGAGGACGACGGGGATTTCCTGACCCTGTGCAGGGGAGGGAGGCTGTCGCCGGAGGACTTCGACTCGTTCCATGAGAGGCACGATTTCTCGCTGCTGTTCGACGGGAGCGCCAGGCTCGTGCCCCGGTGATGCTGACTCCCCTCATCCTCTCCGGCATGGCGTCCACGAGCCTCAGCGCCAGGTCGGCGTCGCCCTCGTCCAGCGCCTGAGAGGGGTGTGGCGCACGTTTCCGACGGTGTATCTCTTGACCATGCGGATCACCTGCTCCTCAGAGGGCTTCCGTCACGGAGCTTCCGCTCGAAGTCCTCCTTGCGATAGTCCTTCGAGGGAATCCCTCATCTTCCCTTCCCGCGGGTCATGATCACCCACATCGGGACCTCCGACGGCCTGCGACCGCGGCGGAACCCTCCGGGGACCTCGACGGCGGCGCGGCCGTCGCCACAGGGCCAGGCGTACATCCCCGAGACGATGTACTCGTCGTCGGCCCTCTCCCGGCCGTTCCAGAGATCCTCAGCGAATGTGTTGGCCTCCCCGAGGGTGGCGAACATCTCCACGCGGATGCGTCCCCTGGAGTCGCCCAGCTCCACGCAGAAGGGCAGCGGTTCGAGGTCGTCCCCGCAGGGGGTGGCGTAGCTCGGGCTTATGGGGTTGGAGTAGGAGTCGAGGGCGGGCCAGTCGTCGGGGTCCTCCCCGCTGTCCAGGAGCTCCAGGAGCTCCGGCACCGCGTCGATTGTGGAGATAAACATCCCGTTCCACGTGCCGGCGGGCTGCGGATCGCAGCTGGGGAGCCATACGATGAAGACCACGCTGTCCTTCAGGAGGGCGATGTCGCCGCCCAGGCTCCAGAACCCGTCGTACCCGCTGGTGTCGATCCTCACTCCGGCGGTGGTCCGTAAGACGAAGTCGCCCTTCTCCATGGGATGTCATGGCGCGACGGGCGGATAAAGATGCGTTCCGGTATGTGTTGACAGCAAGCGTCGTACCCGTCGGAGCTGGGCGTACCTGTACCTGGGCATCGGCCTCAGCCCGAGCCACAGCCCTCCGGGGACCGCCGCCACGTAGGCGGATTCTATCGCCGAATTCGAGGTGTAGAGTCCGGTGCAGGCGTAGAACCTCTCGAGATGGGGGGAGAGCTTCGCGTACACGCGCTCGGCCTCGGCGTTGGCCTCCTCCAGGGTGCCGTAGAGCTGCAGCTTCCTGTCGCGGGGGGTTCCGAACTCCACTCCGTAGGGGAGCGGGCGGAGGTCGTCCCCGCAGGGGATAGCCGTCTCCCTGCAAACGGTGTTGCCGAAGGCGTCGATCCATCCGTCCGAGGGGTCCTCGCCGTCGTCCAGCATGCGGATCGCCTCGTCGGACATCTCCAGGACGGACAGCGACGGGCCGGTCCATCCGGTGTCGAATATGCGGAACGAGGCGGGCCATACCGCGAGGAGCATCCCGTCCCTCAGGATGACGGTGCTGTTCCCGTTGCTCCAGATGCGTTCGTACGAACACTCCCCGGAACGGAACACGGTGTTGCCCTCCAGGTCGACCTCGATCCCCGGGATATTCAGTACGGTGGGCACCTTCTTGATGGACAGCCAGATGCTCCCGCCGGCATTCCCCGGATCGGGGGGTGCGGAGCCCGGGACGGTGCATCCGGGGACCGCGACGACGCGTCCCGTCTGGGAGGACGGGGCGTACATGCCAATGCGGATAACGGGCTCCCCGGCGCCGTGACGGGCTCTCCTGCGCTGATCATCCGCGAATGCGAGGGCCTTGTCAAGGGATGCGAACGCATGGATCGAGGCGTCGGAGCCGGTTCCGATCTCGACGGCGAACGGCAGGGCCCTCAGGTACAGGTCGCACGGCATCGCGGTGCTGCGGTCGACGACGTTCCCGAACGCGTCGTTCCAGGACCCCACGGGATCCTCGCCGGCGTCCAGCCGGTCGAGCCTGTCGGGGGTGGCGTCCATCACGGATATCATGGGCCCGTCCCACCCTCCGTCGTCGGATTCCTGCAGCGGCGGCCAGACGGCGAACAGCGGCCCGTCGCCGAATACGACGGTGCAGTCGTCGAAGTCCCAATAGGGCTCGTCCCTGTCATCGGGCTCGTAGAACTACGGCATTTCCCATCCTCCGTGAGGAACGGCACGTGCTTATCCTGATGCCATGTCCGGGGCCGTCTGTCATGCCGTCGGATAAGGCCGAGGTGCGGGATAAAGGCTTGTTCGGGTGCGTGTGTATTGGACTCCATTCATCCGAACCTTGATTATATCCTCCCAGGAGCGCACTTTCATATCCTGTCGGGCTCATCCAGTCGCGATAATGTGAAATCTCCAGTCATGGTACCCGCATTCATCTTCCTGGCAACAGTCATCATGCTCTCGTCGTCATCCGTTGCTATGGCATACGAGTCGTCCACCGAGTCGTCCCTCCCCAGCACCCTGTACGGCGGTGTATACACACTGGAGTCGGATGTGACTTTGGGATATTCAGATTCGACCATAACGGTTCCCGCAAGTGCATCGGTGTACCTCGATCTCAACGGCTATACGCTTGAATCGATCAGCGAGTACATCATCATAGATGTCTACGGGTCTCTGACCATCATGGACAGCGGCTCGGGTGGTCGGATGGAGGTTCTCGGCAAGTACAACGCCCGTTGCGTGCATGTGGAGGAGGGAGGATC
>JAUNYA010000162.1 GCA_030539565.1 Thermoplasmata archaeon | reverse complement strand
AGTCCCTCTCGGTGTTCTTCCTGGGAGGGTGGTTGCGGTCCGCGTAGGTGCCCTCGATGAACAGGTTGTGGCAGTCCTTGGGCTTGGCGCCCCTCACCAGCCTCTGGCTCTCGGTGTGGATGTCGCCGGAGTAGATGGTGGTGGTGTCGCGGCTGAACTCGAACATGGCCGCACCGGGGACGTGCCCGGCGTCTAGCATGCCGACGTCGACGTGGTTGATCGAGATCTCGTCACCGTAGGTCATCGGGACGACGCACTGCATGGTCCTCTCGATGTCGCTGCTGGTGTAGGGCTGCACGTAGTCCTCCGCCTTGGCGATCTTCAGCGTGTCCTTCATCATCAGCTCCGCGACCTCGGCGGTCAGCGGGGTGGTGAAGACCTCGCACCTGTCCCTCCCGACGACCTGCGGGACCATCCCGCAGTGGTCCAGGTGGCAGTGGGTCAGGAACATGTGGTCGATCTTGGGCGCGGGCATGGGGAACTCGGGGGGCTTGGTCGGACTCAGACCGTACTCCACGAGGACCGTCATCCCGTCCCCCTCCATCGTCATTCCCATGCGGCCGACCATGTCCGCTCCGCCTAGAAACTTGAATTTCATTTTCATTATGCTCAACTCCTTTTCGTTCTGGCACCCTTCGGGGAGGGGCCGTATGTGAAAGGGGGCGAACCCCCCTCGACCGTGTGATGTGACACAGGACTCTTGGTCCCGTATTATAAGGATAAAAAGGAGTATCTTCCCCTCCTATTTTAATATAATCTAAGAAGGAACGCCAATATCCGGCCCGGGAAGCGGCCAAACGATTGTCTGGACAGCACTTGGACGAAACATGTGAGAGCCGATGTGCTGGCTCATTCGGTGCATTCCAATGTGCCAACAGTCTTAAAAGGCACATAGGCTATACACTCGACATGGGAGCGCTCGACAAGAGAGTATACTTCAGCATAGCGGCTTTCGTTTCCGCCCTGCTGTTCCTCGCCTCGGCGGTGCTGATATACACCAACGGCACCACCCTGAGCGACAGTTCCAACGACATCAATGTGACAATAGCCTTGATCGCAGGCCTCTTCGCCCTGATCTTCTCGATCCCCATGTTCCGCAAAGGGAACGAGAACAGCTTCGTGAGGCAGATCTGCGGCTGGCTCCTATTCATCTCCGGACTCCTGTTCATCGCGGCCGGCGTCTTCGAGGGCAGCGTCGTCACGCTGTTCGCCGCCGCCGGCATCGTCGCCGGACTCGCGATCGTCCTGGACATGCTCGCCCTCTGGGTGTCCCGCATCTACGGCGCCATGTACGTGTCCGCCGTCCTCGCCGCGGTGACGCTCGTGATGGGCATCATGATCCTCGTCAACGGCTACAGCGCCGTCTACGCCCTGGCGATGCTCGTCGCCTTCGCCGTCTGGCTCGCCATGAGCGGCTGGATCGCGGGATTCGTCGACGCTGACACCGGCGTCAAGACCCGCGAGGTCGTCGAGGCCGCCCAGGCCCAGAAGAAGGAGAAGCCCCAGGCCCAGAACAAGAAGGCCACCCCCAAGGCCAAGAAGGTCGAGCCCTCCAAGAAGGCCGAGGAGAAGCCCGCAGAGGAGGCGGCTCCCGCCGAGGAGCCGAAGAAGGTCAGGACCGTGGAGCTCCCCAAGACGCCCGCAGCCCAGGCCGCCATCCAGAAGAGCCAGGAGGCCCCCAAGGAGGAGTCCTCCGAGGAGAAACCCGCCGAGAAGCAGGAGCAGAAGCCCCCCGCGAAGGCGATGGGCGACTTCATGCAGAAGCTGATGAGCTCC
>JAUNYA010000040.1 GCA_030539565.1 Thermoplasmata archaeon | reverse complement strand
ACCTTGTGATTAACAGTCACACGCTCTACCTGCTGAGCTACGGCGGCTTGTAGGATTGCGTGAATGAAGGGCCTGTATAAAAAACTTGTTGGGTTGGTGTTGGCGGGCGGGGCACCGCGCCCCGCCCGCCGGTGAGAATCAGTTCTTGGAGCGCTTCTTGGCCTTCTTCTCCTTGGACTCGGTGACGGAGCCGTCCTCGAAGTCCATCCTGCCGTAGAAGATCTCGCGGCACTCGAACATGCGCTTGCCGATGGCCTTCCCCTTGGGGGTCAGCTGGTAGATCTTCATGAGGCGCCTGCCGGCCTCCAGATGCATCTCCATGATGCCGAGCTCGACGAGCTCGTCCGCGGTCTTGATGACGGTCTTGTAGTTCTTGGCGATGCGGAGCATGTCCGTGGCCATGATCTTCTCGTTCTCGTAAATCATCGAGATGATGTCGACTGCGTACCTGCTGGACAGCGGGGACTGATAATCGGTAATCATGTGTGTATGTAGCATTGGCGAATATAAATCGTTTCGGACAGGAATCCAAGTCCCAGAGCCGTTCCCGAGCATTCCGAGGCATATTGCCGCCTGATGAGGAACGTTTCCCGGGGGCCTCCCGCGTGCGTGCGATGCCCGCGGACGTCCGCGCACGTGCGAAACCATATATTACAGGGTCGTGCATCGAGTCGCGATTCAAATGAAGGTTGATGTCAAGTACGGAAAGGACGGGGTACAGGAGACGGAGATCCCCGATCCGAACTACATCGGCACATTCTACCCCAAGGACGTGGAGGTCGGGGACCCGGACAAGGTCATCGGGGATTCCATCGACCACCCCCTCGGATACGGTTCGATGGCGGAGTTCCTGGAGGGCGGCGAGGACATCGTGTTCATCGTGAACGACGGCACCCGCCCGACCCCCACCGCCAAGGTGCTCGATGCCCTGTCGAAGAGGATGGACCTCAGGTCCGCCAGGTACCTCATCGCCACCGGCACCCACAGGGACATGACCGCGGAGGAGTACGACAATGTGTTCGGCTCCCACTACGGGGAGCTGAAGGACCGCATCATCTGCCACGACGCGAAGAACTCCGAGTGCGTGAACCTGGGGACGTCCAAGAACGGGACCCCCATGGAGGTCAACAAGGTCGCCGTGGACGCGGACCGCCTGGTGATCATCACATCGGTGGAGCCCCACTACTTCGCGGGATACACCGGCGGAAGGAAGTCCTTCCTGCCCGGCGTCGCGTCCTACCGCACCATCGAGGCCAACCACAAGCTGGCGATGAGCCAGGAGGCCCAGTCCCTCGTCCTCGAGGGCAACCCGGTCCACGAGGACATGATGGACGCCCTCGAGGTCGTGAAGGGCAAGAGGATTTTCTCGATCCAGATGGTCCTCGACAGGCACCAGAACATCTATAAGACCGCCTCGGGCGACCTCAACCAGGCCTTCCACCAGGCCATCGGATGGGCCAACGAGGTGTTCTCCGTCCCGATCCCGGAGAAGGCGGACGTCGTCATCTCCGTCGCCCCCTACCCCATGGACGTGGACCTCTACCAGTCGCAGAAGGCCCTCGACAACGGGAAGTGGGCCCTGAAGGAGGGCGGGAAGATCGTCATGGTCTCCAAATGCAGGGAGGGCCTCGGGCACGACACGTTCCTGAAGCAGCTCTCCACGTCGAAGGACCCCAGGCAGGTCCTGGAGAACCTCAAAGCTGAGTACAAGCTCGGATACCACAAGGCCGCGAAGATGGCGGAGATCGCCACCTGGGCCAGCATCTGGGCGGTCACCGACCTCGAGCCCTCCCTGCTCGAGGGAGCGAACATCACGCCCTTCCCCACGGTTCAGGCGGCCGTGGACGAGGCGCTCAGGGAGAACCCGTCCGCCAGGTTCATGGTCCTGATGGACGGAAGCGTAACGATCCCGAGGCTGGAGTGAATATGTCGGAAAGTACGGAGTTCAGGGCTGACAGCCTTGAGAAGGTAAGGACAGCGGTCAACGTCTGCACCATGTGCGGGTTCTGCAAGAGCGTCTGTCCGTCGTTCAAGTCGATCGGATGGGACTCGGCGCTGTCCAGGGGACGCATCGTCCTCACCTACGGGCTGCTGACCGGCGAGCTGGAGCCCGACGAGTCCCTCGTCAGGAACATGTACACCTGCACCACCTGCGCGGACTGCGTCCGCAGGTGCCCCTCGAAGGTCGAGATCGTGGACATCATCGAGATGTGCCGCGCGGACCTCGTGAAGGCCGGGTGCATCCTGCCCAAGCACAAGGGCATGTGTGAGAACATCCTCTCCACGGGCAACCCGTTCGGGGAGAAGGCCTCCCGCCGCGAGGCGCTGGGGAGGGAGCCGCGCAAGGCGAAGGTCGGATACTTCGCCGGATGCACCGCGACGTTCCGCTCCAAGGAGACCGCCAGGGCCACCATGAGCATCCTCGACAAGATGGGCGTGGACTTCACCACGCTCGACGAGACCTGCTGCGGGTCCGTCATGCAGAGGGTAGGATGGCCCCAGGACGATGTCACCGAGCTGATGAGGAAGAACGTGGAGAACATCAAGGCCATGGGCGTCGAGACCCTGGTCCTCTCCTGCGCCGGATGCTACAGGATGTTCAAGCACGAGTACCCCAAGTACGTCGACGTCCCGTTCGAGGTGAAGCACATCACCGAGTTCCTCGCCGACAAGGACCTCAAGCTGAGGGCCCTCGAGGGCAGGAAGGCCACCTACCACGACCCCTGCCACCTCGGAAGGCACTGCGGCGTCTATGAGGCCCCGCGCCAGGTGATCTCCAAGATCCCCGGCCTGGAGTTCCGCGAGATGGAGTACAACAGGAAGACCAGCCACTGCTGCGGAGGCGGCGGAGGCGTGCGCTCCGCGTACCCCGAGGAGTCCATGGACATCGCGTCCACCAGGCTGGACGAGGCCGGGGACGCCGACCTGATGATCACCTGCTGCCCCTTCTGCGTCAACAACCTGGACGCGGCCAAGGGCGACAGGGCCATCGAGGTCAGGGACCTCGTGGAGATCATCGACGAGCTGATGTGATTTGGCCGTCGACATGAGGAGGCCCTCCGGGGCCCCTCCCCTTATCATGGGGGTGCTCAACGTCACCCCCGATTCCTTCTCCGACGGCGGGAGCTGGACGGATCCGGCGACCGCCGTCCGCCATGCGCTCGAGATGGTCGATCAGGGCGCCGACATCATCGACATCGGCGGGGAGTCCACCCGCCCCAACGCCCCTCCGGTGTCCGCGGACGAGGAGATCGCGAGGCTGGTGCCGGTCCTGAGAGACCTGGTACCGTCGCTGGATGTTCCCGTCTCCGTGGACACCATGAAGGCCTCCGTGGCCGAGAGATGCGTCTCGCTGGGAGCGGAGATCGTCAACGACGTCTACGGCCTCAGGGATCCCGGGATGATCGAGCTCGTCGCCTCCACAGGGGTCCACGCCGTGATCATGCACATGAACGGGATGCCGAGGACCATGCCCGCCGCGATGGGCCCCGGATACATGGAGGACATCCGCTCGTTCCTCAGGGAGCGTACCGAGGCGGCCCTGGACGGCGGGATCCGGCCGGACAGGCTGGTGATGGATCCCGGCATAGGGTTCGGGAAGGACCCGGACCAGAACATGGCGATACTCGGGGACAGCTCTTACTTCTCGGACGGGTACCCTGTGCTGTCGGGATCCTCGCGCAAGAGGTTCCTCGCGGTCAAGTTCCCGGGAATGGACAGGGACGAGGCGTCGGCCGAGGCCGCACGCATCGCGTCGGAGTCCGGAGCGGACATCGTCCGCGTGCACAACGTGGGGCTGACGAGACTCAGAGTCTCATGACGGCCGCCACGATGATGACGATGGCGCAGATCACGCCGGCGGAGCCCCAGAAGCGGTACTCCTTGTTGCGCTCCTTGCGCTGGCGCTCGGCATCGGCCTCCCTGCAGGTGTCGTCGCAGTACTCCTCGCCGAACGGGATGGGGTCCCCGCAGAATCCGCAGTGGGAGTGGTCGGGAAGCTTCATGCCTGAAACCATGCTCGGGAGTATAATTCTAAGATAGATAAACACGCCCTGTTCTCCTTTAGTACCTGTACGTAGAACACGTCCCGCGGCCATGCCGCAGGATGGAAACGGAAATGAGGTTCACTGTTCTGAACAGGAGGACGAGGTCGAGCATAAGGATGGAGATGAATCCCTCCGACAAGGTGGACGACATACTCCTCACGGCGCGCGAGTACTGGCAGTGCGAGGACGTGGTCCTCAGGCGCGGGTACACGCTCCTGAGGCCCGGGACGGACATCGGGGAGTACATCGGCGAGGGCGATCTGGTCGAGGTCCTGCCGGACCCGTTCCGCGACCGACGATGCCGTCAAATAGGGCATCCGTCTGGGGATGGCCAGAGGCATGATCACCGATGGCTGGCAGGTTGGGCACGTGTGTCGACGTGGTATTCGGACCGAACGCGTTCGCGGCGATTTTCGACGCCGCCGGGAGGGCCGCGAAGGGCGGCCTCACCGGGAAGGTGGACGCGGACGGCAAGGGCATCTTCAGGATAGTCGAGGGATGCGGGAAGGCCGAGGTCGGCATGTTCTTCCCCTCCGAGGGCACCGAGGCGACCGACGAGATGGTCTCGGCGGTCCGCTACGAGTGCGGAACGGGCGTGCTGATCGTGGTGGACGAGCCGGCCGGCGAGCTGGCCGTGTACATGGTCGACGATAACGGCCACAGGCTGGCCTCCGCGGTCCAGTCCGAGTGATCGCACCCAGATCGCGTGGCGGTTGCGCATCTCCTCCTCGGTCACGCCCTCGCGGGCCATGATCTCGCTGACGATGCAGTCGAAGAGGAGCAGCGCGGAATCCTCGAAGACGGTTCCGAGAGGCGCGGTCCTGCGCACATCGGCCCCGTCCGGGACCTCCATGACTATGGCCACGTCCGACGCGTTCACCAGGGGGCACTTCTGGACCCCTGTGACGCAGATTATCTCCGAGCCGATGCGGCGTGCTATCTGAGCGGTCTGGACGACGGACGAGGTCTTGCCCGTGTAGGAAATCAGGAGGGTGAGGTCCTCCTTCCCGATGATAGGGGTGGTCATCTCGCCGACGAAGTGGACGTCCAGCCCGAGCTGGACGAGGCGCACGGCGAACATCTGGCCGACGAGGCCGGACCTGCCCGATCCGTAGATGAAGACCTTGCGGCGCCCGAGTATGCCCTGGATGAGGGCCTCCCTGGCGGCGGGGTCGACGGACCCGACGGCCCTCCTGCAGTTGTCCAGGATGCCGTCGAGGCAGTCCAAATCACTCACCGGCCGCAGCGGCGGCGGCCGACTCGGACTTCCTCCTCTCCTTGAGGTCCTTGGCGGCCTTCTTCGTGAGAACCCTCTCCTGGATGATCCTCATGTACATGGCGTCGTGCTCGAGGAGCGGCGACGTCGATATGACGGTGCAGTCCGGCCTGATCTCCTGCAGGGCCTCCGCCAGCGGCTCGAACTTCAGGTCGCCCTTCTTGATGGGGGTGAGCCTGGTCTCGTTGCCGTCGGTGTACTCCACGCCGGCGAACGCGGTGTGGATGCCGCCCTTGCAGTAGGGGGCGACCTGGTCGATCAGGTCCAGGAAGTCGTCGGCCTCCAGCAGGGACCCGTTGGTGCGGGAGTGCTGGTGCGAGAAGTTGATGACGGGGACGATGTCGCCGATGTCGTTGCACAGGTTCAGGACCTGCTCCAGCGATCCGAACACGTCCTGCTGGCCGGTGATCTCGACCCCGAGCCTCGGCTTGAGGCCGCAGCCCTTCCACCAGTCCACGATGGCGCCCATGTTGTCGTAGATGTGCTCCTCGACGGATTCCGGCTCGCGGCCATCCTCGTAGATGCCGAGGCTGGTGACCACGATGTCGCCGTCCAGGGCGTCCAGGATGAGCCCGGCGTGCCTGATGCTGTCGACGCAGCTGTAGGTCAGCTCGTCCTCCCCGCCCATGTCCATGTAGTACGGGGTGTGGATCGAGAGCTTGACGTCCATCCTCTGGGCCATGTGGCCGATCCCGGCGAGGTCGCCGAAGGTGTTGGCGACGGGCGAGGGCATGAACAGGAGGTCGTCCTCCTCCCCGATGGGCTCCTCGGGGTCGCTGATCGGCTCGCCGTCCCTCAGGATCTCCACGACGAAGTCCTCCTGGATGTCGCGGATGGTCATCCCGACCTCCTCCTCCTCGGCGGGGCGGGGGTACGCTCCGGCGCGGACCATCTGGATCTCCAGGGCGCTGAGGCTGAGGTTGTGGACATCCTCGATGCCGTCCTTCAGGGTGCGTCCCTTGCAGGACAGGGGTATTCCGGCGGGGCCGAACCTTATCATGAGCCTCGCAATCCCCCTTAAGTAGATAAGGGGTTCGATTGCCCGCTTTATGTTCCGTATAGTATGATGCGAGCGGGGATATCATTAAATCATGGTGTCCGTGATGGCGCGCCAATGAATTCCGGCAGATTGGTCGCGATCGCCAGCGCACTGCTGGCCGTGGCTTCCTTGATAATCGCGTGGGTCGAGTACGAGGGGATAATGGTCGTCATATCGGCCTTCGCCCTCGCCTTCGGCTCGGTCGCGTCCAAACGCTGCTCGGCGTACATGAACATCTACATCATGATCGCCGCCGCGGCCTGTCTTATCTGTACGATCCTGTCCGTCACCGTGCTGAGCCAGGGCAACTTCTGCGACGCGGAGGGGAACCCGACCACCACTTGGTTCGTCATCATCGGACTGGTGCACAGCATCCCCGTGATCCCCATGACCATGGCCTCGTTCGTGATCATCGCGTCGGTCACCGGCGCGTCCTACAACTGGGCGGTCGTTCGCGGCCTGAGCCCGTTCATCGGGATGGGCATGGAGGTCCCCGGGTTCGTGCTCGAGTACATGTTCGAGGGCGCGGACAACTGGATGACCGACAACGGCTACATCCTGTACCACTTCCTGATGACGCTGATCGTGATGCTCGTGTTCTCGTACTTCTCGTCGAAGGCCATCAGGGACCACCACGTGATAATAACCGAGAACGGCGTGGAGGAGCTGAAATGCTGACCGCGGAGCAGGACGCGAAGGAGAGGAGGGTCGCCTGGACGATGCTCGTCCTGTGCCCCCTGTCCTTCCTGTTCATCATGGTGTTCGTGATCATCGGCGTGGCGCCCGGCCTCACCACCGGCGACGGCCACCCGGCCATCTACCTCGAGGCGACATGCGTGCTCTGGGCGCTGGTCTCGATGTTCCTGCCCATCCTCAGGCTGCTCCGCCTGGTGCAGATGCCCCCCGCGTTCCTGGTCGTGGTCTACGCGAACATGTACTTCTACGTCATATCGCTGAACATGGGCCTGTACCTGGGGGTGAGCTGGTGGGGGGACATGGGCCACGTGGTGTCGTCGACCATCGTCACCATCACCGTCTTCATCGCGCTCTGCGTGATGGAGTGCAGGTCCCCTCCCCATGTCACCTTCGGCCGCAGGACCGGCATGGTGGCCATGCTGTTCCTGGTCGCGCTGAGCTTCGGCGGGATCTGGGAGATGATGGAGGGCTTCACCGACACCGCCGGAGGCCACTCGTACATGGTGTACGGCGCGAGCGACACCATGGGCGACCTGTCCGCCGACCTGCTGGGCGTGATCATAATGTGCATCGGGGTGTACGCGTACCTCGGAAAGCACACCGCCTACGACATCTACTCCACCATGAGGTTCGGACGCGACGCGTTCGTAGTGGAGGGGCATGACGGCGACTGAGAGGGTTCGCGAGGCCCTCTGGGGCGACAGCGTCAGGCGCACCGCAACGGTCGTCGCGCTGGCGTTCGTCATCGCCGCCATAGTCTATTTGGTCGTAGTGCACGCTCTCGACATCGAGACGGAGGTCATCCGCGACAGGTACTGGAAGAATGTGGTCCCGCTGTTCGACGGCGAGATCCCGGTCCTGGAGTACCCGCCGCTGGTGATCGTCTTCATAGCTATCCCCAGGCTGTTCGCCTCCAGCCCCTGGGGCTACGAGGTCGCATACACGGCGATGATGGTCGTCTTCACCGTCATCGGGATGCTGCTCATGTCCCGCCTGGCCGGGGACCTCGGCCATGACAGGAGGAAGGCGATGGTGATCTACGGGATCCTGTCCATGGTCATGATCGAGTTCGTCCTGGACAGGTTCGACATGATCGCGATGGTGTTCACCCTCGCGGCGGTCGTGATGATCGTCGAGAGGCGGAACTGCTGGGCGTTCTTCTTCCTGGCCGTGGCCACGCTGGTCAAGGTCTACCCTGGGGTGCTTTTCCCGGCGCTGTTCCTGTACCTGCTGATGGGCCGCGACTACGGCGGAGCCGCGAAGGGATTCGCCGTCTACGCGGGCACCGGGCTTGCGGTCGTCGCGGTGTGCTGGCTCATCGACCCCGACATGATAACCAACTTCATCAACTACAACAGCGGCAGGCCGCTGCAGGTCGAGTCCCTGCCCGCCTCCCTGGTGTACCTCCTGTCGATGTTCGGACTGACCGACGTGTGGATCCAGGGCTCGTCCGCCGAGTCCTTCTGGTCGGACAACCTCCGCGGCCCCCTGGCGGACTCGGTCGCGGACACGGGCCTGGTGATAGTGGGCATCCTCCTGATCGCCTGCTGGGCGCTCTACGTGTACCTCGCCACGAAGCGCGGCGAGGGGGACGGCATGAGGCTGCTGGCACTGGCGATGCTCGCCAGCCTCCTGGTGTTCATAGGGCTCAACAAGGTGTTCTCGTCGCAGTACCTCATATGGATCATCGCGCCGGTCGTGATGGCGGTGATGTTCATGCCGGTGAGGAGGGCCCGCAGGCTGTTCCTCATCACGTTCGTCGCGATGTTCCTGGTCCAGCTGAACTTCGCCTACAACGTCGGATACCTGGGCGGAGGGGCCAACATCGACGACCTGGGGATGATGATAATCCTGGCGAAGAACCTGGCCATCATCGCCGCGCTCGCCTTCGTCCTGAGGGAGATGACGCTGCCCGCCCCGGAGGAGGGAGCCAGCTGGGGCGCGATACCCCTTGCTGAAACGCATTCAGAACCTACCAAGGGTTAAATAAGAGCACCAGTTAGGTGACGTTGCTCTTCAGAGCCGATGAATGATGAAGGCGCCTTGGAGCGCCGGAAAGAGGTAATTGCAATGTCCGTATACGTCAAGTTCGAGACACCCAAGGAGATTTCCGACAAAGCCTACTCCCTCGCCGAGATGGCCAGGGACGGCGGCAAGATCAAGAAGGGAACGAACGAGGTCACCAAGGTCGTCGAGCGCGGCGCTGCCGCCATCGTCATCATGGCCGCCGACGTCGAGCCCCCCGAGATCCTGGCCCACATGCCCGCCCTGTGCGAGGAGAGGAACGTTCCCTACGTCTACGTTCCCAGCAAGACCGAGCTCGGTTCCGCCATCGGCCTCGACAAGCCCACCGCCTCCATCGCCATCGTCGATGTCGGCAAGGGTAAGGCCCTCTGCGACGAGATCGCCCAGGCAGTCAAGAACCTGAAAGGCTGAAGGTGAACTGAATGGTAGACACCGACAGCATACCCGCCGAGGTCGTTGAGGTCATCGGCAGGACCGGAATGACCGGGGAGGCTACCCAGGTCAAGGTCCGTGTCCTGGACGGCCGCGACAAGGGCAGGATCATCACCAGGAACATCATGGGCCCCGTCAGGATGGGGGACATCCTCATGCTGAGGGAGACGTCCAGGGAAGCCAGGAAACTGGGAATGAGGTGATTCGTATGGTCGACACTTCCAGGAAGTGCTCGTTCTGCGGCGAGCCCCTCGAGCCCGGAACCGGCAAGATGTACGTGAAGAAGGACGGGACCATCCTGTTCTTCGACACCAACAAGTGCTACAAGAACATGATCGAGCTGAAGAGGGTCGCAAGGACCACCCTCTGGACCGAGAAGGCCCACGCCGAGAAGGCGACCAAGCTCAAGGCCATGGAGAAGGCCGCCGAGGCCTCCGAGACCAAGGAGTGATCCCGATGGAGCAGACCTACCTCATGGTCAAGCCCGACGGAGTCCAGCGCGGACTCTGCGGCGAGATCGTCTCCCGCTTCGAGAAGAGGGGACTGAAGATCGTCGGCATGAAGATGATGGTCATCTCCAAGGAGACCGCGGAGAACCACTACGGCGAGCACAAGGGCAAGCCCTTCTTCCCCTCGCTCATCTCCTACATCACCTCCGGACCCGTCCTCGCGATGGTCCTCGAGGGAGAGGACGCCGTCGCCATCTGCAGGTCCATGATGGGCAAGACCAAGCCCTCGGAGTCCGCCCCTGGAACCATCCGCGGCGACTACGCCATGGTCACCGGGATGAACATCATCCACGGATCCGACTCCGTCGAGTCGGCCAAGAGGGAGATCTCCATCTTCTTCAAGCCCGAGGAGCTCATCTCCTACGAGAAGACCTCGGACAAGTGGGTCTACGAGTGAGACCCCTCACAAACCCCTTCCCCCAAACACCTTGACCACCAAGAGGTGCACAGCATGGCCATAAGACAGCCCGTCGTTAGCGTTCTCGGTCATGTCGACCACGGCAAGACCAAACTTCTGGACCGTATCAGAGGCACCTCGGTGCAGGCCAGGGAGGCCGGCGCCATCAC
>JAUNYA010000161.1 GCA_030539565.1 Thermoplasmata archaeon | reverse complement strand
TCAGGCTCTCCAAGAAGGTCAACAGGATCGTCTACGAGAACATCGTCTTCGCGCTGGCCGTGAAGTTCGGCATCATGATCCTGACGCTGTACGGCATCGGAGACATGTGGATGGCCGTCTTCGGCGATGTCGGTGTCACCATCATCGCCATCATCAACGCCATGCGCTGCATGAGGACGAAGGACGGGGACGCGCCCGTCCCGGCCCCCTCCGCCGAAGCGGAGGGCGCCTGAAAACACCGGCTCCCCCGACGGGGGGCCGATACCTTTTTTTCCCTGCACGTGGAACGTCGTCCCATGGGTACACTTTACAAAGCGCTGGCTCTGCTGGCGATCGTGTCGATAGCCATCTGCCCTCTGGCCATGGCGGAGGACACCGACGCGGCTGGGAGTCTCAGCGGGCTGATGCTCTATCAAATCAACCCCGAGACGAGCGAAGGGGTGGCCGTCCACAACTACGGATCATCCTCCGTCGACCTGAAGGACTACACCATCGCGGACATGCCCACCCTCACCGGAGGGGAGGGCACCATCACCTTCTCGCAGTCCATTACCGTGGCGGCTGGTGCCACCGTCGTCATCGTCTCGGAGAGGACGGACGGCAACGCGTTCTCAAGCCAGAGCTACACCACGTATGCCTTCGGCGAGAACGGAGTTACGAAGAACAAGCAGTTCAACCTCGCCAACGGAGGGGACGACGTCTACCTCTACAAGGGAGAGACCATAATCGACGCCGTGTTCTACGGCAGCAAGTCCGGTGACGGCGTCTACTGGACCGGAGACGGGGTGGACATCTCGGGGGACTCGTTCGCAGTGCGCACCGGATCCACCGACACCGACACGGCCAAGGACTGGACGCAGTTCGGCAGGACAGGACTCGAGTTCGACGCGGACCTGCAGTACTCCGCGACGGTCACGCCGTTCCTGTTCCCCGAGAGCGGAGGCATACCCGTGTACCAGGCATTGGAGTCCGCGACCGAGAGCATCCGCGTGAACCTCTACCTTCTCACAAGCTCCAACATGCTCTCGCTCCTGTGCTACAAGGCCGCCGAGGGTGTGAGCGTCCAGATCCTCCTGGAGGGCGCCCCGTTGGGCTACACCAGCTCCATCGCGACCATAGCGCCCTACCTGGCGACGATCGAGAGCCAGGGCGGGGAGGTCCGCTTCATCGGCGGAACCGACAGCAACAGGTACAGCTACGACCACGCGAAGTACGCGATAATCGACGGCGACACCGTGGTCGTGACATCGGAGAACTGGACCGCCGCCAACGTCAACGGGTCCATCGACACCAACGCCTACGACAGCGGCACCCTGGGCAACCGCGGATGGGGAGTCGTCGTGGAGAGCGCCGAGTACGCCACGTACATGAACTACGTGTTCGAGACCGACTGGTCCACCGAGTACGGCGACGTCACGCTGTTCTCCGAGGAGTATCCCAACGCCAACACCCGCACCTACTCGTACGAATCCCCCTCGTACACCGGGACCTTCGCATCCTACACGGCGACTGTCACGCCGATCCTCTCCAGCGACAACTCCTACGAGGCGCTGGAGTACTACGTCTCCAACGCCACAGAGAGGGCCTACTCCGAGCAGCAGAGCCTCTCGGACAGCTACATGGACATGGGCGACGACTCGCCTATCACGCTGTTCTCCAACGCCGCCAACAGGGGCGTGGACAGCCGCCTGATATTCGGATCCACCAACGTCGACTCGTCCACCGTGCTGGAGATCAACATGAAGACCGGAATCAAGGCAGCGTCCATGAGCACGCCCACCCTGCACAACAAGGGCGTCATCTGCGACGACAGCG
>JAUNYA010000039.1 GCA_030539565.1 Thermoplasmata archaeon | reverse complement strand
AGGCGGTCGGCCAGGTCAACGGGCTGGCCGTGTTCGGCGGAAGCAACGGCATGGCCGAGTACGCCGGAAGCGTCCTCCCCATCGTCGCCGAGGTCACGCCGACCCAGGGCAAGGAGGGCGGACGCATCATCGCCACCGGGAAGCTCGGGGACATCGCCAAGGAGGCCGTGGAGAACATCTCCGCCGTGATCAAGAAGTTCACGCTCAGCGACCTGTCCGGGCACGACATCCACCTGCAGTACATCGGCACCTACGACGGCGTCGAGGGCGACAGCGCCTCCATGGCCATGGCCACGGTCATACTGTCCGCCCTGGACGAGATCCCCATACGCCAGGACCTGGCCATGACCGGGTCCCTTAACGTCAGGGGCATGGTCCTCCCGATCGGAGGGGCCACCGCCAAGCTCGAGGGAGCCGCCGATGCGGGCATCAAGATCGCGCTCATCCCCGAGGAGAACGCCAAGGACGTCATGATCAAGGACAAGTACTACGACATGATGGAGATCTACACCGTCAGGACCATCCGCGACGTGCTGGAGTACGCCTTCGTGGACTGCCCCAAGAAGGAGCAGTACATGGAGAAGCTCCTCCCGCTGACCGTCGACGGCAAGTCCACGGCGAGGAAGATGGAGTTCCCCAAGGTCTCGAGCCACGAGACCGTCGCGGTCGAGCCCCAGGCTCCCGCCGAGCCCGAGGCCCAGCCCGAGCCCGCCGTCGCCGGCGAGTCCGTGACGTTCGAGGCGCCCACGGGCGGAAGCCCGGCGCCCCAGTAAACACCCCGGGGATCAATCCCCCGGTTTTACCTTCTTCTCACAGGCGTTTCCGATGAGCACCGACTCCCTCAACAGGCTGATGATGGGGGTGTCCGTGTTCTGGATCATCCTCTGCGTCCTGCGCATCGCCCTCGCCTCGTCCATGAACAGCTCCCCGGCCGGTCAGGCATTCACCACGGTGCTGAACATCCTGCTGGTCGTCGGCATCATCCTCATGGCCGTCGTGTTCGGCAGGGGCCTCGGGGGCCGCGTGGTCGCCAAGGCTAGCAAGTCGGACCACTGCCAGCAGTGCTACGCGAAGCTGGAGCCCGGATCGGACTTCTGCCCCCGCTGCGGATGGCGCAGGGACGGCCAGCGAGGCCCAAACAACCATTATATACGCTGCCGAGGCATCGCTGGCCTCGATGAAGGACGAGTACGAGGGCTATTCTCTTGTTATCGGCAGGTTCCAGCCCCTGCACCTGGGCCACATGGAGGTCCTGGCGAAGTGCGCATCGGAGTCCGACCACCTGATCGTGGGGATCGGCAGCGCGCAGTACTCCCACTACCCGTCCAACCCGTTCACCGCCGGCGAGCGCTACCTCATGATCGACCGCGCCCTGGCCGAGGCGGGCATAACCAACTACAGCATCGTCCCCGTGGAGGACCTGAACCGCTACTCGGTGTGGGTCGCCCATGTGGAGTCCATGTGCCCCCCGTTCAGGAGGGTTTACACCAACAACCCCATGACCCGCAGGCTCTTCGAGGAGGCGGGTTACGAGGTCAGGGACTCCCACGTGTACAACAGGGAGGTCTACTCCGGCACCGAGATCCGCAGGAGGATGGCCATGGACGAGGACTGGAGGGACCTGGTCCCCGAGGCCGCCGCCAAGGTCATCGACGCCATAGACGGCGTGGGAAGGGTCAAGGGCATCAGGGGTGCGGCGGATGCCCCGCTCCGAAACCGACGCCCTCGCCGAGCTCCTGACGTCCAGGGGCCTGACCGTGGCGTGCGCCGAGTCCTGCACCGGCGGGATGATCGGAGCGAGCCTGACGGAGGCTCCCGGTTCCTCCTCGTATTTCCTGGGCTCCGCGGTCACCTACAGCAACGATTCCAAGGAGCGTGTCCTCGGGGTGTCGCACGAGACGCTGGTCGCCCACGGCGCCGTGAGCGCCGAGACCGCCGGGGAGATGGTCCGTGGCGCGATGGAGCTGTACGGATCCGACACGGCGATAGCGGTCACAGGCATCGCCGGGCCCGGAGGGGCCACCGCGGAGAAGCCCGTGGGACTGGTGTACATCGCTGTCGCAGACGGCCCCAGGGTCGTCGTTTCGAGAAACGTCTTCGAGGGCGGACGCGCGGAGGTCAGGTCGCAGACCGTCTCCGCGGCCGCAACGCTCCTGAGGGAGCTTCTGGAGGGAAGGCTTTGAGCAGGTACGAGAGGCAGATCCCCATCGTGGGGGAGGATGGCCAGCAGAGGCTGATGGGCGCCCGCGTGGGCATCGCGGGATGCGGGGGGCTCGGGGTGAACGCCCTGACGTTCCTCACGGAGGCCGGGGTGTCCGACTTCGTGCTCTGCGACCCGGACGTCCCGGACATCAGCAACCTGAACCGCCAGTTCATCTACGCCGCGGGCGACATGCGCCCCAAGTGCGTCATATCCGCGGAGTGGGTCCTCGCCCTGAACTACACGGCTATGGTCGACGCCCGCTCGCTCAAGATCAACGCGGAGACCGCTTCGGTCTTCGAGGGATGCACCGTCGTGCTGGATTGTCTGGACAACACCGAGTCCCGCCTCGCCCTGGGCGACTGGTGCGCCGCCAACGGCGTCCCCCTGGTCCATGCCGGCGTGTCCGGGAACACCGGGCAGATAACCGTCTGCGTCCCCGGGGAGACCCCCTGCCTCAGGTGCATGATCGGTACGATGAGGGACGAGGAGCGCCCCGCCAACCTCGGCGCGAACGTCGCAATCGTCGCGGGAATGCAGGCCGCCGAGGCCATAAGGCTCATCGCGGGACTCCCGTCGAAGGCCCGCGGCAGGCTGGTCACCATAGATATGTCCTCCTGGACCACCGAGTCCGCGGAGGTCTCGGCGGACCCGTCCTGCCCCCGCTGCGGCCACTGATCCCCCGTGTCGCGGACGACGCTTTCCCGAGCCGTTCTGGAAGGTATATCTATCAGCCTTCCAATCGAGGCCCCATGCAGAAGATCATGACCGGCAAGGTCAAGGAGGTCTACGAGGTGGACGCCGACACGCTGGAGTTCGCCTACACGGACAACATCTCGGTTTTCGACAAGATAATCCCCTCCAAGGTCCCCCACAAGGGCGAGACCCTGTGCAGGACGGCCAAGTACTGGTTCAACCTGATGAACGAGGAGGGAATCCACAACGACTACCTCAGCGAGCCCTCCAAGGACCGCATGAGGGTCAAGAGGGTCAGGATCATCCGCGACTACAGCCAGATCGACGGGACCACCACCAACTACCTGATCCCCCTGGAGGTCATCTGCAGGTACTACGCCGCCGGATCCCTCCTGGACAGGATCAAGTCCGGCAAGGTCACCGCCGAGCAGCTCGGGTTCCCCGCCGGATACGAGGTCAAGCGCGGAGACAAGCTCCCCAAGCCCTTCATAGAGTGCACCACCAAGCTGGAGGCCCACGACGAGAACCTCACCGACGAGCAGGCCAAGGAGATGGCCGGGCTCTCCGACGAGGAGTTCAGGGAGATGGAGGAGACCGTCCTCCGCATCGACGAGCTCATCGCCCGCGAGGCCGGCAAGCGCGGCCTGATCCACGTGGACGGGAAGAAGGAGTTCGGCTACGACAAGGACAGGAGGCTGATGGTCGTCGACACCTTCGGAACCCTGGACGAGGACCGCTGGTGGGACGCCGAGGAGTACGCCAAGGGCAACATCGTCGAGCTCTCCAAGGAGTTCGTCCGCCAGTACTACAGGGAGACCGGATACCACAAGGCGCTCTACGACGCCCGCGAGAAGGGCCTCCCGGAGCCCGACATACCCGCCCTCCCCCAGGAGATCATCGACAGGGTGAGCAAGCTCTACGTCGACATGTACGAGCGCATCACCGGAGAGAAGTTCTGATAAAAGATTTGGGAGGCGCGCCTTCGTCGCAGCATGTCGACGAAGGCCAGCCTCTCACCCCTGGGGCACTCGGCGTCGGCGCCCATGCGGACGACGGCGTACTTGCGCCCCTCGGCCTTCCCGATCGGGTGGCAGAGGTTCCAGTACCCGCACCCCACGTTGTCGCACTTGGACACCGTGTAGGTGACGGTCACGCCCTCCAGCAGCCCTTTCTTCGGCAGGATCGCCGGCGTGGGGACCTTCTCCACCTCGACAGCGACGACCTTCTCGTCATCCATCGCGGGGCACTCGTGCTCCTGCTTCCTGATCTCGACGACCCTGTAGCGGGCCCCCTCCTCCAGGTTGTAGCACACGCCCTTCAGCTTGCATTCCCCGCACTCATCCATGGGTCCGAGGTAGTAGAAGTCGGCCCCGCCTGCGGCGGCGTCCTTGCCCATGAGCGTTATCGCCATCATATCACCCCTGTCGTCCTAGCGACCTTCTCAGCGACTTCCTCGGTTATACCCTTGTCCCCCAGGATGGTGAACCTGTCGGAGCGGATCTCGGTGGCGTGGGCTATGGCGTAGACGATCTCCTCCGCCGGGATCCCGAGCTGCTCCGCGTTGACGGGGGCTCCGATGTCGGCTAGGGCGTCCCTGATGCCCTCCCAGTCGCCCCCGTGGAGGTACATGGTGAGGATGGACGCGACCCCGCACTGCTCGCCGTGGAGCGCCTTCCCGGGGCACCTGAGGTCCAGCATGTGGGAGATCATGTGCTCCGCTCCGCTGGTGGGGCGGGAGGATCCGGCGATGCTCATGGAGATCCCGGACATGATGATCGGCTTGATGGCGATCCACACGCTCTCCTCCACGCCCGGCTTGATGAGCTTGGAGCTCTCCATGATGCTCTCTGCCGCATGCATCGCGAGCGAGTACGCCGACCTGCTGAAGGACTCGCCCTTCAGCCTCCTGGCGAAATCCCAGTCCATCACGGCCGTGAGGTTGGAGATGACGTCGGCGCATCCGGACGCCAGCAGCCTGTACGGCGCCTTGGCGATGATCTCGGTGTCCGCCAGCACACCCATGGGCGACGCGGACGCCACGGACCTGGAGCCCTCGGAGGACTTCAGGGACGCGCGGTTGGACGCGATCCCGTCGTGGGACGCGGATGTGGGGATGGCGATGAACGGGATGCGGAGCTCGTTGGAGACGACCTTCGCCAGGTCGATCTTGCTCCCCCCGCCGACGGCCAGGATGAATGTCGACTTCGTCTCCCTGGCGCGGGCGGAGACCTCCTCCGCCGCCTCGGATGTGGCGTCGCCGACCCTGCACACGTCGATGTCGTAGCCGTCCATCAGGTCCCTCACCTGCATGCCGGCGACCTCGGCGGTCTTCCCGCCGGTGATGATGGTGCCCGAGCCCTCCAGGTGCAGGTTCCTGCACATGTCCCGGACGCCGCTGATGACCCCGTGCCCTGCGATTATGTCGCGGGGCATCTCGACGGTCTTGACCTTCATGAAGTCGTCCATGTCCTCTCCTTCTGACCCACCTATATGGGTACGGATTAATAAGCCGATTTCCCATGACTGGAACATGCGCAAGGCCCTCATAGTCTGCGGAAGCTCCCGCATGAACGGCGTCACCGACACCATGTGCAAGGCGGCCGCGGACGTTCTGGAGGGCCTCGGATACACGCCGGTGATAGCCTACGCCACCGACGACATAGGCCACTGCAGGGACTGCGGGTTGTGTGAGGACGGGATCTGCGCCATAGACGACGCCATGTCCCCGATATACGCCGAGTTCTCCGAGGCGGAGCTTCTCGTTCTGGCGACGCCGATACACTTCAGCGGGCCCTCGTCGCTCATAAAGACGGTGATCGACCGCTTCCAGCCCTACTGGTTCGCCCGCGACATGCCCCATCCGTCGAGGATGGTCGGCCTCATGTGCGCAGGGAGCGATAGGCCGGAGTTCCGCCACACGGCGGGCGTGTTCAGGGCCTTCGCGGCGATGCTCGGCATGGAATGGCTGGGCCACCTGGAGGTCAGCGGGACGGATAAGACGCACGAGGCGGGCGTCGACGAACGCGTGAGGGGGTTCCTCGACGGGGTCCTCGGAAGCGGATCGGCGCGACGGTCGTCCCGAACCCGTAGGCGGACATCCTCCCCGGGCTGCCGGTGAACGGGACGCACGACGGCATGACGTCGGCGATCCACTCCCAGTCGCCTCCGGGCACGGAGCCGTCCACGTCAATGACGACCGGCCTGCGGAACCCGATCCCCTCGAGGCGCTCCAGCGTCTCGCGCAGGTACGCCGGCGCCCTCCCGCGGGACACCACGCGCCCCTTCTCCATGAACACCGCGGGCATGACGCTGTCCGACATCGACAGGATGTCCTCCATGGCGGCCTCGTCCTCCATCGAGTGGAACGGCGCGATAACGGCCTCCGCGGTGGTGTTGAACGCGTCCATCAGGTCGTCCGCATCGCGGATCCACGTCATGAACCAGACGTCCCTCCCGCGGACCCTCATGCCCTTAACGACCCTTTCATCGAATCCCCGCGACACGAGGCTCTCGAAGTCCACGACGACGGCCGGAAGCCTCTCATCCGAGCGCGGAAGCGTTCCCACGGCCTCCTGGAACGGGATGGCGGCGGCGCCCCTGGACGGCATGCACCTGCCTTCGTCCACGGCTATAGCCAGCAGTCCTCCGTCCTCGCGCCCGGCGGCGTAGATCGCGGGTATCTCCATGGGACACAGGAACGGGAACGGGCATTAATCACTTGCCCGGGGAGCCGCCGGAAAACAGTATTAAACCCGTCCAGGGCAATCCAGGTCCGAGGTTATCATGACTCAGAAATACGTCTGTGAGAAATGCGGCACCGCTGTGGAGCTCCTTTACAAGGGCGGATGCGCCCCCTCCTGCTGCGGCGCCCCCATGACCCCCTGCGAGGTCAAGACCGAGGACCCCGCCAAGGAGAAGCACGTCCCCTACATCACCAGGGACGGAAGCTGCGTCAAGGTCGTCGTCGGGAAGGAGAACCCCCACCCCATGACCGAGGAGCACTACATCGTGTACATCGAGCTGTGCGCCGACGGCGTCCTCATGAGGAAGTACCTCAAGCCCGGAGACGCCCCCGAGGCCGTCTTCACCACCGACGCCAAGAACCTGGCGGCCTGGGAGCTGTGCAACAAGCACGGCGTCTGGAAGTCCAACCAGTGAATTCCAACAGGGTCCGGGAGCGGCACCCCGGGCCCCAAACCCCAACATCTTCTCCCGCCCGCAGGTCCGTCCTCGGACCGAGCCAACCCTATTCGCAGTTATATACAGCCTCGCGATTCCCCTTTTCCATAGGAATATGTGATTTCCATGGCAAAGAAGATCGTTGAGACCACGGGCGACGACGCCAAGGCCACCGCCAGGCACGCCAAGATCGCCAAGGAGCGCGAGGTAGCCGAGGAGAAGGAGAAGAACAGGGCCTCGGACGAGTACTGGAGGAACCGCCGCGCCAACGAGAAGCGCAAGGACGAGATCAAGAAGCTTCCGAAGGAGGAGCAGGCCGAGGCCAAGAAGAAGCTCCGCGAGGACGTCAGGAAGAACAGGCAGCAGTACCGCGACGAGAAGAAGGCCGCCCGCACCAAGAAGAGGGACGAGGCCAAGGCCGAGAGGGAGTCCAGGAGGGCCTCCAGGACCTCTGCCGGCGAGCCCGAGGCGCCCTCGGAGGAGCCCGTCCAGGAGACCGCAGCCGAGGCTCCCGAGGAGCCCGCCGAGGCCCCCGCGGAGACACCCGTCGAGGACGCTACATCCGAGGACGCCGGGGCCCCCGCCGACGAGTCCGAGAAGAAGGAGTGATCCTTCCCTGTTAACGCCGTTCGGGACCCCCCGGACGGTCTAAAAACCCTAAAGCGCGCCCTCCCGGGACCCCGTCGGGAACCCCCGGGAGGGACCAGTTTTAAGTAGATGGGGCCATGCCCTTTCCGTGGTCAAAGGTTCGACGGAATCCCCAGAACAAAGGCTCAGACGCGCGGCATCCCAGGACGCCGACGATGTGCTGAAAGAATTCGAAAGCAGGCTCGAGGGCCATTACAACGAAGAACTCACTACGTCCCGCATAAAGTACGGGATGAACTCGGTCACGAACCACAACAAGCACATCGTGCTGAAGAGGCTCTACCGTTCTTTCGTCAACATCTTCATCATCACACTCGCGATCATCGACATCCTCTGGATGGTCCTCGATCCCGATTGGATCTACTTCATCATCCTCACCACGCTGATCGTCGTCAGCGGAACGGTCACTTTCGTCCAGGAGACCCGCAGCAGCAAGGCGGCGGCGCAACTGGTCAGCATGGTGACCACGATAATCACCGTCGTCCGCGAGGGCTCCGAGATGGAGGTCGACTCCAGGGAGATCGTCGTCGGCGACATCGTCATCCTCGACACCGGGGACATGATCCCCGCGGACGTCAGGATCGTCCAGTCCAACCACCTCAAGGTCGACCAGTCCGCCCTCACCGGCGAGTCCAACGCGGTCACCAAGGTCAGCACCCCCGAGGACGTCGAGGGGAACATCCTCTCCGCCGGCAACATGGCCTTCATGGGCACCAACGTTGTCGGGGGATCCGCCGTCGCCGTGGTCGTCGCCGTCGGCGACGACACCGTCTTCGGCGGCATGGCCGAGTCCCTCAGCAGGAAGAAGCCCTCCACCACCTACGACAAGGGCTCCAAGGCCATCGTCAACACCCTGCTCAGGATCATGTTCCTCATGGTCCCGCCCGTGTTCATAATCATGGTCTACAAGGGCTACGTCGAGGGCACCGAGGACTACATCATAGAGGCCGTCAAGTACGCGCTCACCCTCGCCATCGGACTCATGCCGGAGATGCTGGCCACCATCGTCTCCACCAACCTGGCCAAGGGCGCCATCGACATGTCGAAGAAGAAGGTCATCGTCAAGGACGTGACCGCCATCCAGAACTTCGGCGCCATGGACGTGCTGTGCTCGGACAAGACCGGCACGCTCACCCTGAACCGCATCTCGGTCAAGGACTGCAGCGACCTCTACGGCAACTCCAGCCACTCTGTGGAGCTGTTCTCCGCACTCAATGCCAGGAACCTCAAGTCCGCCACCAACCAGATCGACTGGGCCCTCGACGAGTATGCCGAGGAGTTCCTCGACTCCGAGGAGATCGAGTCCTACCAGCCCGTCGGCGACGTCCCCTTCGACTTCGAGAGGAGGAGGGCCACCGTCATCGTCCACAGGGACGAGGACGTGGACATCATGATCACCAAGGGAGCCATCCCCGAGATGCTCTCCATCTCCAGCGCCTACCTCGACCAGGACAGGAACATCCAGCCCATGGACGAGAAGAAGTACAACGAGATCATGGGGATGATCGAGTGGTACAGCGTCAAGGGGATGCGCGTCCTCGGAGTCGGGTACAAGTACATGCCTACCGGCAGGACCGAGTTCACCCCCGACGACGAGCACGACCTCATCATGTGCGGGTACGTGGTATTCACCGACCCCGTCAAGCCCTCCGCGTCCCAGGCCATCAAGGACATGGCCGATTACGGCATCGCGGTCAAGGTCCTCACCGGGGACAACCAGTACGTCACCCGCCACGTCTGCGAGCAGATCGGCATCGACGTCGGCGAGATCCTCACCGGGGACCGCATCGACGCCATGTCCGACGAGGAGCTCAACGAGGCGGTGGAGCGCATCCAGGTGTTCACCAGCCTCACGCCCGACAACAAGTCCAGGGTCGTCCTGGCCCTCAAGGCCAACGGCCACACCGTCGGTCTCATGGGAGACGGGATCAACGACGTCCTCGCCATGAGGAACGCCGATGTCAGCATCTCGGTCGACACCGGAACCGACATCGCCAAGGAGACCGCCAGCATGATCCTGCTGGAGAAGGACCTCAACGTCCTGAAGACCGGCGCGATCGAGGGCAGGAAGGTCTACGTCAACTCGATCAAGTACGTGAAGATGATCGGCTCGATCAACTTCGGGTACATGTTCTCGCTTGTCCTCGGCTCTCTGCTGTTCAACTTCGAGCCCATGGGCGGCATCATGATCCTGATCTTCAACCTGATCAACGACTTCGCCTGCCTGTTCACGCCGTGGGACAAGGTCGAGGACGAGTTCGTCCGGGAGCCCAGGCACTGGGACGCGATCAACCTGAGGTCGGTCATGGTCCGCTACGGACCCATGTGCGTCGTGACGGACGTGATGTCATGGATATTCTTCATATTCGTGGTGTTCCCGCTGATCGACGTGTCCTACCTCGGCGTGGAGGGAGTGAACACCGCGGCCGACGCCATCCTGGGCGGGTACCGCCTGGGCGAGGGCGCCTACGAGGCCCTGCTGCCGGTGGCCGTGCTCTTCCAGTCCATGTGGTGCATCGAGCAGTACTGGATGCAGGTCTGGTCCATCCACATCGTGAGGACCAACAAGCTGCCGTTCTTCCAGACGTGCTCCGCCAAGATCCTGGTGGTCACCACCATCGTCGCTCTGGCGATCGGCACCATCCTGCCGTTCACCGGACCCCTCTGGGAGGCCATCGCCGAGTGCACCGACCTCTACGCGATCCCGCTCTGGGCCCTGCTGTGGATGCCGTTCATCGGCGCGGTCTACTTCTTCGGTTCGCACCTCATCAAGAAGCGCATGCTGAGGACGCACGGCTACTTCGCGTGCTGAAACAAGGGGGCCCGCCCGCGGGCCCCCGCCCCGTCCCGCGGAAGCGGGGCGGGTTCTTCCTTTTCGACAATCCATTTATGCCAGGGATGCGTTCCGCTTGTCATGCAGGAATGCGTACCAGTCATTTAGATCCTCGATCCGGAGGTGCAGGAGGCCCTCCTGACTTCCGACCCCCGGTGTAAACACTCGAAAACATTCTGACAATTCTATCGC
>JAUNYA010000038.1 GCA_030539565.1 Thermoplasmata archaeon | reverse complement strand
GGTACATGTGCGAGAACTTCTTCGCCTGGGCGATCTCGTACTTGTTGATCTCGTGGACGACGTCCCTGATCAGCACCTTGTCGTTCTCGACGAGGTCCTTGAGGAACTCCGAGAACTGGAGCTGGGCGGAGTCGTTGACGACGCCGGCGACGGTCTCCTCGTTGGCCATCTGCGTGGCCAGGCGGGAGTCGATCTCCTTGCCGCCCGGGATGATGTACTTCATGACGGGCTCCCCGTAGATACCCTCGGCCTTCAGCTTCAGGATGGTCTCCAGGTTCTTGGCGTCTATCTCGGTCCTGACCCAGTCCTGGAACATGTAGCCGGGCCTGGTGGCCGGGTTGATCTTGGACAGGAGCCTGGTGTAGTACTTCTTGTCCAGCATGTCCTCGAGGTCCCCGAGCCCGTTCGTGGCGTTCTTGTACGCGCCGACGAGCTCGGCCTGGTTCATGGACATCATCTTCGCGAAGGTCGCGATGATATCCTCTGTCGAGTCGATCGAGATCAGCTTGTCGAGATCCTCTGCGTCCAGCTTGCCCGCGGGGACGAGGTCCTCCTTCAGGCTCGCGGCGTCGAGTCCGAATGACTTGCCGCGGAGAAGGACCTTCAGGTTCCAGATGTCCCACTTCTCCAGGTAGGCGGCGACCATGTCCTTCAGCTCGCCCTGGGAGGACCCCAGGATGCTTCCGAAGGTGTTGGCCATGTTCGAGTACGTGGCGTACTCGACGAGGTCGATGCCCTCGTGCTGGGACGCGAGGTCGGTGACCTCCTTCCCGTAGCCGGCGTCGCTGATGTAGCGCGCGACCTCGGGGACGCTCAGCTGGAGCATCTTGTTGTAGTCCTCCTCCTTGAGGAGCTTGGACTTCTTCGCCTTGACCCTGGCCACCGTGTATGCATAGTTGCCCGGCCTTCCGCTGCGCTTGTGCATGGGATTCACCCGAAGAGTATGTCGGACACGGCCTTGATCTCGCGGTCCCAGATCTCCTGCAGGAGGGTGGAGTACTGCATGTCCACCTCGACGGTCCCGTCCTCACTCTGGAGGATGAGTCCGCCGGAGATCCTGGAGTCCGCCATGACGGACGCGACTCCGAGCTCGGCTGCCGTGAACGAGTCGTTCTCGGACATCAGAGCCTTGGGCTTGTCGATGATCTGCTTGGCCTTCTCCACCATGCTCTTGTACTGGGCCAGCTTGACGTCCGCGGGGGCGCCCTCGAGCTGGGAGAGCATGCTCTCGTAAGCCTCGGACATGATCTCCTTCTTCTTCGCCAGAACGAGCTTCTTGCTCTCCAGCTCGGCGCTGGACATCTCCTGGCGGTTCAGACGGTCGATCTCGTCCGCGATCCTCTTGTCCTCTTTCTCCTTCAACTCGGCGATCTTCGCGTCGGCGTCCGCCTGGATCTTGGCGATCTCGGCGTCTGCCTCGGCCTTCAGGGCGGCGGCCTTGTCGTCGGCCGCCCTGGAGATCTCCTGAGTTACGTTCGCTAGTGCCATGAGAATAACCTCTAGGCAGAGCTCACATCACGAAGATACAGAGGATAGAGATGACCAGACCGAAGATGACGATGGTCTCGGGCAGCACAGTGAACATCAGAGCCTTTCCGAACAGGGACATGTCCTCGGTGATAGCTCCGACGGCGGCTGCTCCGATGTCTTTCTCCGCCATACCGGATCCGATACCGGCGAGTCCGACAGCGAGTCCGGCTCCAATCGCAACAAGTCCTGCTCCTACATCTCCATCAAGTGCCATTTTTTTCACACCTCATTTGCTTTCGCTTTCTGCGTTGTTGAAACGGTTTTCTTGCGTTTGATCTTGAGAGGCTCGAACTCGGTTCCGCCTCCCTCGAAGAACTTGGCCATGAACTCCACGTACTGCAGCCTTAGTCCGTGCAGACCAGCGGAAAGGATGGCAAGTGTCCAGATCATCAGGTGTCCGAACGCCATCATCACGACGCACAGGAGGAATCCTATGATGCCCTCGACGGAGTCGTAGAACATGTGGATCGCGATGTAGTTGAACGCCAGGGCCATTCCGGCCTTGGACATTCCGATAGCGGCGAGACGGGTGTACGAAAGTATGTTTCCGACTATTCCCGGAAGCTCCAGGATAGCCTGTATCTTCTCCTCGCGGTAGTTCATCACCACGCCGATGATCATGACGACGAGGCCGATGATTATGGCGTAGAGGTCGATGGGATTCATCGCCGCTTCGTTGGGGATCGCGTAGATCAGGTAGTTGGCCAGACCGTAGCAGAAGAATGTCAGTCCCAGGAACGAGAGCAGCCATCCTCCCTTCTCCATGAACGCGTGCTTGAATCCGTGCTGCATCGTCTTGTTGTAGATCGAGCAGCAGTATCCGAGGCAGAGATGGACCAGTCCGATGTAGACGGTCAGCTTCATGAGGAAGCCGATCCAGTCGGCGCTGATCTTTCCGACTCCATGGTCGCCGGGCAGGAAGGAGAAGAACGACTCGAGTCCGCTCGTCTCCAGGCCGAGGTAGTGGCTGAGAAGGTATTCCCAGGTGTACTCGACATCTCCCTCGGCTACATGACCGATGAAGTGCATTCCGAGGAATTCTCCATAGAAGAAGAATCCGAAGATGAAGGCCCAGATGCCTCCGAATAAGAAGACGGTCGCTATGGCGCGCCAGTCCTTGTGATGGGTGACCTTGAGTCCGTAGGCACCCAGGATGATGAACGGGATCGAGTAACCAACGTCTCCGACCATGAGTCCGAAGAACAGCGGGAAGAAGATGGCGATCAGGATGGTAGGGTCAATCTCCTGATACTTGGGCACGTCCACCAGCTTGGTGGGGTACTCGAACTCCTTCGCGATGACTCCGTTGTTCATTTTGGTCGGCGGGTTCCTGAACCTGGGCTCGACGTCGTCAAGCCCCTCCAGGGACCTTCCGCGGTCCTCCTCGATCTCGACGTAGATGCTCTCCACCTTGGACTCGAGCTCCGTCTTCACGGCGCCCGCCTTCTTGGTGGGAACCCACGCGTCGATCACGAAGGTGAACCCGCTGGTTGCGATCCTAAGGGGCAGCTCCCCCTTCTCGACCTCGATGGACAGCTCCTCTTCGGAGGCCCCGAGGAAGTCTTTGTGCTTCTCAAGAAGTCCCTCGATCTCCTTTCCGACCTCCGCCAGGTCCGCCTCTGCCGCTGCGATCTCCTTGTCCACTGTGGACAGGGCGGTCGCCGCGGATCCGGAGTATCCCTCCGGAACGGCGAACTCGGCGAATCCGTGCCCGCTCAGCACGTTCGTCACGGCGTCCCTGTCGGACACCCTGGCGAACACTGCCGCGACGTTCCCCAGTTTCTTGTCCTGGGAGAAGAAGACCTCGCACTCCATGCCCTTGAGGGCATCGGCGGGGTCATCGGCGATGGTTCCGACCACACAGAAGATGCTCCTGTACCCGGAGTAGTCCTCCAGGTTGATCGGAAGTCTGGAAACGAGCTCGAGACTCTTCTTGTTAGCGTTCAGTTCGGTGATTCTCTGATTGAGATCATTCCGCCTGTCGAAGACGGCGTTGACTTCCGCTTCGACAGCTTCGACGCTGTCAGATGATATCTGGCTCTTGATCTCATCCTCGGGAACAGCAGCGGTCTCGGTCTTCTTGGTGATACCAAGCCCCTTGACCATCGCACGCACCTTCAGAAGCCTCTCGGAGGCCTTTGAGGAGTACGGGCGGGGCGTCCCGATGGTGAAACCTTCATCCGCGCCGACGGTATGATCGATCAGGTGGACGGCCTTCACGTCGTAGAGTGCCTGGATGGCCTCGTCGATGTGAGTCTTGGTGCCCACGATCACAATCCTACTCATCGGCTCAGGAAGTGACATTTAGGGTCCTCTCGAATTCTTTATTGAGAAAATCTTTGACTTCCTGCATCTTCGCCTCGGACGAGATCTCGATGGAGGCGGCCTCCTTCTTGCCGGTGGCAAGAACGGACTCGCGCTTCACCTGGAGATCCGCGTTCTCCTTGGCGACGGCGGATTCGTAAGAGCTGCGCATCTGAGCCTCAGCGTCCTGAATCTTCTTCACAGAATCTCTGCGGGACTCGGCGATGGCCGATTTCTTGTCGGCCTCCGCCTGTGCGACCTTGGCGTCCGCCTCGGTCTCCGCTTTCTTAATTTCCGAAAGTATGTCAGTTCGGCTCAAATTCAACACTCCCCGACCCTACGGTTCGTATCTTTTTGCCGTACTTAATGCTAACCCTGTTTCCTTTATAAGAAAGCGTCCAGAAGGTCTCAATATCTTCGAGAATCACTGGGAGTTGGATGGATGGAACTCGCGGATCCTCACGTCGGTCTCGCTGAGGAGGGCGTGAGAGAGGTCGTCGATGTAGCCCTCGTCGTACACGATCTCGCTGATCCCGGCGTTGATGAGGATCTTGGCGCACATGGAGCAGGGGAACGTGGTCGTGTAGATCGTCGCCCCGTTGACGCTCACGCCGAAGTACGCGGCCTGCGCCACGGCGTTCTGCTCCGCGTGCACCCCCCTGCACAGCTCGTGCCTAGTGCCAGACGGTATGTTCATCTGCACCCTGATACAGCCGAGCTCCTCGCAGTGGCGGGTCCCCTTGGGGGATCCGTTGTACCCTGTGGACAGGACCCTCTTGTCCTTGACGATGACCGCCCCGACCTTCCTCCTGAGACAGGTGGACCTGGTGGATACCAGACGCGCCATGTCCATGAAGTACTCGTCGTTGCTGGGTCTGTCCATGGTACCTTGTTATGACTGCCACCCTATTAATATTCCTACAAGGGAGACCGCCCCGGTATCGCGCAGGGATGCCTGAATCACTTTTATCTACGGCATGCCCATGCACATCCGTGGAAAAGGAGACCAGGAACTTCCTAATTGCGATAGGCGTCATCGCCGTCGTCTTCGTCGGAGGGTACGCGTCGCTTGTGGCGTACACCGGGCTCTCCCTTCCGTTCAGCACCGTCGTGTCCAGCAGCATGCAGCACGACAACAACCAGTCCGAGCTGGGGGTCATCGACACCGGGGACATCGTCATCACGGCGGATCCCTCCCACGTCGAGATCCAGAGCTACGTCGCCGCCTACGAGACCGGGTACCGGTCATTCGGCGAATACGGCTCCGTCATCATCTACGACCGCGGCTCCGGGAATCCGGTCATCCACCGCGCGATCGTCTGGATAGACTACGATGAAACCACCGGGACATGGTCGTCAGAGGAGCTCGCGAACTCCTCGCTGGACTGGTACTGCATCGACAACGGCGCGCGCAGCAAGGACGCGTCGAACCTCGTCGGCACGCTGTACATCACGATCAACGGCACGCCTGTGGGAATCACCCTGGACAGCATCGCCCAGAAGGGCAGCGGCTACCTGACCAAGGGTGACAACACGGTCACCAACTCCTACTTCGACCAGCAGTCCGGAATCGTCGGATACCTGATCTCCGAGGACAAGATCGTGTCCGTCGCCGTCGGCGAGATCCCCTGGCTTGGAATCGTGAAACTCATCATGAACGGGAGCAGCTACGTCGACCGCGTGCCGAACAGCCTGCCGTCGCTCATCATGGCGATAGTCCTCGTCTTCTCACTGATCCTCATCCTCGACGCGGTGTCCCTCTTCAAGTACCGCCAATACAAGGTCGAGACGATCGAGGCGCGCGTCGGATGGAGAAGGGAGTGAAAGCCCCCCCACCCCTCCATTTCCACTGGAACCAAAAACCGGTCCGTGCTCAGATGAGGGTCGACTGCTTCGGGGACCTGTACTCCTTGAAGATCTCGTCGGACTTCACCATGTTGACGATGTCCTTGGGGATGCAGAGCTCGATCTCCTTGGTGCGGCCGGTCCTCCCGTAGGACTTGAGCCTCGCGTGGATGACGCCGAGCATGTCCAATTCCTGGATGAGACCGGTTATCCTCCTCTGCGACAGAACCGACTGACCGATGGACTCGCAGACGCTGCGGTACGAGGAATAGGCATCGCCGGTCGTCATGGTGGTCATGCCACTCTCGGTGTTCCTGATGATGCCCATTAGGAGGATCTTGGATTGGATCGTAAGGGTCTTGATTACCTCGACGATCGCGTCGACCTCGATCTTGCTCCTCGCCGAACGGACATGGGCGGAGGTAACCTTGGGGTCCCCGTTCCTCTCCGCGATCTCGGCGGATATCCTGAGGAGTTCCAGCGCCCTCCTCGCATCCCCCATCTCCTGCGCGGACAGTGCGGCGCAGTAGGGGATGACGTCGTCATCGAGGATGCCGTCCTCGAACGCGTTCGAAGCCCTGTTGTAGAGGATGTCCTGAAGCTGCTCGACGTTGTACGGAGGGAATACGATCTTCTCCTCCCCCAACCTGCTCTTGATCTTCGGACTCAGGAGTTCGGTGAATTTGGCGTTGTTCGTTATGCCGATGATCGACACCCTCGATTTCTGGAGGACCTCGTTTATCGTGGTGAGATAGTAGAAGATGTCGTCGCCGTTCTTCTGGATGGACCTGTCGATCTCGTCGAGGACGACTATGAAGACCTTGTTCTCCTTGTCGATGATGTCCGTCAGTGTGGCGAGGATCTTGTCGAGGCTCCATCCGGTGAACGGGATCTTGTTGTTCAGATCCTTGATGATCTGGTTGGACATGCTGTACAGAATCCCGTACGCGGTGTCGTTGACCTCGCAGTTGATGTAGATGAAGCAGACGTTGCTCTGGTTCGGGTCGGCCTTCCTGAGCTCCTTCCCGATGTAGTTCATCACCGCGGTCTTCCCGGTTCCCGTCTTCCCGATTATTAGGATGTTGGACGGCTTGTCCCCGTTCAGGGCGGGGGCGATGATCTCGACGACGGCGTCGATCTTGTCCTTCCTGTGGGGGAGATTGTCCGGGATGTAGGTGGTCTGGAGGATCTTCGAGTTCTTGACCAGACTGTGCCTCTTCTGGATGTACTGGGTGAAGATGTTGGTCTCGGTCTTCTCGTTCTCTTCCATCGGAATCTCCGCCGTTTCCACTGAACCTGGGATGCGCATATAATGGTTTCGCGGACCTTCATTTCCAGTGGAAACACGGTCGCGCGCGCCGCTTTCCTCTAAGCTTGTTTTATACCTGAAAGATGTTCGTCGTTCAACTCCAGGAGTGTATCCAAAAATGAAAGGATGGCTTGTCATCGGTGCATGCGTTCTAGGTATCGTCGCCTTCATCGGGGTCCTCATTCTCATCGGCTCGATGTGAGCACAGTCCCTTTTCCGTTTCCAGTGGAAATGGAGGGGTGGGGGGCTTCGTCCGCTCTCCGCGTCCAGCGGAAAAAGCGGCAAACCGCTTCCATTATATCCTAGGGAAACCGACGGCCTTCACGATGTCCGTCGGAAAGTACCCTATAGCAGCGTTCGCGGTGTTCCTGGTAGCGCTGACCATCGTGATGTTCGCCGATGCCGAATCGTCGGTCGATCCGGACTACACCGGGGTGGTGTCGGACATCAGCGAGTCCACCAACGGCTACATCTTCTACATCACCACCTATCAGGAGAAGATGAGGTGCTACAGCTCCCAGTGCCCGGTGGACCACGGATACTACGGGATAACGGGTTCGTTCTCATCGGACGGCAGCATATTCTTCGTCAAGACGATGAGGCTGCTGGAAGGATGATGCTCACAATATTATCCTGAACGGGTATACGGGAGCAGGAGGCCAGAGATGTACGTGGCAGTGGATGACACCGATTCGATGCACGGGAACTGCACCACGTTCCTGGCCACCGAGATCATCCGCGAGCTGGACGACTTGGATCTCATCGGCAATCCCCGTCTCGTCCGCCTGAACCCGGCCACCCCGTGGAAGACCCGCGGGAACGGGTCGCTCGTGATGAGGTTCGGCCATGGCAGCGGTCCCAGGCGCTTCATCGGGAGGATCGGCAACCGCGACGTGTTCTGCTACGACAGGTGCACCCCGTACGAGCCGGATCCAGTTTCCATAAGGGACAGAATCGTTCCCCTCATCGAGAGGTACCACGAGGACGAGGCCGACCCCGGTCTCCTGATATCCGCGGTCAAGCCCTCCCAGGAGTTCTACTGGCGCGGTGTCAGGACGATAATCTCGAGGGAAATCGTCGACCCGGAGATCGAGAGGATAGGGGCGACCACCTTCGAGATAGGGTGCGGGCGCGGCCTCATAGGATGCACATGCGGGATGGCCTGGAGGCCCCGCGACAGCACCTTCGAGCTCCTGGCTTACAGACCCTCCGACAGATGGGGCAGACCCAGGATCTTCGATCCCGAGAGCATAAGGTCCGTCGACATGCGCTATCCTTCCACGTTCAACTCGTGGGAGGAGAGGTTCCACAAGGTCGCCATGGTTCCCGCGACGCCATGCCCGGTCATGTACGGGCTGCGCGGGGATTCGGAGAGGGATCTCATAGAGGCCTCCTCGGAACTCGTCACAGAACCCCTCGACAGATGGATGGTGTTCCTCACCAACCAGGGGACGGACGACCACATAATCCATCATCCTAGGGAGCTGGTCCCGAACCAGTCGTATCAGCTGTCTGGCACTGTCGCCTCGAACCCCCGTCACATCATGGGCGGGCACGTGCTGATCGATATCGACACTAGATTCGGTACTGTGACCTGCGCGGCCTACGAGCCGTCCAAGGAGTTCCGCCATGTCCTCGACTGGCTGGATCCAGGCGACGAGGTGGAGGTCGTCGGCGAGCTCAGGGACTCACCCAGGACGCTGAACCTCGAGAAGGTGCACGTGCTGTCGACGATACAGGAGTACGTCAAGGTCTCCAATCCCGTATGCCCGATATGCTCCAGGACCATGAAGTCCACCGGGAAGGGGCAGAAGTACAAGTGCAAGAAGTGCGGGACCAGGTCCTACGATCCGATAACCCGGCCGATCCTCAGGCAGATCGTCCCCGGGTGGTACGAGCCTCCCACCGCCGCGAGGCGCCATCTTTCCAAGCCTTTGAAGAGGATGGGGCTGGAACAGCCGGTGGAGTTCGTCAATGGTCGTACCTAATAATCGACACTCTTTTATAATGTCCTCCGGATGCGAACCCGGAAGGGATTATCCCATGGAAGAAGCAGTCATCGTAAGCGCAGTCAGGACTCCCATAGGAAAATACGGCAAGACTCTGGCCGGATTCAAGGCAACCGAGCTCGGCGCCATGGTCGTCAAGGAGGCGGTCTCCCGCGCGGGACTCCAGCCCACCGACATCCAGGAGTGCATCATGGGCAACGTCATCGGGGCCGGCCTCGGCCAGAACCCCGCGAGGCAGGCCGCCATCGGAGGAGGCCTCCCCGTCGAGATCGGATCGTTCACCGTCAACGCCGTCTGCGGATCCGGACTCAAGGCCGCGATGCTCGCGTCCGACGCCATCAAGGCTGAGCAGTACGAGGCCCTCGTGGTCGGAGGAATGGAGAGCATGTCCAACGCCCCCTACCTGATGCCCGGCGCCAGGTGGGGATACAAGATGAACAACCAGACCGTGGTCGACTCCATGGTCCACGACGGCCTCTGGGACATCTTCAACGACCAGCACATGGGATTCACCGGCGAGATCGTCGCCGAGAGGTTCGGCATCAGCAGGGAGGACTCCGACAGGCTGTCCATGGAGTCCCACCTCAAGGCCGCCAAGGCCACCAAGGAGGGCAGGTTCAAGAAGGAGATCCTCCCCGTCACCATCCACTCCAAGAAGGGCGATACCGTCTTCGACGCCGACGAGGGGATCAGGGAGGACACCACCATGGAGACCCTCGGCAAGCTGAAGCCCGTCTTCAAGAAGGACGGACAGGTCACCGCCGGGAACTCCTCGCAGCTCAGCGACGGGGCGTCCGCGCTCGTCGTCACCTCCAGGAAGTGGGCAGAGGAGCACGGCCTCAAGCCCATGGCGTCCATCGTCGCCTACGGCGAGAAGGGGGTCAAGCCCGAGTACATCATGGAGGCCCCCATACCCGCAACCAGGCACGTCCTGGAGAAGGCCGGCATGACGATCGACGACATCGACCTCTTCGAGCACAACGAGGCCTTCGCCTCCGCGTCCTGCGCCGTCAAGAAGGACCTGAACGTCGCCGACGACAGGTTCAACGTCAACGGAGGGGCAGTCGCCCTCGGACACCCCATCGGATGCTCCGGTGCCCGTGTCCTCACATCCCTGGTCTACGCCCTGCAGGACAGGAACAAGGAGACCGGGCTCGCCACCCTCTGCCTCGGCGGAGGGAACGCGGTCACCATGATCGTCCGCCGCGAGTAATCGCGGTTCAAACCGCGGTCCCGGTTTCCCGGGGCCGCCGACTTACCATTCTATCATATTTTCAGAGTAAGACAGAACATCTGTACTCCTCGCGATACCACTGGCAAACGCTATGAACGCGGCCCCGGATACGGGGTGCATGAAGTCGCTCGAGGCGGTGTTGAAGGAAGTCGACGGCAGCGTCGACGAGATGATAGAGACCATGATCGGCATGGTCCGCTACCCCGCTCTCGCCCCCGTCAACGGCGGCAGGGGGGAGGGCGAGAAGGCCGACTACCTCATGTCCAAGCTCGTGGGATTCGACTCCGTCGAGAGGATCGACGTCCCCGACGACACTGACCCGACAGTGATGAGGCCCAACATCCTCGCCAGGAAGAACGGCAGAAAGAAGGGCACTGTCTGGATCGTGGCGCACATCGACGTGGTCCCCGCAGGGGACCCCGAGCTGTGGGACACGCCCCCGTTCGAGGGCGTGTACAGGGACGGCCGCGTCTACGGCCGCGGGACCGAGGACAACGGCCCGTCCGTCATATCCTCGATGTTCGCCTC
>JAUNYA010000160.1 GCA_030539565.1 Thermoplasmata archaeon | reverse complement strand
CGCGGTCCCAGATCTCCTGCAGGAGGGTGGAGTACTGCATGTCCACCTCGACGGTGCCGTCCTCGCTCTGGAGGATGAGCCCGCCGGAGATCCTGGAGTCGGCCTCGACGGAGGCGACTCCCAGCTCTGCGGCCGTGAACGAGTCGTTCTCGGACATCAGGGCCTTGGGCTTGTCGATGATCTGCTTGGCCTTCTCCACCATGCTCTTGTACTGCGCCAGCTTGACGTCCGCGGAGGCGGACTCCAGCTGGGAGAGCATGCTCTCGTAAGCCTCGGACATGATCTCCTTCTTCTTGGCCAGTACGAGCTTCTTGCTCTCCAGCTCGGCGCTGGACATCTCCTGGCGGTTGAGACGGTCGATCTCGTCCTTGAGCCTCTTGTCCTCTTTGTCCTTCAACTCGGCGATCCTCGCCTCGGCGTCCGCCTGGATCTGCGCGATCTCGGCGTCTGCCTCGGCCTTCAGGGCGGCGACCTTCTCGTCGGCCGACCTGGAGATCTCCTGAGTTACGTTCGCTAGTGCCATGAGATATACCTCTCGGCGTAGCTCACATTCCAGGCAGGACGAACATACAGAGGATGGAGATAACCAGACCGAAGATGACGATGGTCTCGGGAAGCACAGTGAACATCAGGGCCTTTCCGAAGAGAGACATGTCCTCGGTGATGGCACCGACGGCGGCTGCTCCGATGTCCTTCTCGGCCATACCGGATCCGATTCCGGCGAGTCCGACTGCAAGTCCAGCTCCGATAGCGATAAGTCCTAGTCCAGTGTCTGCCATTTTTCACACCTCATTAGCTTTTGCTTTCTGTGTTGTTGAAACGGTTTTCTCGCGTTTGATCCTGAGGGGCTCGAACTCGGTTCCGCCTCCCTCGAAGAACTTGGCCATGAACTCGACGTACTGCAACCTGAGTCCGTGCAGTCCGGCAGAGATGATTGCCAGAGTCCAGATCATAAGGTGTCCGAACGCCATCATTGCGATGCACAGGATGATTCCGGCGATGCCACCGACGGGCTCGTAGAACATCCCGATGGCGATGTAGTTGAAGGCCAGGGCCATTCCGGCCTTGGACATACCGATCGCGGCGATACGGGCGTACGAAAGGATGTTTCCGATGATTCCGGGAAGCTCCAGGATGGCCTGGATCTTCTCCTCGGGGTAGTTCATCACGATGCTGACCACGATGAGGACGGCTCCGATGATGACCGTGTACAGGTTGATGGCACTCATGCTGTCGCCGGCGCTGAACTCCTCGATGAGGAAGAACGCGAGGCCGTAGCACAGGAGGGTGAGTCCGAGGAAGGCGAAGAGCCATCCTCCCTTCTCCTTGAAGGCGTGCTTGAATCCGTGCTGCATCGTCTTGTTGTAGATCGAGCAGACGTATCCGAGGAACAGGTGGACCAGTCCGATGTAGACGCTCAGCTTCATGAGGAAGCCGATCCAGTCGGGGCTGATCTTACCGACACCGTGTCCCTCCGGCAGGAAGGAGAAGAACGACGCGATGCCGTCGGAGCTGAAGCCCATCATCTCGACGAGCATCTGCCACGTGTACGTCACGCCGTCGGTGGTGTGTCCCACGAAGTGCATACCGAGGAATTCTCCGTAGAAGAAGAATCCGAAGATGAAGGCCCAAATGCCTCCGAAGAAGAAGACCGTCGCTATGGCGCGCCAGTCCTTGTGGTGGGTGACCTTGAGTCCGTAGGCACCCAGGATGATGAACGGGATCGAGTAACCGACGTCTCCGACCATGAGTCCGAAGAACAGGGGGAAGAAGATTGCGATCAGGATGGTAGGGTCAATCTCCTGATACTTGGGCACGTCCACCAGCTTGG
>JAUNYA010000159.1 GCA_030539565.1 Thermoplasmata archaeon | reverse complement strand
CTCCATCAAACGATTGGAATAGTTTCGAACGTATGTAAGGAGCCAACCTATATATCCTCACCTATGCGGTGCAATGATAACTAGAGCCTGACCCGATTCTGCTGGCTCATGGATTTCCGAACGAGGGTTTATATACTCTCTAGTTATCACTGGTAACTAGAATGACGTACAAGATCGTCCAGCCGAGGGGGAACGGGAAGTTCTACCTGTACGAGGGGAGGTCCGAGTGGGATCCGGAGAAGAGGATGTCGGTCCAGAAGCGCGTGTACTTAGGCGCGTGCGACGAGGACGGCAACCTGCTGAAGGACGTGAAGCACCAGAAGGTGGTCACGGTCTCGCCCGTGTACGGGCCGTACAGGCTCCTGACGGGCCTGTGCGAGAAGAACGGCCTGCGGAAGACGCTCGTGAACGTCTACGGGAAGGAGGACGGCCTGCGGATTCTGGCCCTGGCCATCCTCGGCGTGGTGGAGCCGGACAGCGTCAGGCAGACCGCGGACATCGTGGACGACACGTACATCAGGGAACTCCTGGACATAGACTGCGGGTTCTCGCAGTCGGCGGTCTGCAGGTTCCTCCAGAAGGTCGGAAGGGACACCGGGCACGCCGCGAAGCTCATGGACGCGCTGGCACCGAAGAGCGGCGCGGTCATCTTCGACATAGTGTGCCTGGGCACCGACTCGGAGCTGCTGGACTACGCGGAGGTCGGGCGCAAGATGCGCATCACCGGATCGAAGCAGGTGAACCTCGGCCTCGTCCACTCGATGGAGGACGGCCTGCCGTTCATGTACCGGGTGTATCCCGGCTCGGTCTCCGATGTGGTGACGCTGCGCAACCTGACCAGCGACCTGGACTCGATGGGCGTGAAGCCGATAGAGATGGTCATGGACAGAGGGTTCTTCAGCCACTCCAACGTGGTCCACATGATGGGCCTGGACTCGGGATTCACGATGCCGGTGCCGGCGAAGAACGCGATCTTCAAGCTGCTGGTGTCCGAGAGCGTGGAGCACATCCTCTCGCCGCTGAACACGGAGATCCTGAACGACTCGGTGGTCCGCGCCTACGAGACGCGGGTGCTCGTCGGGAGCGACGGGTTCGAGAAGACCGCGGACTCGGGGGAGCGGACCCTCCGCGCCCTCGTTATCCAGGACGACGAGACCAGAACCGACGAGACTGCGACCCTGTACAGGCGCCTGAAGGAGCTGGAGAAGCTGGCCGCGTCGACGCCCTGGGAGGAGTTCGAAGAGAACGACCTTCCGCGCACGTACGAGAAGTACGCATCCCTGCTGGAGTACTCCGAGGGGCCGGACGGCATGACGGCGACGAAGCGCAGGCGCAACGCGATCTCCCTGAGGGAGAACTCGTGCGGGAGGTTCGTGTTCCTGACGACCTCGGATGAAGCGTGGATCGTCATCTTCGCGAGGTACAGGCAGCGCAACGACGTGGAGTACGACTTCTCCGAGCTCAAGTCGGACCTGGAGCCGGCGGTCAAGGGCAAGTCCGACCACGACTCGATGGAGGGCGGGCTGCTGATCAATCTCCTGTCGCTGAGGATCAGGACGGACCTGCTGAACAGGATGAGGGACGCGGGCATGACGGACAGGATGTGCGCCAAGGACGTCCTGAGGACTCTGGGCAAGCTGAAGATCTCGCAGATCGGGGGCAAGTGGCGCCTGAACGAGGTCACGAAGGCCCAGAGGGACATCTTCGAGAAGCTGGGCGTCGAGATCGAGGGCAGGATTAAGGGCTGAGCCTAGTTACCAACTCGCGCATAGGTGAGGCTTGAAGTCCGGATCGTCGGCGTGGACGAACTCGTATTTCGAGTCTCCCCTCTGC
>JAUNYA010000158.1 GCA_030539565.1 Thermoplasmata archaeon | reverse complement strand
CAGAAGTTTCCGAGCAAAAACCTATACATTCTGACATCCCAGCGACCCTTTTGTGAGCATTCTGCTCCGATTTCGCCGATTATAGCTGGATCGGGGCCGTAGATCGCTATACAGCACCCCCGATGCATGGCCGAACAGCCTTTTCTGACCTCGGAAAACCTTTCCAGAACGGGAGCAAAACACCTGTGTATAGTGCATAAGTAAGAAGGTATTAATATTATTATGCCTATACATTTCACGATCGACATGGCCGTCCCGGAAGACGTACGCAAGGTGCCCAGACCTCCCAACACGGTGGTCCTGTCCAGCAAGACCGGCAGGTACGCGGTCCGTCAGAGGCTGGGGTGCAGGTACGTCCCCCGGGAGAACGGGAAGGCGAGGAGGGTCCCCATCGACGGTCCGATTGTGGGCCATATCGAGAACGGGGCGTACGTCCCGCTGGACGACATAGCCCCCCTCGGGGACGAGGGGGAGGTCGATGTGAAGGACTGGGCCAATGTGGCGCTGTGCGACCGCCTGTCCAAGGATATCCTGGAGGACCTGAGGCGCCATTACAGCGGGGACGACGCGCTGAGGATTTACATCATGGCGGTCCTCAGATGCTGCTACGAGGGCATCAGCGACCGTCTGCTCAGGCGCCAGTACGAGGAGACGTACCTGACCGAGATGTATCCGCACGTCAACCTCCAGAGGACCGCCGTCAGCGATTTCCTGAGGAACCTGGGCAGGAGTTGCAAGCGCATCTCGGACTTCATGCGCGGACGTGTGAAGACCGTCGGCAGGGACGACACGCTGGTGATCGACGGGACGCTGCAGCACGACGACAGCTCGGTGAACTCCCTGTCGGCCGTCTCCCGCAAGACGAAGCTCACCAAGAGGCAGGATATCCTGGTGATGTACGCCTACAACGCCACCAGGCGCGAGCCCGTGTGCGCTTCGGTGTATCCGGGCAACATGCAGGACGCCAGGGCGGTCAAGTCGTTCATCGAGGACAACGGCATCGACAGGGGCCTCATCGTCGCCGACAGGGGATTCCTGCCGAGCGCGGTCGCCGAGGCGACGGAGGGACGCCCGGAGATCAGATGGCTGGTCCCGATCCGGAGGGGCAGCGACGTCATCGCGGAGCATGACATGTACAGCTTCGACGGGGTGCTGAAGGGCAGGAGGAAGATACCCTGCCGCAAGGTCAGGATCTCGGAGGACAGGTGGCTGTACTCGTTCAGGGATCCGGAGGAGGCCGTGTCGGAGGAGACCGAGTACCTGAACACCCGCCCGGACGGCCTGGATCCCGATTTCGACGAGCTGCGCAGGGGGTTCGGGACCATCACGTTCATGTCCAACGCCGACCTCGACCCGGAGCTCGTCTACTCCATCTACGACGACCGCTGGCTCATCGAGCTCATGTTCAGGTTCAGGAAGCAGGGCCAGGCCATGGACGACACGCGCGAGAACTCGGAGTACTCGGTCATGGGCAGCGACTTCGTGGACTTCCTGGCCAACCTCATGGGGTCGAGGATGCTGGCCCACATGGGTGATAGGGGGCTGCTGGACAACGGGACCTACGGCGACGCCATGGGCCTCCTGGAGCGCCTCAAGATGACGCGCGTGGGCGACGGGGATTGGAAGGTGAGGCGCATCGCCCTGGTCGATGCGGAAGCGGTCGAGAAGTTGGGCCTGGTCTCCAAACCGACGGTTCCGAACGGCACCATCACGGCCAACGGGAAGCGTCGCGGAAGGCCGCCGGGGAGCAAGGACAAGAAGCCGCGCAAGAGCCGTAACGCATCAGGAACGGTCGAATCATCCTGAGTGTATAGTGTCGATGTTCGGAAACTTCTG
>JAUNYA010000037.1 GCA_030539565.1 Thermoplasmata archaeon | reverse complement strand
TCCTTGAACATCTGCGAGAGCGTGGACTCCATGAAGCTGCTCGCGGATCCGATGATCGCGAAGATCCACATCCAGAAGACCGCTCCGGGCCCGCCCACGGCGATGGCACCGGCGACTCCGGCGATGTTACCGACGCCCACACGGGCGCCGAGCCCGATGCAGAACGCCTCGAACGATGATACGGTGCTCTGTCCCTTACCGTCCTCCCTCCCAGTGATGGCGAGACGGCTGGTCTCGCGGATCTTGAGGATCTGGAGTCCCTTCAGCTTGATGGTGAAGAGGATTCCGAGGCCGATGAGGAAGACGAAGGCAGCGTACCAGACCCACGTGTTGATGGGCGTCACGATGTCTGTTACTGTCTCTTCAATGGTCAGAATATCACAACCCCTGGCAGAGGCCGCAGGGCTGCGGGAACCGCCGTTGGATGATCAGAGAAGCCGGCATGACGCACGCTGATCCGATGCACCCAGACGGGCACGGTTGAACATTTGTGCTCAATCCCAGCATGCTAGCTTATGATGCTGTTGTTTTTTAATACTTCCTAGAAAGGCTCGAATGTTCGGAAAAGAGCATTCGGGCGATACGGATGTACACCGCGGAGTGCGAAGCGTGGACACTGGGACGGATGAAGGATGGAAGAAAGCTGGTGGGCCCGGCCGGATTTGAACCGGCGACCTCCGCCATGTCAAGGCGACGTCATAACCCCTAGACCACGAGCCCAGCGACACCTCGATACTCTTTTCATTCTTATATGTTTTGGTGACAAGTGCTATTCAGCAACAGTCCGCCGTCCGTTCCGGTCGCTGGCGTCGGTCCAGGGTCGCCGATTCGGGGCATCCTGATGTCGGTGCGCTCTCGTTCGGCCTGTGTGGGCCGACCATGGTACAGAAAGGAGCATCGTCAGGATGCGTTCGTACTGAAAGGATAATTTATCCAATCCCTATCACCCTGCTAGAATTCGCGCGTACGGGCGCACAGGGGGGATTCGGACGGAGATCACGTTCTACGAGGGCATGGGCATCTTCTGCCTCATGCTGCTCGTCGTTCTGTACGGCAGCGTGCTGTACACCCGCGACAACAGCAACGTCCAGAGGATGTTCCGCTGGACCCTGCTGGCCAGCATCGCCACCGTCTGCTCCGACATCCTCTGGGGGTTCACCTACGACGGGTCGTACGGCGCCTCGGCGTCCTGGGCGGTAAACATCATCTACACGGTGTCCGAGTCCATGACCTATCTGCTCTGGGCGATGCACTACCGCGCGTCCCACGCCGACTTCCCCAAGGGAAGGATGCTCGTCCCGTGGGTCCTACCCGCGATCCTGGCGATCGCCATGTGCATAACGTCCATGGGAACCGGCGCGTACATCTCGATAGACTCGTCCGGCGTCTACACCCGCGGCCCGCTCCACGGCCTGTACACGCTCATCGTCTCGCTCCCCGTGATCGTCGTCACGCTGGAGTCCATGTGGAGGATGGCGCGCTCCCACCGCAGGTCGGAGATCATGAGGGAGGCCACCCTGGCGGGGTTCATACTCCCGCTGGTCGGATGCGCGGTGGTCCAGATCCTCTGGTACGACCTCCCCGCGCTGGCCATCGGGCTCACCCTGAGCCTCCTCGTCGTCTACATCAACACGCAGAACATGAAGATCACGGAGGACCCGATCACCGGACTGAGCAACCGCTTCAGGATGGGGGTATACCTCGAGTCCAGGTTCGACGAGTGCCGCAACTGGGGAGGGATCCTCCACCTGGCGGTCATGGACCTGGACCACTTCACCGCCATCGTGGCGGCGAACCCCCCCCCGGCACCGGCGACAGGGCGCTCGCCATGGTCGCCCGCGTCCTCACGGACGCCTGCGAGGGGAGGGGGTGCTTCATAGCCAAGTACGGCGGGGACGAGTTCCTGCTCGCCAGGGACCACGGGACCGCCGAGGAGTTCGAGGGGATCTGCGCGGACATACGCGCTGGGATGGAAGCATTGAGCGAAACGCTGCCGTACGAGCTGAGGCTGAGCATCGGGACGTCCGAGTACAACGGCCAGCCGAACGCCAGGGCGGTGTTCGACCAGGCCGATGCGAACATGTACAGGGACAAGCGCTCGCACTACGAGTCCCAGGGGATAAGGTGGACCAGATGATCGAGGCCGACGCGGCGCTCTACGCGGGCATCAACGTGTTTTGCATCACCGTGATGCTGATCCTCCTCGTCAGCGACGTGTCCACCGGAGAGAGGAGCAGGAGCCGTCGCACGTTCCGCCAGATGGTGGCCGTCGCGACCGTCATGATCTTCTGCGACCTGTACGCCGGCGCCATAGAGGACGATTTCCTGGACCAGTCCAACTCGGCCCACTACGCGGCGGCCATGGGCAACCTGGTGTGCCTGGCGACCGTCAGCTACCTGTGGGTCCGCTTCTGCAACGTCATGAGGCACAGGTACGGCGTCACCCATCCGGACCACAACTTGTTCTGGGAGGCCTTCTTCCTGCTGACGGTCGTCGTGATCGCGAGCAACGTGTTCACCGGCCTGTTCTTCGAGATAGACGAGCACGGGATGTACACCGCCGGGCCGCTGTTCGTCGTCATCATGGTGATGGAGTGCATCCCGCCCCTGGCCGTCGCCATCGGGTCGATCCGGGACGCCCTGCGCGCGGAGACCTCCTACGACAGGAGGGGCAACATGCTGCTGGCGCTGTTCGCGTTCCCGGTCCTGGCGTTCGGGTTCGCCCAGTGCGTGGCGTTCGATATCCCGTTCCTGTCCATGGGCGTCACCCTCGGCTGCCTCGTCGTGTACATCAACCTCCAGATGACCCTGATCACCATGGATCCGCTGACGCAGATCGGCAACGCCAACAGGATCGAGGCCCGTGTCCGCGGAGCCATCGGGGACCGCCCGGAGCCTTTCTCCGTGGCCCTGATGGACATCGACCGCTTCAAGAGGCTCAACGACAGGTACGGCCACGCCGAGGGCGACGAGATCCTCAAGGCCGTCGGTAGGGCCCTCGTGGAGGCCTGCGGGGAGACCCCGTGCGAGCCCGCCAGGTACAGGTGGGACGAGTTCGTCGTCATGTACCGCGGGGAGGGCATCGGCGTGCTGTGCGGCGTGATGGCGCGTCTCAACGAGCTCCTTGAGGAGGCGGGCGAGGGCAAGCCTTACAATCTCCATGCCACCTTCGGAATCACGTCCCTCGACGAGACCCATGCGACGTACGACGACTTCATAACCGACGCGTACGCCGCGAAGACCAGGGCCAAGAGGGAGAGCGGACTGATCCGAGGCGGTTGAATGATAACTCTTGGCATAGAGGGGACGGCCCACACGCTGGGCGCGGGGATCGTGGATTCCGAGTGCAACGTGCTGGCCAACGAGCTGGACATGTTCCGCCCCCCGTCAGGGGGACTGCATCCCCGCGAGGCCGCCAACCACCACGCGGACGTCGCCGCGGACGTCATGTCCAGGGCGCTGGACGCCGCCGGGCTCGGTCCGGAGGACATAGATCTGGTTTCATTCTCCATGGGTCCCGGCCTGGGGCCGTGCCTCAGGGTCGCCGCGACCGCCGCGAGGGCCTTCGCGTGCATGAGGAACCTCCCCATAATCGGGGTGAACCACTGCATCGCCCACATCGAGATCGGAAGGGCGCTCACAGGCTGCAGGGATCCCGCCCTTCTGTACGCATCCGGGGGCAACACGCAGGTCATCGCCTTCGCCGAGGGCCGCTACAGGATCTTCGGGGAGACGCAGGACATCGGCATCGGGAACATGCTGGACAAGCTCGGCAGAGACCTGGGCCTGGGATTCTACGCCGGACCCACCATAGAGAAGCTGGCCAAGGAGGGCACCGAGTACCACGAGCTGCCGTACTCGGTCAAGGGGATGGATGTCGCCTTCTCGGGGATGATAACCGCCGCTGTCGCCCTTCACAACAAGGGCGTCCCGCTGGAGGACATCGCGTTCTCCGTCCAGGAGACCGCGTTCGCCATGCTCACCGAGGTCACCGAGCGCGCCATGGCGCACATCGGGAAGAAGGAGGTGCTTCTCGGCGGAGGAGTCGCCCAGAACTCTCGCCTGAGGGACATGGTCGAGGACATGGCCCACGCCCGCGGGGCGGAGATGTTCGTCCCCGACAGGCAGTTCTGCAGGGACAACGGCGCGATGATAGCCTGGCTCGGGGCGGAGATGCACAACTCCGGGGTCAGGATGACCGTGCCGGAGACTCTCGTCCGCCAGAGGTTCAGGACGGACGAGGTCGAGGTCGGCTGGCGCTGATAATTCAGGCCTTCTTCCCGGCTTCGAGCTGGGCGGCCAGGATGCCGTCCAGGTTCTTCAGGAACTGGTCGACAGAGTCTGCGGGCACGGACCCGCCGGCGGCGATCTTGTGTCCGCCTCCGGATCCCCCGACGGAAGCGCACGCCTCGCGCATGGCAGCCGCGAGGTCGATCCCCCTGTCGAGCTGCCCCCACATCCCCCTGGAGGAGATGTTCACGGGGTCGCCGGAGCGGTTCATGCCGATGGTCGGCTTGTCCGGGTCGGCGGTGGACTGCATGGATATGCCGCAGAGCATGCCGGTGAATCCCGAGTCGGTGGAGTCGAACCACTGGAAGTGCTCGGCCTGGGTGAGGCCCCTCTCGTCGAGGTCCCTCATGGCCTTCACGAGCTCCTTGGCGGATTCGTCGTCGACCTCCTCGGCCATCTTCAGGCACCTCTCGTCGCCCATCCCCGCCGCGATTCCGGCGCCTCCGATCCCGGAGCGCCCGCAGCTGTTCAGGAGCGACGCCAGATGCTCGGCGTCCATGCTCCAGTCCTTCAGCATGTAGCGGTCGCGGGCGATCTCGTTCATCGAAGAGAGTTGAACGCCCTGCTCGGCCATCCTCACGGCGATGAGCGAGGACAGCGTCCTCCTCTCCTCGTCGGTCAGGTCCGAGAACGACTTGTCGTTGGGGATCCCGGCGTCCTCCAGGAGCTTCGCGACCCCCTCGACGCTGCCGCTGACCCCGCGGATGTAGGGGTCGGTGTCCAGATAGAGGCGGGTCATCAGGTTGCCCGAGGGTATGAGCGATCCGGGGATCTTCGTGACGAAGCCGCGCCTTGTCCCCTCCTCCAGGAGGTGGACGTTCAGGCCGGACAGCCCGTTGATGTGCTGTCTGTCCCCGGCGATCCCCGCGAACGCGATCTGCACCAGGTCCCAGTTGGACTCACTGAGCGTGACCGCGAACAGCAGGCACATGGTCGCCCCGCATCCGGATGTCATGCCGTCGATCCCGTAGAGATGCGGGTTCGCGTAGACCACGCGCTTTGCCTCGGAGATGATCGTGTGGTGGTCCAGCACGACCACGGGCGTCTCCAGCTCGTCGAGCTGGTCGATGTAGGACGCGCCGAGATCCGAGACTATGATGCAGTCCGCCTTGGTGGAGCGGATGACGTTCATGTTGTAGTCGTTCAGGGTCGTGAACAGGGTCACCCTGAACTCCTTGCCCTCGCGCATCAGCGCCTTCGCAAGGATGGCCGCCGAGGACACGCCGTCGGCGTCGAAGTGGGAGAACACCTGTATGAAGCGGTGGCCGCGGACCAGGTCCGCGGCTTGTGATAAAGTGGAAAGTAGTTTGGGCGGAAGTTCGTCCATATGGACTCACTTAAGCATGAGCTCCGCGTTGCTGAGGGAGTACTTCCAGTCTGCCGGAAGAGTTCCGATCCTCTTGTAGTAGCGCTCGAGCCTCCTGATCTTGGCCTCGATCATGTTGAGACCCCTCTTGTTGGAGACATCTCCCTTGTTGTCCCTGAGGTGGACGTTCAGGTCGATGGCGCGCCTCATGAGGTTGGCCAGATCCTCGGGCAGAGAGGACGCGACGCCCTTCTCCTCCATGATCTGGGTGATGCTCTTGCCTGTGGCGAGCTTGACGTTGGGCACTCCGTACTGGTCCCTGAGGACGAGCCCGATCCTTGCGGAGAGCATTCCGTCCTTTCCGAGCTTCTCGACCAGGTCCTCAATCTCGGTGGCGTTGAGAGGAACCCAGGCGGGGTTCTCGGAGATCATCGGGCGGGTGGAGCCGGATTTTCCCTTTCTTCTTGTGTGCATTCTTGCCATGTATTGATCCTCCAATCTATGGCGGCGAGGCTGAGAGCGCCGATGCGGAATGTGTATTTAAAGAATGGCACGCGTCCTTAACGCGCGCGTTGTCTGGAGGCGCGCCGAACGGCCGCTTTGGCCCAGGGCACGGTGTCCTCGTACTCGTCCCTGTCGAACGACAGCTCGGCGGGGAGCTTCGAGAACATGCGGACCTCCATCTCGCAGGATTCGGAGACGCGGTCGCCGAGGACCGCGGCGCAGACGTAGCAGTGTCCCAGGTCCCTGGTCTCCACGACCTCGATCGAGTAGCCCGACTCCTCGCGGAACTCGCGGGCGGCGGCCTGCTCCGGGGACTCCCCGGACTCGATGTGACCGCCTGGCATCTCCCATCCCTTGCGGCGCATGTGCCAGACCATCAGGAACTCGTCCCCGCGGAAGGCCACGGCGTAGCACGTCCTGGGCATCCTCGCTGCCTCCTGAACACGATCATCTCGTGGTCCTTCTCGTACTGTCCGAGTCCCCTCGCATCGACGATGCGGTAGCCCCTCTCGCGGATGCGCGACTCCGCTTCGTCGAAGATCCTCTCGGGCGGTGCGGTGACATCCTCCGATCTGGCCTTCACGGCGACCATGCCCCACTCCGCGTTGTAGAAGTCCATGTTGTCGCAGGCGATGTCCGCCTGCCTCTTCTGTGCCACGTCCTGGTAGACGACGGTTACCCCTTCCGCGAACATGGAGTACTCGGAGGGCTTGGTGGCATCCCCGAGGACGGGCATCATGTTGGACCTGCCCTCGCAGTTCCTCACGAGCTCCCTGAACATCCTGGGCGCGAACTCCACGCAGACCACCCTCCCGTCGCGGACGATGTCCGCCACGTGGGACGGCGTCGTCCCGCTGGACGCGCCGAGGTAGAGCACCCCCGAGCCCCTGGAGAGGGGGATGTCCCTTCCGCCAACGGCGATGTACGCGGCGAGCTTGCTCCTGTGGGGGTCCCACTCGCGGTACTCGGTCCCGCCGGAGTTCAGCAGGCGCTCCCCGTAGACCCTCCGCCCCGGGCAGGCCGAAACGGTGTACAGCCTCCCGCGATCCTCGTAGACTCCCTCGGGTCCCAGCGCTTCCATGGCCGATTCTAGGGGCACCTCCTATTAAGGGATAGTGCCTACGGGGCGGCATGATCACGATGGAGGACCTGTCGGCGATAGCCGACGCCGTCCAGGAGGCGGTCGAGAAGATCCCCTCCTCCGAGGAGAGGGGGAAGAAGGTGTGCATGGGCGCGGACGGGACGTACTCGTCCCAGGTGGACAAGGTCGCCGAGAACGCAGCCCTGATGTACATCGAGAGGAACCACCTGCCCCTGAACGTCCTCAGCGAGGAGATCGGCTACGTGGACAACGGCGGCGATGAGGTCCTCGTTATGGACCCCATCGACGGCACGTCCAACGCCATCGCCGGCCTCCCCTACTACACCGTGTCCCTCGCCGTGGGCAAGTCCCACCTGTCGGACATCCGCCTCGGATACCTGAGGAACCTCGCGACCGGCGACGTCATCTGCGCCGAGAAGGGCAAGGGGGCGTTCAAGAACGGCAGGCCCATCCACGTGAGGAAGGCCGTCCCGGACGACCTGTTCCTGATGATCTACGAGGGGAACGGGGCGCACCCGGACGCCTTCACGGTGGCGAAGTTCGTCCGCTCGTCCCGCTCGCTGGGATGCGCGTCCCTGGAGATGGAGATCGTCGCCGAGGGCGAGGCGGACGGGTTCTTCATGAAGGCCGAGAAGTACACCCGCTCCGTGCGCATCGTGGACATCGCCGCGAGCACGATCATCCTCAGGGAGGCGGGAGGGGAGGTCTACGACCTGGACAACAACGTCCTCGAGATGCCCTTCGACCTGGAGCACCGCTCGAACTTCCTGGCGGTGGGCGACGACCGCGTCTACGACATCATAGCCAGGCACAGGATCCACCGCGCCGAGCACAGGTACGGCGTCTACGCGAACGCCCAGATCGGGAACATCATCAAGCCTGCCGGGGAGGTCGTGGAGTTCCTCCGCGAGTCCGGCGTGGACTTCTGCGTGGACACGGGCATCGCCGAGGCGCTGGGGGTGCCGGGGATACCGCTGTCGAGGATGAACGCCGACATCGTCATCGTCGTGGGAGGGGACGGGACCATCCTGCGCGCCCTCCAGTCCACCGACGCGGTCATCGTCGGCGTCAACGGCGGAAGCGTCGGGTTCCTGGCCGAGATAGAGAACAACGCCATCCGCGAGGGCCTGGAGAGGCTCCTGGCGGAGGACTACATCGTGGAGACCAGGTTCAAGCTCGCCTGCTTCTACAACGGCGAGTACCTGAAGGACTCGGTGAACGAGGCCGTGGTCCACACCGACACCGTCGCCAAGATACGCCACTTCAGGGTCTACGTGGACGATGTGCTCGCGTCGGAGCTCAGGTCCGACGGGATACTCGTCTCGACCCCCACGGGCTCCACCTGCTACGCCATGTCCCTCGGCGCCCCGTACATGGATCCGAAGGTCAACGCGCTCATGGTCGTGCCCATGGCGGCGTTCAAGTTCAGCTCCCGCCCGTTCGTGGTGCCCGCCACATCGAAGGTCACCGTCGAGAACGTGCTGGACAAGGGTTGCCTCATAGTCCTGGACGGCCAGGATGAGATATACATGGAGGGGCACGCCAGGGTCGAGTTCATGATGTCCGAGAGGAAGGCCAGGTTCATCCGCTTCAACACCGACTTCTACTCGCGCGTCAGGGACAAGCTGGTGAACACCCTATGAGCGACACCATACGTGGGGTGGACGTGGACTTCATCGACGCCTTCAACGAGGCTGCGAGATCCACATACCCCGACGAGTTCCTGTGCATGGTCAGGGAGATCGACGGGATCATCTCGGAGATCGTCATGCTCCCGGGCACGGTGTACGGGGACTCGCACAGCTTCCTCAACCAGTGGATGGCGCCGATAGACTACAGCCTCGCCGGCTCCGCCCACTCCCATCCGGGGTACTCGAACGAGCCCTCGGACGCGGACAAGGACTTCTTCAGGAACACCGGCGGAATCCACTTCATAACCTGCCAGCCCTACGACAGGACCAGCTGGAGAGCCTACAACTCGCGCGGCGAGCCCATCGAGCTCGAGATAATCTACCGAGGATTCAGGCACCGGTCCTGAGGACGGCCTCGGCCAGCTCCTCGGCGACCTCCATCAGGCCGACGATGTACGCCTTGTCCCTGGACTCGGCGACGATCTCGACGATCCCGCCCTCCCTGTCGGATTCGTGGCGTATGAGGAACCATCCGCCGTCCATCGTCACGCGGAACTCGTCGCCGTACTGGGCGCACCTGTCCGCCAGCGCCCCGAGGTTCTCCTCGACCGCGCGCCTGAACGCGTCGGCCTTCATGTCGCAGGGGAACTCCTTCGTCTCGCGCAGGTAGGCGGGGAAGGACTCGCGGATCGTGTGGAGGCTGTTGTCCCCGGCCATCTGGACGACGAGCGATGCCGCGCGGATCCCGTCCCCGATGGCGGCGGTGCCCCCGAAGATGATGCTCCCGCGGTAGTATCCAAGATCCGCGCCCTTGCTGACGGCGTCGCACACGTCGGCGGCGTTGTCCCTGGTGAGGATCATCTCGCCGGCGGGCTCGCCCTCCGCGGGCGTCGAGACCTCCGCCGTAACGGTGCCGTGGAAGACCTCGCCGATGAGCGATGGTGCATCGGCAGTGACCGCTATGGTCTTGGGCTTGAGGTAGAGGATGAGGAGCGCGAAGACCTCCTCGGGCGCGAGGAGCATGCCGATCTCGTCTATCACCCTGAGCGAGGTCCCGATTTCGTTGATGCGGATGCCGATGCTCCCGGGGTTGGCGACGACGATGTCCTCGAGGGTCGAGGTGTCGCTCTCCTCCGATGTGCCAGCAGCCGGACGGAAGTCCGGATCGCGCTGCGAGTTGATGGTCAGGACGTCGGCCCCGATGCGGTTGAGGATCTGCGGCAGCGAGTCGGCAGCGGTGCCGCATCTGCAGTCCACGATGACGGAGCACTTCACGCCTCCCTTGAGGTCTGCCATGACGCGTCCGTTGAACTCCTCGGTGACCCCGTCGCGGTACGTCAGGGATCCCAGGCCCTCGTGGCAGGGCGGCTTGGGCGGGTTCTGGAACACGAGGTCCATGTGGCGGATCTGCTCGTCGCGGAACATGCCGCCGTCGCGGTTCATCAGGTAGTATCCGCTCATCCTGCCCGTGCGTCCGGCGACGTACACGGCGCAGTCGGCCCCCGAGGCGGCCATGGCGGCGGCGGGCGCGCTGAGAACACCGGCGTCGATGACGTCGGCCCCCTGGAATAGGAGTCCGGAGATCACGGCCTCGGACATCATCCTGCTGCCGCGCATGGTGTCGCGTGCCACGATCACCCTCTTGTGATCCATAGCCAGCGCCCTTCCCAGGACGATCCCGTCGTCCGGGGAGGTGTCCTCCGTCTGGGACGACCTGAGCAGCATCCTGCCCACCTGAGTCATGCTGGATGCTAGTCTCCCAAGGTTGATATTGGTTGTGATGAGGTTGCGATTGAAGAATGTTCGACCTTAAACCGTGCCCGGACAATCTGGCACCTTTTCAGACTTGAATCCATTGGATGCACGATGGACATAACATCGTACATATCTGGCTATATCTGGACGAACGTTTTTATATTTTAAATAGTCTTAAAATTCCCAGACTAAGGGGGGATGATACCATAGTCATGGAAAAAATCGACATTAAGAAAGCACAGGCAATCGCCAAGAACAAGGGACTCAAGCCCGGCAAGGTCAAGGGAACCGAGGGCGTACAGTTCACGAAGGGCAAGAACAACAGGCTCGACGTGATCACCTGGGAGGAGTTCG
>JAUNYA010000157.1 GCA_030539565.1 Thermoplasmata archaeon | reverse complement strand
ATGGCCCACTCCATGGGCGTGGACCCCGGGCGCACGAGGATTGTCACGATGATCGTGATCTCCCTCACGATAGCCTCGACCGTGTGCCTGACCGGGACGATAGGTTTCGTGGGGCTTGTGGCTCCCCATATAGCGAGGCTGTTCTGCGGCTCCGGTACCAGGAATCTCTGCATATCGTCGGGGCTCGTCGGGGCGCTCCTCCTGCTTGTGGCCGAGTGCGCGGCAAGGAGTCTGGGCGGGCTGCCCGTCGGCGTGCTCACGGCACTCATCGGATGCCCTCGGTTCATCATCCTGCTGATTCGCCAGAGGCGGTCCGAGTGGACATAAAATTATAACATGAATCAGGCGTTTACCGATTGGACGATACATCCAAGTGATATCATGGCAGACAACAAGATCATTGCCGTTGTCGTTGCCGTCATCATCGTCGTGGCTGGTGTCGGAGCCTATTTCCTCCTCAACAACGGGGACGACTCCGAATACCGCTCCTCCAACCTGGAGGGACGCCTGCTCATCATGGGCAACGCGAACAACGACGACTATCTGGACGAGCAGGACATAGACAAGCTAAACGAGATCATCGAGCAGAACCTGGACTGGAAGACAGACTACCCTCTGGCCGACGCGAACTGCGACGGCAGCATCACCGAGGCTGATGTCGAGATGGTACAGAGAATGGTTAACCGCGAGGCGATGACCATCAACTATGCGTACCTCAGCAGCGGGGAGCTCGTCACATCCTCCATTTCCTACCCTATCAAGAACGTGATTGCGGTCGGCGACAACGTGGTCCTCGGACTGAAGACCCTGGGCGCCGAGAGCAAGATTGTGGGCATAGCCCTCTCGGACAGCGACGACCCCCTATACTCCGACGTGAGCTCGATCACATCCGTCAGGGGCAGCTCCACCACCGTGCCGAGCATCAGCCTGATCTCGACAGTCGCGGACGCGGACACCGTCCTCGTGACCTCCACGTCCTCCCGCTACGTCACCAACGAGGCGGAGGTTGTAGCATCCGGAGTCAGCGTCGTCAGATTCAACGTGGACGGCGGCGAGAGCGGCCTGGAGTCCATGATGGGCACCCTGACCATGGGGTACCTCCTCGGACTCGAGGACGAGGCCAACGAGTACGTGAGGTTCTGCGACTCCATCCTTTCCGACGTGGCCGACAAGGTCAGCTCCGTGACCACCAAGGTCACCTGCATCGCCACCAACAGGACCAGCAACGTCTCCGGAGTCTCCTCGGAGTACTACCAGATCCCGGTCCTTGCGGGCGGCGTCAACGTCATCACCGCCGATACGACATACACATCCTGGACAGCCGGGATGGACTGGCTGTACGCCTACGACTTCGACTACATCATCCACTCGACCTCGCTCGGATACGGGCAGGTGGACGCGGCAGCGGAGTACTCCACGTACTCGACCAACTTCACCAACCTGCAGGCGTACGAGGACGGGAACTTCGTGCTGATCAACGCGAACGTGCCGGCACCCATCAGGGTGGCGTACATCGCGGCGATCTTCTACCCCGACATATTCGGCGAGGACTACGGCGAGAAGCTCCACCAGGAGTTCATCGACACGTTCATCGGGAACCTGAGCGGGAGCTACGACGTAACCACCGACGGAACCTTCGTCGTCACGTCGCACTGAATCAAACGGCGGTGCGGGAGCACCGCCATCTTCCTTCTTCCGAATTACAATCTTAGGCTTCGTGCGTCCCAAGCGCATTCAGACAATCGGCAATCGCTGAATCACAGAGAGCTGTGAACCCCTTTTAGTCGGAAGAAACCACCTTCACAGCCGTTCCGAATACCAAAACAGCCCATTTCTGGTATTAGACATTCTCATCGTACTCGAAGGGATT
>JAUNYA010000156.1 GCA_030539565.1 Thermoplasmata archaeon | reverse complement strand
CCGAGGTTCCATGCGAGGCTCTTGGAGGTGTTGGTGTTGCACACGGGCCCGAAGACGTTGGCTCCCGCCTTCTTGGCCAGCTTGGCCTGCTGGTGCGGGTACAGCCCGGCCACGACCTGGCCGTCGTACTCTATCATCCCGTGGATCCCCATGACGCACTCTCCCGCCATTCCCATGTTGATATAGGCGTCGGGGCAGGCCTTGCGCAGGGCCTCCACTCCCTTCAGGGTCCCGACGAAGTCGGCGTCCCCGGCGGAGGCGGTGGTGTCGAAGTTGAACCCGTCCGCCCCGGCGTTGATCAGCCTGACGGACACGTACTCTATGTCGCGGGCCATGTGCTCGGCGGCCGCCTCGGAGGAGGCCATGGACTCCTCCATCCTGAACTCCCTCATGAGGTCGGCCGGGTTGCCGTAGGGCCCGTCGGGAGCGTAGTACAGTCCCATGTTGGGCATGGCGCCGTAGAAGAACGGGGCGACGATCTCGTTCTGGATCTCCTCCATCGCCTGCATCTCGTTGGCTATGACCGGCTTGACGGGCTTGATCGAGTAGTCGGCGTGGGCGAGCTCGAACGTGTCCGCGCCCAGCGCCCTCTCGTGGAGCAGGGCGGCCTCCAGCCTCCCCATGTCCACACCGTTCCCGGAGTTCCCGTTGTCTCCCGTGAAATCGAGCTGCCCGATATCGTAGGTCAGGGGGACCTCGCATCCCGGCCTGACGCCGACGACCCTGTCGGGGCAGGATATGATCTCCAGTATCGCGTCAACGTCGTCCGCGGAGAGCACGGGGATGCCGCCCATGTCGGCGGCGTCGGCGGAGCCGGCGTTGATGTCGTCGAGGGCGGCCTCGCGGGTCATCTCGACCCTCTTGCCGTCCCCCATCCTGGTGTAGAACGCCAAGGGTTCACTCTCCGGAGGCGATCTGGCTGGCCTTCCTGGTGGTCTCCGACGCGGACTCGCCGTAGATGTCGGCCCCGATCTTCTCGCAGTAGGCCTGCGTGACCGGCGCGCCGCCGACCATTATCGTCACATTGTCGCGGAGCCCGGCCTTGGCGATCTCGTCGATTACCGTCTTCTGCACGGTCATCGTCGTGGTCATGAGCGCGGACATCCCGCAGAATGTGCATCCTCCCCTGACCTCCTCGACGAACTTCGGAGTCGGCACGTCCCTTCCGAGGTCGTGGACCTCGAAGCCGGCGCACTGCAGCATCGTCGAGCATATGGACTTCCCGATGTCGTGGACGTCGCCCTCGACGGTGCCCATCACTACGGAGGGCATGCTAGCGTCGGATCCCTCGCCCGCTGAGAGCTCTGGCCCGAGCACCTCCATGGCCTTCTTCATGCCGTTGGCGGCGCTCAGCACGTGCGGGAGGAAGAGCTTCCCCCTCTCGAACATCACGCCGACGTCGGACATCGCGTCGCCGAGGGACGCTATGATGTCGTTGGCGGGCATGCCGGCGGATCTCGCCGTCTCGACCGCGTTCTCAATCTCGGGCACCTTGCAGGACACGAGCGCGTCGTGCAGGATCTTGTTCTCGTTCTCGAAAGCCATAGCTACCGCTCCTACCTTTTGAACCTTGGATGAAAGAACTTTGAGGGGCCGGAGAATCGGACCGGACCCGTTCCCTCTGCAGAACGGGGGACGCTCCTGCTTTCACTGGTGGTGGGCGCCCTCCTGCTTCGGTATGGTTTCTCGAATCGCCCGGATGCCGGGCCTAAGGGGTTGGTGCGGGGGCGGTCGGGAGGAAACCGGTTTGCTTCCGCCCCCGCGTTTGGGCGTTTATCAGTGCTTGATGTCGAGGCCGAAGTCCCTCAGGGACGCGACGGCCTTGTCGTAGACCTCGAGGTACTCCTGGGTGGGCTTGACGGTCTTGACGTCGTAG
>JAUNYA010000155.1 GCA_030539565.1 Thermoplasmata archaeon | reverse complement strand
CCTAATCTCCCGAGTTTTGTTTAACTAGGCCGTGCAAAGAGTCGCAGGCGATCCTCGTCCAATCCTATTCTCCGGACATCTGGCCATCCACCCGTCCCGCTTCCGAGGCTAACCGTCCGCGCGGTTCGTCACGGAACAAACATAGTTATACTAAAAATTACATATAGCTAGCATGGCAAGGGCTTCGACGATATCCGCCGTCCTGGAGAGGGGGTACACGATGGAGCAGCTCCGGGGGATGGACTGGGACGAGTTCGTCGAAGTCACCGGACTGGAGCCCAGGGAGATCGACGTCACGCTCAGGGGCACGAGGTACAGGTGCCTGGACATCCCGTTCTGGGACCCGGAGCGCAAGTCGGGGACCCACCGCAGGAAGACCATCGGGTACTACGAGGGGGACAGGCTGATCATGAGCGGCAGCGACGAGGACACGCGTCCGAGGACCAGGCCCAAGGCGGAGAGGTACGCGGTCGACAGCGAGATAGGCCGCACGCTCCTGCTGGAGAGCATCGCCGAACGCATCGGCCTGGGCGGTGCGGTGAGGGATGCGTTCGGGAAGGACGCGCCCGCGATCCTCACCTGCGCGTACTTCATGGCCTCGTGCAGGGAGCCGCTGACCGCATGCGAGCAGTGGTCCGCCCAGGCGGACACGCCGTACGGGGGGAGGCTGGCGGATCAGAGGATCTCCGAGCTCCTCCAGCGCATCGACGCCGATGGACGCGCCAGGTTCTTCAGGACATGGATGGAGCGGGTGGGGGAGGACGACAGCTACGCCCTGGACATAACCTCGATATCGTCGTACAGCGAGTCAATGGCCATCGTCCGTGCGGGGTACAACCGCGACAGGGAGAGCCTGGAGCAGATCAACCTGGCACTGCTGATCGGCTCGCGCTCCCGCCTACCGGTGTGCTACTCGGTCATACCGGGCAACGTGAACGACAAGACCTCGCTGGAGAGGTTCCTCCACACGGTCAGGGCCATGGGCCTGGAGAGGTTCAGCCTGGTCATGGACAAGGGGTTCTGCACCGCGGCCAACATGGACGAGATGCAGCGCATGGGACTGAGGTTCGTCCAGTCCATGGAGAACCGGGTCGACACGGCGAAGAGCGCGATCGACTCGGTGCGCGACGGGATGGCCAGGTTCGACAACTACATCCGCGTCTACGGTTCGGACGTCTACGCGGTCACGAAGCACATCTCCAGGACGGTGGACGGGGTCACGCGCGGGATCAGCGTCCACGTGTTCTACGACCCGCAGAAGAAGCTGGACGAGGAGGCGCATCTGGCCGAGAGGCTCGACGAGGCTCGTGCCGCGATCATGGCGGGTAAGGGGGACGCGAGCCAGAAGGCCCTGGCCCGGAAGTACCTGAAGGTGACGAGGCGCGGGGGTGCGGTGCAGGTCACGGCCAGGCAGGACGCCATCGAGGAGGCGAACAGGTACAGCGGATTCCTGGTGCTGCTGTCCAACCATGTGGACGACAGGGCCGAGGCCCTGAGGATATACAGGGACAAGGAGACCGCCGAGTCGGCCTTCGACGACCTGAAGAACGGCATGGACATGAAGCGCCTGAGGGTGCGTTCGGAGACGGCGCTGAACGGCAAGATGTTCATCGCGTTCCTGGGGCTGGCGCTCAAGCTGGAGATGTCCAACGTCATGGACCGCTCCCCTGAGCTGGCCGGCAGGACCAGGGAGGAGGTCCTGAGGGAGATGTCCATCCTCCGGTCGGTGAGGATCGGAGAGGGGAACGAGGTGTTCACCGAACGGACGAAGCTGCAGAAGCGGGTGGTCAAGGACTTCGGGATCAAGACGTCGTTCAAGGACAGGCTGGATTCGGACCGAGGGCAGACTGAACATAGTTAAACAAGAGGCCGGGAGAATAGG
>JAUNYA010000154.1 GCA_030539565.1 Thermoplasmata archaeon | reverse complement strand
TCGACCAATACCATATCAGTGTGTCCGCTCATGGTCACTCCTCCCCCTCGTCATCCGAATCGCTCTGGGGGAGCTTGCTCTCGATAAACTCTTTGACCCTGTCAGTCAGGTTGCCGCACTGGGCCTTCTCCTCGATCATCATGACGGCCTGCGCCGCGACATCGGCGTTCTCGTCGTCGCCGTCTATCCAGACCATGCCGTTCTGCCCGACGGTGATGCGGCAGTCGGTCATGTTCTTCAGCATCGAGATCATCGAGCCGCTCTTGCCGATGATCCTCGAGACCTTGGAGTGGGAAACCTTGACGAGCCTCCCTCCCTCCAGCCTCCTGAGGCCGGAGTCCTTCATGGTGACCTGTATCTTCTTGCTCTCGTCGACGGACAGGACCTTCAGCAGGACCACGTTGCCCATGCCGAGGTAGCGGGACGTGTCCCCGAACTCGACCTTCCAGGGCACCTCGTTGACGTGCAGGGGCGCCGGGTAGGGCGCTCCGATGTCCACGAGCCAGTTCGAGGGCCCGATGTCGACGATCACTCCGATGACCGTGTCCCCGGAGGTGGGCATGTAGCAGCCCCTCAGGGGGATGACGCCCACGGTGTTCTGGAACACGTTGCGGACGCCCATGACGCTGGCGCGGACCTTGCCGTCCTGGACGTAGGCGAAGTCCCCGGGTTTCATGCCGGTGCCGTCGAGCACGTCGCCAGGGACGACGATCTCGCGCGTCTGTCTGGTGTTTCTTCTCTCCATTCGTATCACTCTGCTAATATCATTCGTTCATGAGCTTGACGGAGGCTGTTCCCTTGGTTTTGTGCCTCAGCTTCTCCGTCAGCTCGGTTATGGTCCCGGCGGGGATCTCCATGCTGCCGATCCAGTCGCCCTCGGGGGTCCAGACCTCGTGGTCCACGATCCCGTAGTGCGTTATGTCGTCGTAGCAGCGCCCGTAGTCGGTGCCCTTCAGCTTGATCGCGATGCGGCTCCTCTCGAACCTGATGGGTATCAGGGGGCGGAGCAGCTTCATGGCCTCCTCGATCTCCTTGTCGAGGGGCTTGAAGGGGTCGACGTGGAATTTCGCCTCTTCAAGGGCGAGCTCTATCCTGACCGCGGGGTGGGGGGTGTGCGTCTGGGGGTTGATGGCGTTGGCCGCGATGTAGGCGACGACCTGCTGCCTCTTGGCCTCCAGCATCTCCTTCCTCTGCTCGGCGGTCATCTGGACCTCGCCCTTCTGGAGGATGATGCGGGCCGCCTCGGCCGCGTCGAGCGTGCCGAAGGCCTCCCTCATCTTCTCCTCCGACGGGCGGGTGCCCTTGGAGGCGTTCTTGAAGACGTCCTCCACCGCCATGTACTCGACGATGTCGAACTGCTTCCCCTGCTTGATGAGGTCGACCACCTTGGGGTCGAGCAGGATCTCGAAGGTCTCGCCGTGGGATTCCAGGCGGGCCACGATCGCGTCGTCGAGGTTGACCATGCTATCGGCTCACAGCTTGCCGATCAGTCCGGAGACCTCCTCCTCGGAGAGCCTCCTGAACTTCTTGCCGATCTCGGCGACCCCGATCTCGACGGAGTCGGCCTTGAGCTTGTCCTCTACCGCGGCGGAGAGGGCCTTGAGTCCGAGGGCGGCGGCGTCCTCGAAGGACATGTCGTCCTTGAACTCCTTCTCGAAGAGGTCCATCACCGCGGGGCGGCCGCTCCCGATGCCGGTGGCCTTGTACGCCACGAGGGCGCCGGACGGGTCGGTCTCGAAGAGGTGGGCGCCGAGGTCGTCGGAGCCGGCCACGAGGAGAGCGGTCCCGAACGGGCGCACTCCGCCGTACTGGGTGAAGTTCTGCTCGTGGTCGCAGATCTTCTTGACCAGCATCTCTACCCCGATGTTCTCGCCGAAGTTGACCCTGTGGATCTGGGCCTGCTTCCTCGCCTCGT
>JAUNYA010000036.1 GCA_030539565.1 Thermoplasmata archaeon | reverse complement strand
ACAATCGCTTTGGCCGGTAACCCAAACTGCGGTAAAACCACCCTTTTCAACAAGCTGACGGGTGCGAACCAGCGTGTGGGTAACTGGCCGGGAGTGACGATTGACAAGAAGACCGGTAAGGTCCGCAACCACGACATCGATGTCGTCGACCTGCCCGGTATCTATTCTCTGTCGCCCTACTCCCCCGAAGAAATCGTGTCCAGGGACTTCCTCATCAACGAGACCCCTGACGCAATCATCAACATCGTGGATGCGACGAACCTCGAGAGGAACCTGTTCCTCACTGTCCAGATCCTCGACCTCGGAATCCCCACAGTCGTGGCCCTCAACATGATGGACGTTGTGGAGAAGCTGGGCGACAAGGTGGACGTCGAGAAGCTGTCCAAGGACCTCGGATGCACCGTCGTCCCCATATCCGCTGTGAAGAACGAGGGAATCAGTGACCTCATCGACGCCGTCGAGAAGGTCGGTGCCCAGAAGACCGCCCCCCAGCCCGTCCTCTACGACGGCGACATCGAGGGAGCGATCAACGAGGCCAAGGGCCTCTTCGAGGGCAAGGTCGAGGAGGAGCACATCCGCTTCTACGCCGTCAAGCTGCTCGAGACGGACAAGCTCATCGACGAGAAGTTCCCCGCCGAGAAGGAGTCCATCCAGGCGACCATCAAGTCCCTCGAGGACAAGAAGGACGACGAGATCGACTCCATCATCGCGGACGCCCGCTACAACCGCATCGCGGACATCGTCGGCGGAAGCGTCAAGAAGGCCCCCAGGGACCCCGAGGGAACCCTGTCCGACAAGATCGACAGGATCGTCACCCACAGGATCTGGGGACTCCCGATCTTCATCTGCGTTCTGGCCGTCGTCTTCCTCGGAATCATCGGATTCGCCTGGGGAGACTTCGAGGTCGTCGGTATCGGTACCTGGTGCACCGACTGGCTGAACGGCTACATCGAGGACCCCATCCAGTCCGGACTCGCCAACTGGTGCGAGACCAACGGCGTCGGCGAGGCCCTGAGCAGCCTCCTCGTAGACGGTATCGTCGGCGGAGTGGGAGCCGTCATCGGATTCCTGCCCCAGATGCTCATCCTGTTCTTTGCCCTCTGCGTTCTGGAGGACATCGGATACATGTCGAGGATCGCGTTCGTCATGGACCGTATCTTCAGGCACTTCGGCCTCTCCGGAAAGTCCCTCATCCCCGTTCTCGTCGGAACCGGATGCGGTGTCCCCGGAATCATGGCCTCCCGTACCATCGAGAGCGAGAGGGACCGCAGGATCACTGCGATGACCGTCACGTTCATCCCCTGCGGTGCCAAGCTGCCCGTCATCGCGATGATCACCAGCGCGATCTTCCCCGGAAACGGACTGATCGCCGTGCTGTGCTACGTCGTCGGAGTCATCTGCGTCCTGGTCTCCGGTATCATCCTCAAGAAGCTCAAGCGCCTCTCCGGAGCAGCCACCCCCTTCATCATGGAGCTGCCTCCCTACCACGTCCCGTCCGCCACCAACCTGATCAAGGGAACCCTCGACAGGGGCTGGGCGTTCGTGAAGAAGGCCGGTACCATCATCCTGCTCGCCTGCGTCCTGATCTGGTTCCTCTCCAGCTACGACTGGGGACTCAACTACATCAGCGCCGAGGAGATGGGAACATCCATGCTCGCCGACATCGGCAACGCCCTCCACTACATCTTCGTCCCGCTGGGATGGAGCCAGAGCGGAACCAACTGGGAGCTGACCGTCGGAGCCATCACCGGACTCATCGCCAAGGAGAACGTCGTCGGAACCTTCGGAACCCTCTTCGGCATCGAGGCCGGAGAGGAGGGAGAGGGACTCGAGGCCGTCCTGGGCGGCATGCTGTCCAGCGCCAGCGGACTCTCGTTCCTGTTCTTCAACCTGATCTGCGCCCCGTGCTTCGCCGCCATCGGTGCCATGCACAGGGAGCTCGGGTCCTGGAAGGCCACCGGAGCCGCCGTCCTGTACCAGTGCGTCCTCGCCTACGCGGTCGCCCTGCTGTTCTTCGGATTCTGCGGATGCATCGGCGGATGGAACACCACCACGGATGCAATCACCGGCGTCGTCACCGACCACGGTGTGCCCATCGTGAGCACGATCCTCGCGATCATCGTCCTCGCGATCCTGATCTACATCCTCTGGGCCAAGGACCCGTTCCACCAGCTCGGAGACGATGAGTACGACGCGGAGGAAGGAACAATATGATGGGAGATCTCATAGTCGGGGCAGTGATCATACTGCTCGTTGTGGCCGCTGTCGGATACATGATCTGGCAGAGGAAGAAGGGAGTCAGCAGCTGTGGCTGCAAGGATTGCAGCTGCGGCTGTGGGATGTCCGGCAAGAACGTGCAGGTCGAGGGCGAGGAGCCCCCTGCCTGCTGCCAGAAGAAGGACTGAGGTCCGTCTTCGGTAAAGCATGAAACCGGGGCTCCGGCCCCCTCTTCCAAACTGTTTACCTTTCTTTCACAGACCTTTAGGAATATCCGCCATCCGGTGTATCTTATAAATACAGCTAGCCGATGGCGGGGCCCATGAAATACCGTTGCCCCCTGTGCGGCTACGTCTACGACGAGGAGAAGGAGGGCGTCAAGTTCGCCGATCTCCCCGACGACTGGTGCTGCCCCGTGTGCGGAGAGCCCAAAGAGGACTTCCTCCCCGTGGAGTGAAGACTCAAGAGCCGTCAATCCGGATGAGCTGCGTGTTCTGACGGCGCCTCAGGTCCTCGACGATCTGGAGCGCGATGGGGCTTCCCATCGCCGCCGCCCTGGACAGCAGCTCGAAACCCCTTTCCTCATCCTTCTCGGTGCCGAGCCCGTCGTACACCATCCTTCCGACCATGAACATCGCGTCCGCCTCGCCTGCGTCCGCCAGAGAGCTGTAGATGGAGAATGCGCGCGGGAGGTCCCTGGCGGTCCCCTCGCCCTGATAGAGCATGGTGGCCTGCCTGAACAGCGCGGGCTGGAACCCCATGTCCGCGGCGCGGGAGCACCATCTGAACGAGGCCTTCGCGCCTCCCTCGACGGTTCCGTCGGAGCAGAGCTCGGACATCTTCAGCATCGCCTCGGGCACGCCCGCCTCGGCGGACATGGAGAACATGCGCACGGCCCCGGCGGCATCGCGCTCGGTCCCGATGCCCTCGGAGAGCATGTAGCCCGCCTTGAACATCGACAGCGGGTCGCCGGACTCCGCCGCGCGGACGTACCACGCGAGGGCCCCCGCGGGATCCTCGTCGGTGCCGTAGCCGTAGAGCATGGCACCGGCGGCCTCGGGGTACGCGGGAGGGAACCCCGCCTCCGCCGAACGCAGGAACCACGAGAAGGCCGTCGCCGGATCCTCGGGATGGCCCTGCTGCCCGGTCCAGAGCATGCCGAGCCTGTACATGGACGGGGGATGTCCCGCCGATGCCGCCCTAGAGTAGAGCTCCTCGGCCCCCTTTGGATCGTAGGGCGTGCCGGCGCCCATCATCTTCAGCTCGGCCATGCCGAACATGCCGTTGGGATGGCCGACCTCGGCGGCCTCCGAGAACAGCCCGTAGGACCCCGCGGGATCCGTGGACACGAGGGAGGCCGCGCGCTCGCAGAGCTCCGCGGGATCGTTCATGCCACGGTCATGTCGGGATGCGACTTAATGATGTGGTTATTTGAACACCGAAGCGGTTACACCCCTCATGATCAAAGGGCCCCTGGTGTACGCGGCCGCGGTTCTGGCCGGTGCGCTCATCGTCATGTCGTTCCTCATCGTGCTCCTCCCGGACATGGTCGAGGTCATAGGCATGGCCGCGGGGGTCGTCGCGATCCTGGTGATCGTCGTCCTGGTCGCCATACTCGTGAAGACGAGGAGGGGAGGCGAATGAGCGACGAGGTGTGCGACACCGTCGAGGTCCACGAGGACGCCGTATCCGTGGCCCGCTCCCGGATGCCGGGGCAGGCCCAGACCGACAACCTGGCGGACTTCTTCAGGATATTCGGGGACAGGACACGCGTCAGGATACTTCTGGCTCTGGACTCCGGCGAGATGTGCGTCTGCGACATCAGCGAGGTCCTCGGCATGTCCATGTCCGCCACGTCCCACCAGCTCAGGATGCTCAGGGACGCGCACCTGGTGTCCCACCGCAAGGTCGGGAAGTGCGTGTACTACTCGCTGTGCGACGACCACGTGAGGATCGTCCTGGAGACCGCGCTGGAGCACGTCGGCGAGCTCGACTGAGCGTCTACGAAATCCGCAACGGTGCCCCGGGGGGCATCGCCCCCGGATGCGTCAACACACGTCTTCTACGAAATCCGCAGGGCCCCCCCCCCAACCCGTTTTATAAGATGGTGCAGATACCTGAAACGATGGGATATGAAGGTTGGAATAGACCTCGGCACAACTTACTCTGCAGTCGCGAGATATGACAAGAAGAACAACAAACCCGTGATCATCCCCAACTCCTTCGCCAAGGAGGTCACCCCCTCGGTTATCTGCTTCCTGGACGACGGGGACATCCTCATCGGCGAGGACGCCAAGGACATGCAGTCCAACGGAACCGGCGTCAACGCCGCGGCGTTCAAGAGGAACATGGGCGACGGCTCCATCGCGGTGAGCTTCAACGGCAAGGACTACACCTCCGAGGACCTCAGCGCGATGCTCCTCAAGCACCTGATCCAGGATGCCGAGAGGGCCACGGGCGAGAAGGTAGACGAGGCGGTCATCACCGTCCCCGCCTACTTCAACGACTTCCAGAGGACCGCCACCATCAGGGCCGGCGAGTCCTGCGGCGTGAAGGTCCCCAAGATCATCAACGAGCCCACGGCGGCCGCGATCTCCTACGGGTACAAGCACTCCGCCGACAAGACGATCATGGTCTACGACCTCGGAGGCGGGACCTTCGACGTCACGATCGTGAGGATCAACAAGGGCAACATCGAGGTCATCGGCACCGACGGGAACCACATCCTCGGGGGCAAGGACTGGGACGCGGCCATCGTCAAGTACGTCTGCGACCAGTTCATCGACGAGTACGACGTGGACCCCAGGGACGACCTGCCCACCAAGAACGAGCTCATCGTCGCCGCGGAGGGGTACAAGAAGACCCTGTCCATCGCCGAGAGCGTCGCCATACCGATCAACTACGAGGGATACAGCGCCAAGTATACCCTCACCAGGGACGAGTTCGAGTCCATGACCGAGTACCTCCTCATCGCCACGAAGGAGGTGTGCATCAACCTGATGCAGGACCTGGACCTCGCCTGGACCGACATCGACGAGATCCTCCTGGTGGGCGGATCCACGAGGATGCCCGCGGTCGCCAGGTTCCTCAGGGACATGACCGGCAGGGAGGTCATCGCCCACAGCGACACCGACCTCGCGGTCGCCAAGGGGGCGGCCATCGTCGGCGAGCTGTACAGCAGCTCCGCCACCGGCCTCAGGGCCATGCAGGTCTCCGACGTCACGGCGCACTCCCTCGGCGTCCTCTCGGTCTCGCAGGACGGCACCAAGTTCGTCAACGAGATCATGATCAAGAAGAACTCCAAGGTCCCCAGCACGGTCCGCAGGCAGTTCACGATCAAGAAGGGCAACATGACCAACAAGATCGAGGTCTACACCCTGCAGGGCGAGTCCAGGATGCCCCTGGACTGCAACGTCCTCGCCAAGGTGGTCATCTCCGGATTCTACAACAACGGACAGGGCCTCATCGTGGACATCGAGTACCACTACGACGAGAACGGCGTGGTCAACATCACCGCCTACCAGGACGGGGAGCAGCTCAACGTCGAGGCCCAGCCCATCGACGAGGACATCAGGTGGATGGGAGGCAGCCCCAAGAGCAGGAAGACAGACGACACCATCCTGAAGAACATCGCGATCTGCGTGGACCTCTCCAGGAGCATGGACGGCGAGCCCATCGAGATGGCCAAGTCCTCCATACACGACTTCGTCACCACCCTGCAGGACAGGGACACCTACTTCGCGCTCATCGGCTTCGGCGACAAGATCAAGGTCGTCCAGGAGCTCAACAACGACGCCCAGGCAGTAATCGCGTCCATAGACGACCTCAGGGTCAAGATGGTCGGCAGGGGCACCGACGCCAGCCCGCTGGACGTCGCCAGGAGCATGCTCGCCTCCAAGCCCGGCGTCGGGATCATCGTGGTCCTGACGGACGGGATATGGGGCAAGAGGGACCGTGCCGTGGAGCAGGCCATCGGGTGCAGGAACGACAACATCACGATCATCGCGATCGGCCTCGGGGAGGCCGACACCTCGTTCCTCAGGCAGATCGCCACCGTCGACGACGGGGCGCTGTTCACCACCATCGACAGGCTCGGCGAGACCTTCGGCACCATCGCCACCGCGATCTCCTCCGGCAACATGGGACTCGCCGTGAGGGATGGGAGCACCGGCCTCGCGGCCAGGCAGTCCTCCAAGCTCGCGTCCCGCGACTGACAGGTAGTCATATGGCAGAAAGGCCGAACTACTGTCAGCTGCTGGGGCTCAACCCGCTGAAGGACGCCAGCTACACCGCGGAGTCCATCTCCAAGAAGATCGACGGCAAGCGCGACAAGTGGGCCAACGACAGCAGGAACAAGCAGAACGACACGGAGCAGCGCTTCAAGTCCGAGCGCCTCGTCGAGATGACGGAGGACATGAGGAGGGTCATGAACGACCCCATCCTCCGCGGCAAGGAGTTCAGGGAGGGCCAGAACCTCCTGAAGTCCAAGGTCCAGAAGCTCCGCATGGACTGCGTGATCCTGACCGACGGCTCGTACGTCGCGCTGCCGGGGATGGCGGACGCCTACACCAAGAAGCTCCACTGGGAGGGCGTCACGAAGGCGGACGTCCTCAAGCTCGCGAACATAAGGGAGGGCGCGCCCCCCAAGCCCGCCAACGACAAGATCCTCAACGCGTACAAGGGGCTGCGCTCCGTCGACGCCTACACGCCGGTGGAGATGCTCAACGCGCTCATAGGCCACCCCAACCTGGAGATCTCCCTGGACCCGCTGGGCGAGGGGAGCTCCGCCACCCAGGTGCGCACCGCGTTCGAGGTCTGCGACAAGAGGGTGAACAGCGTCCGCCCGGACGTCCTCCCCGAGCAGGACTCCTACATACAGGCGATGAGGAGCGTCAAGCTCGTCCTGTCGCCGGATTCGGACCTGGCCATCCTGGTGGCGTACGGCAGGTGCAACCGCGCCCTGGTCCCCGTGATGGAGACCCTGGAGCAGGAGTACACCTCCCAGCTGTCCAGGAAGTACATCGACGAGCTGCTGAACGCCCACCTCCCCAGGGACGTGGACGGCGCCATGGCGCTGAAGATCCTCCAGCAGTTCTGCTACAAGAAGAAGATAGCCGCCAACTTCTCCGACACGGACAGCAGCATGGTCCGCTGCCCCGAGTGCGGGAACATGGTGCAGGCCGGCCCGAACGCCGTGTTCTGCCCTGCGTGCGGGAAGAACTTCAAGACCGTCTGCCCCGTGTGCAGCACGTCGCAGCAGTCCAAGAACGCCGTGTGCATCAAGTGCGGCTTCAACTTCAAGGAGGGGCAGGCCAGGGCCGAGCGCTACTCCATGAACTTCCGCACCAGCATGCAGAGGGGCCAGATACTCCAGGCGGAGAAGGCCCTCGCGCAGCTCAGGGAGGTCTACCCCGGGTACGGGAGCACCGCCGCCATGACCGCCGAGCTCGCCAAGGCCAAGGGCGACGTCGCGGCTTCGCGCAAGTTCATCCTCGACGCGTACTCCCGCGGCAGGTACTTCGAGGCGATGTCCTCCATCGAGGCCCTCTCCTCGAGGTTCCCCGAGGCGGTCGACAGCGACATCGAGCTGAAGCAGAAGCTGAAGGACTGCACCGCGAGGCTCAACGAGGCGGACATGTACTGCCAGAGGGCCAAGGCCGCATCCACCCGTCCGGAGAGGATGCAGCAGTACGTCAACGCCTGCGAGGCCTGCCCGGACCACCCCGAGGCCAGGGCCAAGCTGCGCGAGAACCCGCCCCCCGGCCCCGTGGACGCGTCCGGGAAGCTTGGCGACAGGTCGTTCACTATCAGGTTCGTCGCGCCGCCAGACGACTCCAACGGCACCATCACATACTGCATATTCAGGGAGAGGGGCTCCCTGCCCTCGGTCACCGAGGACACCCGCCCCCTCGCCGAGATCCCCACGTCCGTCTACGTTGACAAGACCCTGGATCCGGGCGTGGAGTACTACTACTCCGTCTACTCGAAGCGCTGGGGCGTCCTCTCCAAGGAGGCGGCCCACATCGGCCCGGTGGTCACTATCTCGGAGGTCGACAGGGTCACCATCGAGCCCATCGACGGCGGCCTCCGCATAATGTACGAGAAGCCCAGGGGCGCCACCAGGGTCAGGCTCTGGAGGTCCGACGGGAGGAACAGCGGCGCCGTGGGCACCGAGATCGCGCTCCACGGGCAGGACGTCTACGACGACATCGGCCTCGTGGGCGGGAAGAAGTACTACTACCTCTTCGTCGCCGAGTACGAGGTCAGGAACAAGGTCGAGAGGTCCGAGGGCGTGGTGTTCAGCGAGACCGCTGTCGACGCGCCCAAGCCGGTCAGGGACCTGAAGATCAGGTGGAACAAGAGCGACGGCACGTACACCGCCAAATGGGGCACGTCCGAGGCCGTGGAGCTGTACTCCACCCCCAAGAAGATCAACATCTCGGGCACGATGATGAAGATGGACGACGTCAGGTCCTGGATGACCAGGATCGAGCCCATCGCCGAGTACGTCGACGGGATCAAGTTCGCCCTGCCGGACGGCGCGGTCCAGTACGTCTACCCGATGATCCCCCGGGGCCGCATGTGCATCCGCGGGACTGAGCTGCTGGTGGCCAACCTCAAGCCCTTCAGGGACGTGGAGTGGAACCTCAGCAACAGGGACTGCGTCATCACCATGGGATGGCCGGAGGAGGCCGTGGAGGCCAAGCTTGTCATCTCCAACGGCACGGAGGCCAGAGGCCTGGACGACATCGACGCCGAGACAGTCACCATACGCCGCGACGAGTACATGCAGGACCGCCAGATCCGCATCCCCATGGGCAAGCAGCGGAAGAAGTGCATCAACGTGTTCGCCGTCTACAGCCTGGACGGCACGATGCAGCCCTCCCGCGGCATCGTCCTGGAGATCAACTCCGGCGACAGCAGGAAGGTCCGCTACAGGATCGACCACGACAGGAACGGTACGACCATCAGCCTCACCACCGACCGCGGCATCGCGGCGCTCCCGCCGATGATGCTCGTCCAGGCCTCCAGGGGCATCCCCCTGAAGAGGACCGACGGCGAGGTCGTGTGGAGGTCCGGAGGGCCGGTGGCCGCACAGGACGGCACCGCCGTCGTCAAGGCCTCGTGCAGGGGCCTCGAGGACATCGAGAGGTGCAGGCTGTTCCTGGCCGACGACTCGGACTACTACGAGTTCAGATTCATCCATCCGCTCTACGGGAGGGACTGACCATGGCAAGGAAGCAGAAGAACGCGACGGCGGACGGCAACGAGTACATCTGCCCCTACTGCTTCGCGAGGGTGGACCTGGGCTCGGTCCACTACGTGTGCTCCGGGCAGACGTGCGCCAGGACGTTCGCGTCCACCGCCGCCAGCACCAGGAACGGACCGTCCATGAAGTACGTCTCCTCCGACGGCCAGAACGAGATAGACTACGAGAAGAGCCTGTTCTACGGCAAGGACCCTGCCGGACGCGACGCCGTCATCGCCAAGAACCACATCATCAGGGACTCGTCCGGCGTGTGCGACGTCTGCAGACGCCCCGTGTACACCCGCGTGTGCCCCGTGTGCCACAACCTCATCCCGCCCGGCGCGGAGGAGGAGGGCAACAGGATCTTCGTCATACTCGGGCCGAAGAGCGTCGGCAAAAGCCATTACATCGCGGTCCTGATCAACCAGCTGAAGAACCAGGTGTCCGCCGAGTTCAACGGCGTGCTCAACGCGGCGACGGACGGGACCACCCTGAAGTACCGTGACATGTACTACAGGAGGCTGTTCGAGGAGAAGCGCAAGCTGCTCCCCACGAAGTCGTTCGAGGAGTCCAACGAGAGCAGGGAGCCCCTGATCTACTACCTCCGCATCTTCGACTCCGACCGCCCCAAGGTGTTCACGTTCGCGTTCTTCGACACCGCCGGCGAGGACCTGGTGTCCTCCGACAGGATGATGTCCCTGAGCATCAACTCCTTCATCTCCAAGGCCGCGGGGATAGTCTACCTGGTGGACCCGCTGCAGGTGCGCTACATCAACCAGAGGATACACGTGGACAACAAGCCCCCCGTGGGCCCCGACGTGTCCGACGTGCTGAACAACATCTGCCAGATCATCCGCACCAACAACAAGCTCAGCCCCAAGGCCAGGATCGACATACCCATCGCGGTGGTCCTCACCAAGTCGGACGTGCTCTTCAAGAGCTCCGAGGACGAGGAGGAGGACAAGGTCCTGTTCGGCCAGTGCTCGTCCCTCCACATACCGAGGGAGCACGGGAGGTACGACCAGGAGAACTTCGAGCAGATCGACGCCGAGCTCTCCGAGTACCTCCGCAGGTGCGTGGGCGAGAACTTCATCCAGACGGTCGGAGGGTTCAGGGAGCACTGCTTCTTCGCGGTGTCCGCCCTCGGATGCAACCCGACCGGCAGCAGCCTGCCCCGCGGGGTCTCCCCGATGAGGGTCGAGGATCCGTTCATATGGCTCCTCAACAGGGAGGGACTGCAGTGAGCGAGAACAACAACAGACTGAAGAACTTCCTGGTCAACGGCTTCCAGGCCCTGGACGGCCGCGAGCAGGAGGAACCCGTGGAGGGGGAGGAGGTCATCGAGGCCTACGACGCCTCCGAGGACATCGCCCCCGCGGAACCAGCGGAGGCCCCCGTCCAGCAGACGCAGCCGGCATCGGAGCAGCCCGACAACTCCGCCCTCAAGGGCATCGAGTCCGAGCTGATACGCATCCGCTACATGCTGGAGGACCTCTCCGCGAGGCCCGCCCCCGAGGCCCGGGACATGGACCAGTACCTCACAACCAGGGAGCTGTCGAAATCGATCAACGCCAAGGTGGCGGAGATCGGCGCCGCGGCGGCCAACAAGCAGATGGTCAAGGCCATGGAGCAGGTCAGCGCCATGCGCGAGGACTTCTTCAAGCTCTGCAAGGGCATGAGGGAGCGCATCGCCGACATGGACGCGGAGACCGTCCTCTCGAGCTTCGAGGCCTACCAGGTCGACATGGAGAACATCCTGACGGACGCGGGAGTGTACGTCGGGAGGTTCGACTACGACAGACTGAACACACTCCACCAGCGTATCGTCGGGGTCGTGCCGACCGACGAGAAGGAGAAGG
>JAUNYA010000153.1 GCA_030539565.1 Thermoplasmata archaeon | reverse complement strand
AGCCGATGGAGGCGCTGAGCTGCGCCGTCATGAACGGCGGGACCAGCACCGTGTCCGCACTGTTCATAATGCAGGTCCCCAAGAACTACGACTGCGCCGACCCCGACACGGACACCAGGCGCGTCAGGGACGCCCTGGGTCTCCCGGAGGATACGATGGGGATGATGACCGCCGCGGAGGTGGAGCACGTGTTCAACGTCCGCGAGGCCGAGTACAACGGCATCCGCGCCGCCGCGATCGCCACGGCCGGACTGAGCAACCACGTGGTCGCCGGCGAGGTCCTGGACGACTACGCGGAGAAGAGCGCTGTCTCCGCCCGCAGGGCCGCCGCACTCCACGCCGGGACGATAAACATCGCAGTGGTGTCGCCGATCCCCCTCACGACCGAGGGCAAGGTGAACCTGCTGATCCCGCTGGTGGAGGCCAAGTCTGTCGCCATGGCGGAGCACGGGTTCGCCGAGACGGGGACCACGTCCGACGCGATGGCGGTGCTCTGCCCATCTGGGGAGCCCCGTGCGACGTGGACCGGGACAGGCTCCGACGTCGGCATAGCCGCGGCACGCGCGGTGTCCGCAGCGGTCGATTACGCGTTGGACGCCAGGGACGAGCATCCCATCCCGATAACCCCCAAGAGGATGCTGGAGAGGATGGGCCTGGACTCCGAGGCCCTCCGCAAGATGTCGGGTTCCGCGATGGGACCTGAGGAGTACGCCGCATCGCTGGAATCGCTCCTGTCGAGGGAGGACGTGGCGGCGCTGGCGGACATGGCGTGGAACGCCGCATACAGGATCGACTCGGTCGCCCAGGACGGCGACCGCTCTCAGATGGAGGTCTTCCTCGGGACGGCCTCCCGTATCATAGGCACGGAGCCCACGGATGAGGGCTCTCTCATGGATTGCGTGGTTACGATGATCGCAAGGAAGGCAGGTGGCCTCCGATGGCAGAGGGAAGCGCCCTGAAGGCGATGGTGTCCTTCTTCACCGTGTGGCAGCAGGAGATAACGCAGGAGGACATGGACGCGATGGAGAGGAAGTTCCATCTGGCGCCGGTCGTGGGGGCCCTCCTGGGCCTCGCGGTGCTGATCGTGTCCGCCGTCCTGGTCTGGGTGGACAGCGAGTCCATCTTCGGGAGCTCGATGTTCACGGCGATAGCCGTCCTGGCGACGGTGTTCGTGGGCAGCAGGTTCCTCCACTTCGACGGGCTGGCCGACTTCGGCGACGGCTCCGTCGTCGCGGGGACGCAGGAGGACCACGTCCGCGCCCTGAAGGACACGCTGATCGGCGCCGGAGCGCTCGGAGTCGCTCTCACGGTGACGCTGTTCAACTTCGCCGAGTACACCATGGCGGGATACCTCCTCGTGATCGCCGCCCCGTGCACCGAGGTGCTGGTGAAGAACGCCCAGGTTGCCGCGGCCGCGTTCGGGATCCCCGGACACGGGATGGCCGGAAGGCAGGTCTCGGAGACGGGCATCCGCTCCGCCGAGGTCTCGTCGGTCATATCGCTGATCCTGGTGCTGGTGTTCGCCGTCGTCGGGACCGTCGTGCTGGACGACCTGATCTTCGGCTTCGATATCGTCTTCCTGGAGGACGCGATCTTCGCGGTCGTCTTCGCCCTCATCGCATCGGTCGTCGCCGGATACCTCATGGCCAGGAGGTCCAACAGGGTCTTCGGCATGGTCAACGGGGACATCCTCGGGGCTACGAACGAGATCTCCAGGGCCGTCATCATGGCGGTCTTCGTCCTCTTCTACGCGATGGTGGTATGAGTGCAGGCTCTGGTCAACGCCGGGGGCAAAGGCACACGCATGGGGAGATGCGGCATAGAGAAGCCCATGCAGATGGTCGGCGACAGGCCCACCATCCAGCGCGTGCTCGACGCCCTCATGGCGTCCAAGCACATAGAGAAGGTCTTCGTCTCCGTCAGCGACCACACGCTGGTCAC
>JAUNYA010000152.1 GCA_030539565.1 Thermoplasmata archaeon | reverse complement strand
GTTGTGCGCCCAGCACGAGGTGAGTCTTGGAGGTGAAAGTCCTCTACGGGCTTGACGGCAGGAACCGTTAGCTGAGGACAAGGCGCAGGCCGTGAGGTCTGGGCTGGAGGAAGTCGGAGGCAAAGTCACAGGTCTACGGACAGAAACCGCATAGTAGGCGCGCACGCGCGGATGAGTCGCCAACAGACGACGAAATCCGATACCGTCTGAGCGCGTGTGTGTAAATGCGGAGACCATGGGACGAAGGACTCACACTCTTACCTGGGGAGGCCTCGCGGGTACGACCGCCGAACGGCGGTCAACCCCCCGCGGAGACGCGGGGGCTGAACCGCGAGGAGTCAGCAGAGGCCATAGTACCCGAGGATGCCTATTGATGGGGGTCCTGGGGAAGGGCCGAACAAACACCAGAGCCTCGAAACGGAGGAAGCGAAGACATGTGCGGAAAGCAGAAAACAACGGAAAGCTGTCCGATGGATGGAAGGATAACGTCCGAATATCCAGCGGAAGCGCTGAGCATGTCGGAGTCGGATAACGCGGAGGAGGCCGCCTGCGACGGCCTGCTGGAGGCGGTCCTGGACGATGGGAACATCGCCCAGGCTCTCAAGCGGGTCGTGGGCAACCGCGGGGCTCCAGGCACGGACGGGATGTCGGTGCAGGAGCTCGCAGAGTGGTTGCCGTCGAACATCGACGCCCTGAAGGAAACGATCAGGGCGGGGAAGTACAGACCTAGCCCCGTCAGGAGGGTGGAGATTCCGAAGCCCGACGGCGGGACGAGGTCCCTCGGCGTCCCGACGGCGGTGGACCGCCTTATTCAGCAGGCCATCGCCCAGGTCCTGACGCCGATATACGAGCCGACGTTCTCGGACTCCAGCTTCGGCTTCAGGCCGAACAGGAGCGCCCAGGACGCCATCCTGAGAGCCAAGGGATACATGGACGAGGGCTACCGCTACGCGGTGGACCTCGACCTGTCGAAGTTCTTCGACACCCTGAACCAGGACAGGCTGATGACCGAGGTCAGGAAGACCGTGAGGGACATGCGCCTGACGGACCTCATCAAGAGGTTCGTGAAGGCGGGTGCCGTCCTTCCGAGCGGACTCACGGTCCGCACGGACGAGGGCACCCCGCAGGGCGGTCCCCTCAGCCCCCTCCTGGCCAACATCTACCTGGACAGGTTCGACAAACTCATGGAGTCGCGCAACCTGCATTTCATCAGGTACGCGGACGACATCGTCGTCTTCGTTCGCACCCCGCGCTCAGCGGAGCGCGTGATGGAATCGTGCATCAGGTTCCTGGAAGGGAACGAGATGCGCCTGAAGGTCAACCGCGACAAGAGCTCGTGCGGAAGCACCAGAGGGATGAAGATACTCGGATTCGAGCTCTTCACTCGAAAGGGCGACACCTTCGTGTCCATCCACAGGAAATCGCTGAAGCGGTTCAAGGACCGCATCCGTCAGATCACCAGGCGCAACAGGGGGCGGAGCCTCGGCCAGATACTGGCCGAGCTCCGCACCTACATGCGCGGATGGATTGGCTACTTTGGCATCGTCACCTCCAGGTCCATGATCGAGAAATTGGACAGCTGGATCCGCAGACGCGTGAGGCAATACATCTGGAAGCAGTGGAAGACGTTCGGGGCGAAGTTCACGAACCTCATGGGGTTATGCCCGCCATACTACCAGTGTCCGGACGGACGTCCCGACGAGAACTGGAAGTTGCAGTGCTCGGCCATAGCAGGTTCGAGGGCATATTGGCGGATTTCTACCCACATAACCCTGAATCGCGCATTGGGCAACAGATGGCTTGCCGACCAAGGCATGTACTTCATGATGGGCGACTGTAAGAAAACAGGTTAAGGCGTTTGAACCGCCCACTGCCTGAAAGGCACGGTGGGTGGTGTGAGAGGGTCGGAACGGGAAGAACCCCGTTCCGCCCTACTCGATT
>JAUNYA010000151.1 GCA_030539565.1 Thermoplasmata archaeon | reverse complement strand
AGGCCGTCGCCATGATGATGAACCACATCGGCGAGGTCGAGAAGGCGAAGAAGCTCGACATGGCGCTGGACGTCTGCTGCCAGTTCGAGAAGAAGCTGGTCATGACCGGAAGGGACACCGGCGCCACCGGCGACGAGTTCGCCCAGTACATCATGGACACGATCCAGAGGCCTGACCTCGAGAAGGTCTGGCAGGGATACGTGGACGCCGCCATCGCCAAGGCGAAGGCCTGAGTCCGCTATCCCGAAACCTCTTCCGAAACCTCTTTTCTTCGCTTCTGATTCCCTTGAGATGAGCCAGCATGTCCGATCTGCTATTGAATCGGAATTTTTACGATATAAAATTCATATTAAATAGTCGAACAACAATTACGAACCCATGCTCAAACGGAAGGTCTACGACAGTCTGTTGGAATGGAAGTCCCGTCCAGACCACAAGTGCCTCGTGGTCGGAGGACAGAGGCAGGTCGGTAAGACATTCATCGTATCGAAGTTCGGGGAGGACGAATACGATCGGATGCTGTATGTGGACCTGTCCAAGAACCCCGACGCCAGAAGGGTCTTCTCCAAAGAGACGACGGTGGACAGGATAGTCGCGGGCCTATGCGTCCTCCAAGATATGGATCGGGTAGATCCCGACGGCATGCTGATCTTCCTGGACGAGATTCAGGCATCGCCCCATGCCAGGAGCTCCCTGAAGCTGTTCACGATGGACGGGAGGTACGATGTCATAGCATCCGGGTCGCTTCTCGGCGTCCGCAACCCCTCCAAGCGCGGTCGCACAGTCAGTGTCTTCCACGGGGAGGACGACCTGTTCGTGGGCGAATTCCGCGAGGTGGCCGATTCCGAGGAGGGCGCGCTCGTCATGCCGGCCGGATACGAGGACTTGATAACGCTCAGGTCCCTCGATTTCGAGGAGTTCATGTGGGCGATGAAGGTCCCTCAGTCGACGATAGACGCCGCCCGCGCATGCATACACAGCCGGACGCCCATGCCGGATGCCGTCATGACCAGGGTCGAGGCCTGCTTCAGGGACTACATGATCGTCGGAGGGTTGCCGAAGGCGGTGGATGTCTACGCTGCTACGAAGGACTACGCCGCCGCGGGGAAGGAGATAGCCGACACTATATCGACATGCTTCAACGACATCGACGAGTACAACCTCCCCGTGGACGGATACAAGATCAAGGAGTGCTTCCGCTCGATCCCCGATCAGCTCAGCAGGTCCAACAAGAAGTTCATGTTCTCCCGTGTGCCGTCCGACGGATCCAAGGGGACGAGCGAGAAGTACGGCGAGAGCCTGGCATGGGTCTACGAGGCGGGGTACGTGACGAGATGCTACAACCTGGGCAACCTGGCCCATCCGGTCACGTCGTTCATGGACCACTCGTCATACAGGATCTACATGTCCGACACCGGCATCCTCCTGAGCATGATGGGGACGAACGCCATCCGCGCCGTGTACGAGAGGGACTACGCGTACAACATGGGGGCGGCCGCGGAGAACGCCGTCGCGGAGGGGATATGCAAATGTGGCCTCCCGGTCCTCCACTTCGAGCGCACCGATGACGACAGGATCGACGTCGACTTCGTGCTGGAGTTCGGAGGGGACATCCTGGCGATCGAGGTCAAGTCGGGGAAGGACCGCAGGTCCCCTTCGCTGTCCAAGGTCCGCGACAAGTACAAGCAGGTCAACCGCAGGGTCAAGCTCGAGCAGACCAACATCTTCGTGGACGACAACGGCGTGGAGCACTATCCTCTGTTCGCCGCATGCTTCGCGGACATGCTGGCGCCGGACTACGACGGGCCGGAGTTCGTCGCATACGGGCCCTGACAGGGGTCACTCGAGCTCCGGCATCGTTGAAAAAATTTCAACGCACCTGTTGAACTTGACTTTGACAGTTGAGTTTTGCGCCTAAGCCCATTTTGTACATTTCTGCTCA
>JAUNYA010000150.1 GCA_030539565.1 Thermoplasmata archaeon | reverse complement strand
GGTTCTTTATGGTTTGAGGCTGGTCGGTATTTCACAATGACAAGTCGAGCCTGCCCTTTCTGTAGAGGCACAGGTCGATGAAGTTGCCCGCGTTCCTGAATCCGTACGCCGCCGATTTGATCTTCTTGTACGTGTTGTTCATCCCCTCGGCCACGCCGTTCGAGATCCTGTGGTCGAACCACCTGAGCATCTCGTTCAGGCGCTTCAGCAGGCGCCTGGACGCGTCCATGAGCTCCGGTATCCCGGAGCCCCTGACGCGGTTGTACCACCTCATGAAGAACGATCTGGCCTCATGCTTGTCCCCGCATTCGAAGAACCCCGCGAACTCCTCCTTGAGGTCGAAAGCCTGAGCCAACTCGGGGTTGAGCATGCGTATCTGCTCCATCCTCGCGCGGTGCCTCTCATCCTGGTTCTCCGCCCTGAACAGGACCGTGTACTTCACCTTCTTCGGGAACTCCAGACCCATCTTCTTCAGCTCCCTGTTCGTGCGCTTGCGCGCGTAGTCCAGCGCCGTGTTGACGAGCTTCGTCAGATGGAACTTGTCCAGGATCTGCTTGGCCTTCCCGAAGCGCTTCCTTATGCCGGCCTTGTACGGCACGGACATGTCCGAGCACACCCATTTGATCCTCGAAGTGTCGAAATCCTTCGATTCCAGATAGTCGGCGACGTCCTCGACCGACTTCATGTCGTTCCCTTTGACGCCGCAGATCATCCTGTGGTCCTGGTCCGCAACCATCGTGACGTAGTCCTGGCCGTGGCCGAACTGGATCTCGTCGATGTACAGCGTGTCCACGCCGGACAGGTCCTGCCTCCCCTTCCCCTCCTCGATCGATCCTGCCAGTATGTCGCCTACGATCCACGGGCCCACGCGGTGTGCCTCGGAGGTCGCCTTCACAGTCTCCTGGGACAGCGTCTGCATGACGCCCAGCTTGAGCAGTCTCGTGTAGGTGTGGTCCCTCACCACGAGCGGGCACCTGGCCTTCGGATAGCCCCCGCATTCGGGACAGTGGAGCTGCGGGACCGAGACGGAGACGAAGGTCTCGGACAGGCAGAGCGGCGAGCTGCTGTACGTGTTCTTAACCCATTTGTTCACCTGCATCGGACCCCCGCACTTCCCGCACTCGTGCCTGAGGCCGTGCCTCATGGACACATGGATGACCGCCCAGCCGAGGTCGATCGAGCGGACGGTGTCCGATGAGAACTCCAGCACCGGGGCGTCCGGATCCGAGTCCGGGAACGTGCCCAGCTGCCCCTGGTCGACGGAGATCCCGTCGACCTGCCAGCGGTCCGGGTCCAGTCTGAGAAGGTGGAGGATGGCGATGTCGGCCGGGAGGACGTCTGAGGGGGCAACAGGATTATCTACGGACTCGCCAATCATGAGAATGCAGCTCTTGGTTTGTGGTGAATTCGAGATGCTGCACCTCCTTCTTCAACGATTCGGGAAAACCCGGATGACGCTCCGTCTCGCTCCGCTCGCCTGCGCGCCATCCGGTTGAACCGAGGACAGGCACGGTCTCCCGCCCATGCCTTTGCATCGGGTCCTGAACGACCCACCAGCCTCAAACCTCGGAGAGCTTATAAAACAGCAAGCCGCAATATCCGTGGTGTGTTGCCCGTAATCGTGCTGGCATGGCGGAACATCCGTGTGGACTGACCCTCGTCCGGCAATCCACCAGAAGGCACCCCTGAAGGGGCATGGATGCGGAGTGGATGATCGTCCATCCTCCGCTTGGGATGTAAGCCGTTTCCCCGGACGCCGCCGGGTACGGTGTGGCGTCGTCCGGGGGTCCTGGGCGGGGCGGGGACCCCGCCCGGAGGGATACAGCGGATCCCCTGATCGGGGAGACCGGGGGATCCTGGGTTTCGACGCTCACTTCCTCCTGTACAGGACGATGATGAACGCCGCCATCATCGCAGCGGCGACTGCAGCCGCGGCGCAGGCGACCACCTTCACGGCCTCGTCGTCGGAGTCGGACGAGGTGGTGTT
>JAUNYA010000149.1 GCA_030539565.1 Thermoplasmata archaeon | reverse complement strand
TCACGGTCCCGGAGGTAAGCCTTCTGTCGTCGTTGTCGTAGACCTCGTCGTATATCTCGTAGGCGACTGCGCCCGCCGCGACGATGGCCACGACAGCTATCAGTCCTATGATCAGCTTGCCTGCCATGATTCATACAACGGCGGTTGTGGCAATAAGCGAACTGTAAAACGGGGTCCTTTACCGTGTTTTCAGCGCGGGAAACGGCGGTTTTAGAGGAATTCCGAGCGTTTCGGTGTGGTTTTTCGGAAGGGTGGAAGGGGGCGGCCCCCGGAGGAGCCGCCGTTGGATCAGGAGGAGGCGATGCTTCCGACCACAGTCATCGTGATGTCACCCGTTGCGTTGAACGTTATGGTGGCCACGTTGTCGGAGCAGGATATGCTGACGGAGTTCGCGCTGCCTCCGATGCTGACCGTGAGAGTCACGGTGTTCCCGCGGGTGTTCTCGTAGGTGAGCGTTCCGGCGGAGGAGTCGTACGTCATCGTCTGGGTGCACGAGATGGTCATGGTATTGGCCCCGTCGTTGACGGTGACCGTGTCGCTGAGGGCTGTCCCGTTCATGGTGTATGTCAGTTCCGTGTAGCTGACGACGTTCAGGCCCGTGATGGTGTGGGATCCTGCGGACCACTGGGCGTAGAGGCTCATGCCGGTGGTGCTGGGCAGGGCGGCTCCGACGGCGTAGGACGTGCCGGATCCGTCGGCGGCGGTGTTCCAGCCGGTGAAGGTGTGGCCGGAGTAGGTGAAGAAGTTGGTGGGCGCGGTGCTGTTGGTGAGCTGGGTCGAGGTCTTCCCGTTGTCGAAGGTTCCCCCGTTCCCGTAGTAGGTGTTGCCCGTGACGTTCTCGTTGTTGCTCCCGGACATCGCGACCGCGGCGCCGACGGCGACCACGATGACGATGACCGCGACTATGGCGGCTATTGCTTTGCTGTTCATCGAATCACATGGACTCGACTGCCACGTACTTAAACAGTGCGAGCCAGCATATCGGAAAAATGGTCGGGAGGGGACAGACGCCCCCTCCCTGGGAAAGGGTTCAGAGGGATTCCCTGTACTTTATTGCGGCCTCGACGAGCCCTCTGTGCAGGGGCGTCGGGCGCATGGGCTTGGACTTGAACTCCGGGTGGAACTGCGAAGCGACGAAGAACGGGTGTCCCGACAGCTCGCCGATCTCCATCCTGGTGCCGCACTCGGCCCTGCCGGTGAACCTCCATCCGGCCTCCTCGAACCTGGGGATGTACTCGGGGTTGACCTCGTACCTGTGCCTGTGCCTCTCGGAGACCTTCTCGGCGCCGTAGAGCCTGTACGCCTCGGTGTCCTTCTGGATGAGCACGTCCTGGGCGCCCAGGCGCATGGTGGCGCCCATGTCCACGATGCCCTTCTGCTCGTTCATCATGCAGATGACGGGGTGCTTGGTCTCGGGGTTGAACTCGGTGCTGCTGGCGCCCTCCAGGCCCAGCACGTCCCTGGCGATCTCGATGGTGGCGACCTGGAACCCGAGGCACACTCCGAGGAACGGGATGCCGTTCTCCCTTGCGTACCTGGCGGCCGCGATCTTCCCCTCGACCCCGCGGATGCCGAACCCGCCGGGGACGATGACGCCGTGCACCCCGCCGAGGATCTCGGCCGGGTCGTGGGAGGTGAGCTCGTCGGAGTCGACGAACCTGATGCGGACCTTGCACTCCAGCGACGCGCCGGCGTGGGTGAACGCCTCCAGGTGGGAGAGGTACGAGTCGGCGAGGGCGGTGTACTTCCCGACGAGGGCGATCTCGACCTCCTTCTTCGGGTTCACCACGCGGTCGACGAACTCCTCCCAGGCCCTCATGTCCCTGCCGGTGGTGAGGGGCCTGAGCCTCATCTTGTCTATGATGTAGTCCACGACGCCCTGCTTCTCCAGGTTCGTGGGGACCTCGTATATGGAACGTGCATCGGGTGTGGAGATGACAGCCTGCTCGGGCACGTCGCAGAACATGGCGATCTTGGCCCTGGCGGACTCGGTCAGGGGCTGGGAGCACCTGCCGATGATGATGTCCGGGC
>JAUNYA010000148.1 GCA_030539565.1 Thermoplasmata archaeon | reverse complement strand
ACTACGAGGAGGAATTGTATTGGCAGAAAAACCAACCGTGATGGCTGTGCAGAAGGCACTGGAGAGTGCGAAGAAGCGCAATTTCACCGAGACGGTTGAGTTGGCCATCAATCTCAAGGATGTTGACCTCACCGTGCCGAAGAACCGTATCCAGGAGGACATCGTTCTCCCGTACGGCCGCGGCAAGGCGGTCAGGATCTGCGTGATTGGTGGTGGCGAACTTGCCTTGAAAGCCAAGGACGTGGCCGATTCCGTGATCACCCCCGAGGAACTCGGAGCGATCGCGGACGACAAGAAGCAGGCCAAGAAGATCGCGAACAGCACCGACTACTTCATCGCCGAGGCGCCCCTGATGGCCGTCGTCGGTAAGAGGCTCGGTACCGTTCTCGGTCCTCGCGGAAAGATGCCGAAGCCCATCGCCCCCGGAGCAGATCCCTCGGCGATGATCGACGGCCTCCGCAAGTCTGTGACCATCAGGACGAAGGACCGCAAGACCTTCCACGCCCCCGTCGGGACCGTTGACATGTCCGCGGAGGAGATCGCCGAGAACGTCGATCTCATCCTGAAGCGTGTCGAATCCCACCTGGAGAAGGGGAAGCACAACATTGCGTCCGCCTACGTCAAGACCACCATGGGCCCCGCAGAGAGGGTCCTGTAAGGAGGGATGAAGATGGCACACGTCGCAACTTGGAAGAAGGACATCGTCGAGGAGCTGGTACAGGACATGCGCGAGTATCCCGTTGTCGCTGTCGTCGACATGCACGGGATCCCCGGCCAGCAGGTCCAGTCCATGAGGGCGGGACTCAGGGCCCACGCCAAGCTCAAGATGACCAAGAACAAGCTCATGCTCTTGGCCATCGAGGAGGCGGCGAAGGAGAAGCCCGAGATCCTGGGACTCAAGGATGCGGTGCACGGACAGTGCGCGATCGTCACGACGGACATCGACCCCTTCAAGCTCTACAAGAAGCTTGAGGCCACGATGACGCCGGCCCCCGCCAAGGAGGGTCAGCTCGCGCCCTACGACATCGTCGTCCCCAAGGGACCCACACCCTTCGGACCCGGCCCCATCATCGGCGAACTTCAGAAGATAGGCCTTCCCGCGGCAATCGACGCGGGAAAGATTGTGGTCAAGAAGGACACCACGCTGGTCAAGGAGGGCGAGCCCATCCCCGGACCCGTGGCCGCGATGCTCCCCAAGCTCGAGATCCTCCCCATGGTTGTGGGAATGGAGCTCAGGTCCGCTTACGAGGACGGGGTCATCTACGGAAAGGATGTTCTGGACATCCCCGAGGACTACTACGCCACAATGTTCGCTACGGCCGCACACAACGCCCTTGCCCTGGGTGTCTCGATCGCGTTCCCGACTAAGGAGACGATCGTGCCTCTCGTGCAGAAGGCGTTCAGGGAGTCCATGGGACTCTCCATTGAGGCCGCGATACCGACCAAGGAGAACATCGACAGGCTCCTCGCTAAGGCCGACGCCCAGATGCTGGCAGTCGCCTCTGCGACCGGATACACGAGCGACGAGATCGCGGCGAGGCTCAGCTCCGCCGCGGCAGCTGCCCCTGCGGCCGCTGCAGCCCCCGCCGCCGCGCCCGAGGCAGCCGTCGAAGAAGAAGAGGAAGAGGTCAGCGAGGAAGAAGCCGCAGCTGGTCTCAGTGCACTATTCGGATAAACAATAGGAGTTGATTTGATATGGAGTATATCTACAGCGCTATGGTGCTCTACTCTGCCGGCAAGGACATCACCGAGGATGCCATCAAGGCCATCCTGACCGCCGCCGGAGTCGAGCCTGACGCAGCCAAGATCAAGGCGCTCGTCGCGTCTCTGGACGGAGTCGACATCAAGGAGGCCATTGCCAGCGCAGCCGTCTGCGCCGCGCCCGCCGCCGGTGCCGCCGCCCCCGCTGCCGCAGCCGCGGCCGCCGAGGCCCCCGCCGCCCAGGCCGAGCCCGAGGAAGAGGCTGTCAGCGAGGAGGAGGCCGCCGCCGGTCTCTCCGCTCTGTTCGGTTGAACGGAATCTGACGTTGAA
>JAUNYA010000147.1 GCA_030539565.1 Thermoplasmata archaeon | reverse complement strand
ATCTATGAACACCTTCATTGCTGAGCCTCGCAAATCTTCTTGAAGTCGTTTACGGAAATGCGTTTCTTCTCGGCCGGCTGGACGTACTTGGCGCCCTTCTCGACCTCCTCAAGCCCGTGCTGGATCTTCGGGAGGAGTGCCCACTCCTCCTCGAGCTGCGCGTATCCGGGCCTGGTGCCGTGCTGCGCCCTGCACCTGACGGGGTCGCTGCACCTGTACGCCCTCACCTTCGAGAAGACCTCGTTGGGGTACTTCTCCCTGACCCTGGCCAGGACCTCCCTGACCGTGGCGGCGGGCGCCTCCACGAGGCATCCGTAGCATGTCTCCTTGACCGTGACAGTCATTCCGAACGAGTGGATCATGCGGACCAGCTGGTCCGGCGTGAGCATGGAACTCGGCGAAATCATGAACAGCCTGGTCTCCCTCTCTGCGCTCATAGCTCCTCCTCCGTGATGTAGACGATGTCCTCCTCGTTCAGGTCCTTCAGGAGCCTGTCGAGGTCGTCGTCGAACTTCCCGACTATGTTGGTTCCGTAGCCCTCCTCGCCGGTGGGCCCGAACTCCTTGCTGTCCTCCAGCCTGATGCCGATCAGGCCGTGGTGGGGCCTGGCCTGGTTGGTCAGGCCGATGTCGCCCCTCTTGACCTTCTTGAACGGGTCCTGGGGGTACAGGTTCTTCCCGCGCTCCTCGTCCCCGTAGAACGTGACCATCGGGAGCCCCTCGAAGGTGAACTGCACCTTCAGGATGCCCACGGGCTTGTGGATCAGGCCGGTGACCTTCCTGAAGTACTGCAGGCTGACGGGGTCCTTGTCGGAGAGCTTGACCTTGAAGACCCTCTCCTTGGGTACCCCGAATATCTCGACCTTGCCGGCGGAGAGCGCCTCGAGGGTCCTCTCCGGGGTCTGCTCGGCGATGATCGCGTCATCGGACGTGTCGCCGGTGCGGACGGCCTCGATTCCCGCGTCCGCGAGGAACTTCTCCCCCACGGCCTGCGTCATCCCGACTGCGAGCGCCCTGGGCGGGTCGGTCACGACGGTGACCGTGCTGTCCTTCGGCGCGTACCTGAGCATCGCCCTGCCGTTGGTGATCTGGCCGGCGAAGTTGTGGACGTCGGAGACCTGGCGCCTCTCCCTGTACATGTACAGGCGGCCCTTGCCGACTCCGTCGTTCCTGACGGTGACCGCTCCGACCTCCCTGACCCTCACGTCCTCGGCGGGCATCTCCACGTCCAGGTCCTGCGAGCAGGCGGCGAAGCTGCCGGTGGCCTCGGTGACCCTGATGCTGCCCCCGCTGGACAGGATGAGCACGTGCTCGGCCGATACCGGGGAGGCCTTGTCCAGGGCGATCCCCATGTAGGTCTCCACCCTGTAGCCGTCCTCCAGCTTGAACGACAGGTCGTCGGTGACCTTCACGTTCTCGCTGCTGGTCTCGGACATCATGGGACGGACGGAGAGGACGGAGTCGCCCTCGCGGATCTCGTCCAGGATGTGCCTTCCGACTGTTATCCTCCCTATGACCGCCTTCCCCGCGCCGTAGTTCCCGGTGTGGTTGTCCCTGGCGATCATCATGTAAGTGGTGTGGTTGTCGAACCCTCCGAGGGTGAGGAAGCAGTCGTAGGTCTTGTAGAAGTACTCGCCCCTGTCCACCTCGAGGTCGGTCGGGAAGCTCCCGAACGAGACGATCTCGTGGGTGACCCACCTGGCGTTGATCCCGGGGATCGATTCCACCTTCGATCTCCACATCTCCGCCTCGGGCGAATCGTTGAGGCGGAGCACCATGGTGCCCCTCTCGGTCTGGATCTCGAAGTCCCTGGTCTCCTGGACCACCCTGCTCTCGGACAGGTGCACCGCTATCAGGGAGCCCTTCTGGTAGGGCTCGCCGGCGATGGCCGTCTTGAGTGTCGACCCTGACTTCAGCGTCTTCTCGGCGCCGTTGACGGTGACCTTCATTTCGACTCCTCCGGAAGCATGGACTGCACCTTGGACACGATCTCGTCGAGCTTGTCCTGCGTGCATGTCACTCCCCTGACCACGCCGGTGACGATCTCCACGATCTCGCCGCGGGTCTGGATCTTGTCGT
>JAUNYA010000035.1 GCA_030539565.1 Thermoplasmata archaeon | reverse complement strand
TGGCCCTGGCCTCCTTGGTGGGGACCATGACGTCGGGCATCGCGATGACGATGCCGAGGCTCTCGGGGGGCTTGATGGACACGACCTCGAAGGGCTCGTAGGAGCGGATGATCGTGAATCCTCCGAGCACGCAGGGGGCCACGTTGTCCGCGTGGAAACCTCCGGACGTGACGTCCTCGGCGTGGGCCGCGCAGAGCACGACCTCGGTGGGGGTGAGCTTCTCGCCGCACAGGATGTGGGCGACGTACGCTCCGCCCGCGGCGGACGCACCGGACGATCCGATGCCGCTGCAGGGCCTGATGCCCTTCTTGATCCTCAGCTCGATCCCGAAGTCTGCCCCGCACCTGCGGAGCACCTCGGCGGCGGCGATGCCGACCGAGTTCTTCTCGGGGTCCGTGGGTATGCTCTCGGAGCCCGGGCCGCTGACCTCCGATATGACGATGCCGGAGTCGATCCTCCTGCCCTCGATGATGTCGTAGGGTTCCTTCAGGGCGAGCCCGAAGACGTCGAACCCCGCCCCGATGTTGGACGTGGTCGCCGGCGCCGCTATGCGAATCCATTCGTCGGTCATAGTGAACTTCCGGGCACTCCGTACCGTGGACTCATTCTTAAACGTTTTATCTCACCCGCGCGCTTGCACGTACATGCGCTTCCAGGTCATCGGCATGAAGGGCGGTGCGGGGTTCGACGACATCGTCGCTCACTTCCAGTCCCTCGGAGGGGACTGCGTCCTCATGGACCCGGACATGGTCGTCGGTAAGGATCATATCCTGTCCGCTGCGACACACGGCGAGAGGTCCATGGCCGAGGGCACCAACCGCTCCAACTCCCTCCTGACGGAGATCATCCTCTACGCCGCGTGGGAGAGGCAGATCGGGAAGGCCCTGGCCAGGATGAGGCCCAAGGAGGGGCGGACCGAGTACGCCGCGCTCCTCGTGGACGTCGACGACCCGGAGCTGGAGGCGATCGGCATGGAGCGCGACGACTCGCTCCTCGATCCCACCCCGGAGAAGGCCGCCGCGCTCGGCCTCTCGGACCCGTTCCTAGGTCCGGTGGAGCAGGCCCTCGAGAGGGTGGCGCTGCTCGAGACGCAGAAGATGTGACCGGAACGCACCTGGTCAACATATCTAAGACCTTCCTGTCAATTAGCCACGCACCTGCCTCCCTTATAAGCTCATGGTGCAAATCATCCGTTCGAGGTCCGAAAAGTGCGGAAACCGCACGGCGGCAAGGGATACGTGCACTGCCGCACGGGACCGGGAGACAGGAGGTATGCGGATGGAAGAATTGTAAGGAAGGAACCCGCGGCGGGAGGTATCACCTCTCCAGAAGCACACGGCCGTGCCCAACATGCCCGCCGCGGGAGAACTGACCCGACGGCCCCACCCCGGGGCCGTCACCCACCATCATTTCTGAATCTCGAACGGGATGATGCCCGAACTCCTACCGGAGCCCGGCGACGCCACCTCGTAGTAGAATTTCTGACCGGAAACCAGCCTGTCTATGGTGACGAACATTGTCCCGGGATCCGGGCGGTACTCGGCGATCTGCCTGCGCTCGCCGCCGAAGTCCACCAGTATCCTCACCACGACGTCCTCGGGGTTCGCACCCGGGAACATTATCATGACGCGGCCCGGCTCCGACAGGAGGCGGGTCTCTATCGTCGGGGACGGCTCCGGCTCCTCCGGTTCGGAGTCCTTCTTTATGAAATAGAGGATGACGTCCTCCTCGGACCTGCGGGCCTCGGTGACGTAGGATAGGAAGCTCCTCGCCTTCGGGGGGATCTTGGACGTCTCCCCCGCGTCGTAGAGCTCCATGTACTTGTAGAGGGTCGGGCGCGAGACGCCGAGCTTCTCTGAGACGTAAGAGATGGAGCACGCATTCTTCACCATCTCCTGGACCGGGATCCTCTCGGATTCCATGAGGTGTCAACACATTCGCAGTATTAAACATCAACTTCTGTCAAATTTTACAAAAAGTGTAAAGGGTTATATACGCAGGCTTACATGTGGTAGCCAAGACGCCCGTAAAGGCGATGTAAAAAACTTAAGGTGGTTTAAGCATGAAGGTCTTACAAACTTCGGATATGCACCTCGGGAAGAGGGTACACGAGTACTCGCTGGCGGAGGACCAGCGCCACATACTGAAGGAGATCGTCGGGGCGGTCGCAGCCGAGAAGCCGGACGCGCTCCTGATCGCTGGCGACGTGTACGACAGGGCCGTTCCCTCGGAGGAGGCCGTCACCATGTTCGGGAACTTCCTGGGCGAAGTCAACGACCTCGGGTGCCAGATCTATGTGATCGCGGGCAACCACGACTCCGGCGCCAGGCTCGACTACTGCGGTCCCCTGCTCGGCAGGAGCGGCATCCACATCGCCGGGAGGTTCTCGGGGAAGGCCGAGAGGATCGAGGCGGAGGACGTGTACGGGAAGCTGAACGTCTGGCTCCTGCCCTACTTCAAGGTCTCCGAGGTCCGCGCCGTGTCCGGCCTCCAGATAGAGACGTACGCGGACGCCATGGCCTGGGTGCTGGAGCAGTCCGGGGTGGATCCGAACGAGAGGAACATCCTGGTCGCGCACCAGTTCTTCACCGCAGGAAAGCAGCCTGAACTGTCGGATTCCGAGGATCAGCGCTTCGAGGTGGGCGGTATGTTGGACATCCCAGCCGGGATGCTCGACGCCTTCGACTACGTGGCCCTGGGGCACCTGCACATCCCCCAGAGCGTAGGCAGGGACACGATCAGGTACTGCGGGTCCCCACTCAAGTACTCGGCATCCGAGGCCCGCACCTCCAAGAGCCTCACGGCCGTCGAGATCCGTGGCAAGGGCGATGTGGACGTTTCCACCGTCCCCCTGAACCCGCTGAGGGACATGAGGGTCGTGACCGGCACGCTGACCGAGATCGTGGACGCCGCCCCGAGGAGCGGTCCCGAGAGGCAGGACTACATCTTCGCCAGGCTGACGGAGGTCCCCGCCGGCGGGGTGGACGAGATCTACCGCGCCTACCCGAACACCATGTCCGTGGAGATCGTGCCGAGGGAGGGCTCCGGTATCGCCGACGAGCTGGAGATGACCGTCGTGGAGACGGAGTCCGCGGAGGAGCTGTTCTCCAGGTTCTACGCCGAGATGAAGGGGGAGGAGCTGAGCCGGTACCAGCTGGAGCTCCTCCGCGAGTGCATAGACCTCGCCGGGAGGGATGCGGAATGAAGCCCGTCAGGCTGACCATGGAGGCCTTCGGGCCGTACGCGGAGGAGACGACCGTCGACTTCTCCGAGCTGGGCAGGGGCCTGTTCCTGATCACCGGCCCGACCGGGTCGGGCAAGACCATGATATTCGACGCCATGAGCTACGCCCTGTTCGGCAAGACCAGCGGCGACAGGAGGTCCGAGGACTCGCTGAGGAGCGACCTGACCGACACGAAGCCCAGGGTGGAGCTGGAGTTCACCCACAGGGGCGCGTCCTACAGGGTAGCGAGGATGCCCGCGCACACGAGGACCACCAGGAACGGCACGTCCGCCAAGGTGAGCCCCTCCGCGGAGCTGTACGAGGACGGACGCCTGGTGTGCTCCAAGCCCAAGGACGTGAACGCCAGGGTCGCCGACATCCTCGGGATGGACGCGGACCAGTGGAAGCAGATCTCAATGCTCGCCCAGGGCGAGTTCGTGAAGCTGCTGGACACCGACAGCAAGGCCCGCACAGACATCCTCAGGAGGCTGTTCTCGACCGACAGGTACAGGGAGCTCCAGAACACCCTCCAGACACTCTACGACGAGAAGAGGAACTCCTACGAGGGCAGGATGAAGGACGTGAACCTCAGGATCGCGGAGATCGTCCTGCCGGACGGCTCCGGAGCCGTCGGCATGACCAGACCCGAGGTCGAATCCGCGCTGACCATTGCGATAGACGAGGATGAGAAGGTCTCGACCGAGATATCCGCCAGGATCCTGGTGCTCGAGACCGGGTACAGGACATCTATTGAAGCACGCACAAGGGGCGAGGCAGCCGTTGCCAAGTTCGCCGAGCTGGAGGAGTCCAGGGCCAGGAAGGCCTCGCTGGACGCCCGCGCGGCCGAGATGGACGGGGTGTCGAAGAGGAGGGATGCCGCCATGGGCATCGCGCCCCTGGTCGCCGTGGAGTCCCGCCTGATCGACAGGAACAGGGACCTGAAGGACGTCGAGTCGAAGCGCGACGAGGCTGAGGCGGACGTCGCCAGGCTGACAGCGGAGCTGGAGGCCGCCGTCGCGAGGCGCGAGGCCGCCGTCGCGAAGTCGGTGGAGTCCCGCGGCCTGATATCCGCATGCGACCGCGTGGAGGCCTCCCTGCCGACGTACCGCAGGGTCATGGAGACCGAGGCGGCCATCGAGGCTGGGAAGACCAGACACGAGAAGCTGGAGAACGAGGCGAGGGCGCTGGAGGCGAGGATGGGGGAGCTGTCCGCGGAGGAGGCGACCCTGTCCGATGGGATCGTGAAGGCGGCGGGAGCGGAGGCCGAGATAGCCGCCGCGGAGACATCGCTGAAGGCGGCCGACAGCCGGATCGTGTCGCTGAAGGCCTCCCTGGAGGACGCCCGGTCCCTCTCGGAGCTGGAGTCGAGGATCTCCTCGCTGGAGAACTCGTTCGCCATGCACGACGCCAGGGCCCGCGAGGCCGGCATGAAGGCCGAGGAGGCGGAGTCCGCGTTCCTGAGGTCCCAGGCCGGGATCATGGCGTCCGGGCTCGGGGAGGGCTCGCCCTGCCCCGTGTGCGGCTCGGTGCACCACCCGTCCCCCGCGGCGATGCCCGGGGACGCGCCCGACGAGGGGGCCCTGAAGAAGCTGAAGAACGCCAAGGCCAAGGAGGACGAGGCCCGCAGCAGCGCCGCCACCCAGCTGGCCGAGGCCAGGGCGAAGGCGGCCGCGCTGGCCGACGGGCTCGGGAGGGTCCTCGGGGACGCCCGCCCCGCCAGGGAGGCTCTTGCAGCCCTGGAGAGCATGCTGGTCATTGCCGGCAGGGAGCGCGACGCCCTGGCCGTCAGGATCCGGGACCTCACCGCCCTGTCGAAGGAGGCGGCCTCCCTTTCCGAGAGGCTAGAGGCCGTCCGCAGGGAGTCGTCCGAGGTATCCAAGGGGATCGAGTCGGCCAAGACGATGCTGGTCGATTCCGTGAGGAGCATCGCCTCGCTCTCCGCGGAGCTGGGCGCCCTCAGGGAGGGGCTGGAGTTCCCCTCGGCCGACGAGGCCGAGAGGTTCGTGGCCGACGGACGCGCCAGGATCGCCGCCGCCGAGAGCGAGCTGGCGTCCGCCGATTCGCTCGTCGCGGAGACCAACGCCTCTCTGTCCGCCAGGAGGGCGGAGTCCGAGGGGTACGAGGCAAGGATCAGGGAGCTCATCCCCGCCATCGACGAGGACGGCAGGAGCCTGCAGTCCATGCTGGACGAGAAGGGGATCGACAGGGAGACCCTCCACGCCCTCAAGGTCCTGGACCTGGACGCCCTCAACGCGTCCATCGAGGCGTACGCCGCGGAGATGCGCTCCTGCACCGACAGGATATCGGCGCTCGAGGCGGAGCTGGCCGGGACCGAGAGGCCCGACATGGACGCGCTGTCCGCCGCGGTGGCGGAGGCCGAATCCTCGCTGTCGTCGGCGCGCGGCGAGGCCCTGGAGGTCTCCGAGAGGCTCAGGGCCAACACCTCGACGCTGGAATGGCTGAAGAGGAGATGGTCCGACCTGGAGTCCGCGGCTAGGGAGCTCACGGCCGTCCGCGCCATGAGCGACGTGGCCAACGGGAGGCTCCAGGGAGGCGAGAAGATCCAGTTCGAGCAGTACATCCAGAGGGTGTACTTCGATCGCGTCCTGGGCTACGCCAACAGGAGGCTCGCGGTGATGACCGGCGGGAGGTTCGAGCTGCAGAGGAGGTTCGAGCCCGGCGACCTGAGGTCGCAGAGCGCCCTGGACATCGACGTGTTCGACCGCCACACCGGCAAGGCCAGGTCCGTGAAGTCCCTGTCCGGAGGGGAGTCCTTCAAGGCCGCCCTGTCCCTGGCGCTGGGGCTCTCGGACTCGGTGCAGATGACGTCCGGAGGGTCCAGGGTCGAGGCGCTGTTCATCGACGAGGGCTTCGGGTCCCTGGACTCCGACTCCCTTGAGCAGGCGATAAAGGTCCTGGACGGGCTGACGGAGGGGGACGTCATGGTCGGCGTCATCTCCCACGTGGACCTGCTCAGGGAGAGGATCGGCAGGAAGATCGTGGTCGACAGGACCAAGGAGGGCAGCACGGTGGCCGTGACCACGGACTGAGGTACCCCAACGCGTCATGTTCTCACCTCTTTCCGGCGGGATGCGCTTCCGCGCCCCGCCGGCCCATGGGTACGCCCGGCGATACCTGGGCACAACAACGCTACCGTCGAACGCGTTCCTGCGCACATTTATCAACTTCCTAGCCGACCCGCCCCGCATGAGCACGATAAAGATCCACGTCCTCCACACGGGGGAGGTCTGCGTCTCCCCCTACCTGCCGTACGGCGACGGGGCCGGCACCATGAAGGCCGCCGGGGTCGGCGTGAGCAAGGAGGACAGGCTATGGATCCCTGTGTCCGCGTATCTGATCGAGCACCCGAAGGGCCTGTTCCTCTTCGACACCGGATGGGACCGCTCCATGAGCCCCGAAGGCGTCTTCGACAGGAAGGCCCAGATCAAATCGCTGGGCTCCCGCCTCCTCTACATGACCAACCAGGGCCGCGTGCCCGCCGGGGAGGCCGTGGGGGAGCAGCTGGCCGCCATGGGCGTCTCCCCCTCCGACCTGGACATCGTCCTGATCTCACACCTGGACTGCGACCACGCCAACGGCCTGCCCCAGGTGAAGGGCGCCAAGAGGATCATCGTGTCCGCCGACGAGATGGCCTTCGCCAACGGCGGACCGGCCATGAACCGCGTCAGGTACCAGGACATCTGGTGGAGGGACTCCGGCATCGAGACGTTCGAGTGGAACGGCACCGAGGGGCCCTTCGGGAAGTCGTACGACGTGCTGGGCGACGGGAGCCTCGTGATGGTCAACATCAGGGGCCACGCCGACGGCCAGTGCGCCCTGAGGATAACCGGTGAGGACGGGAGATACGTGCTCCTGTTCGCCGACGGGGGATACTCGACCAGGTCCTGGAAGGAGCAGATCATGCCCGGGATCTGCGCCGATCCCGAGTCCATGAGGAAGAGCCTCGCCTGGATCCGCGATGCGAGCGAGGATCCAAATTGCGTTGAGTCGATGGCCAACCACGACCCCGACATAGCCCCTCACGTGGTCGAGCTGCGAGGCTGATTTCTACGGGGAGGGACATCCCCTCCCCCATGCCCGCCTACAGGATCCGCGTGAGCATCCGCGGATGCGAACCGCCCTGCGTAAGAACTCTCCTCGTGCCGAAGGACTTCAGCTTCCTGGAGCTCTCCGGAACGATCAACATCGCCATGGATTGGTGGGAGGGGCATCCCTATGAGTTTATCGTCCCGTCCAGGCAGGTCACCCTGGCCGACATGGTAGTGGAGACCGGCACCTACAGGCAGATGCCCGAGTCCACCCCCATATCCAAATTCGAGGGCGACCGCATAGTGTACACCTACGATTTCGGCGACGAATGGACTCATGACATCGAGTTCGAAGGGACCGATCCCGACTACAACGAGGACTTCCCCCGCATGATCTCGTTCGTGGGCAGGAGCCCTCCGGAGGACTGCGGCGGCATATGGGGATATCAAGATCTCCTGGAAGCCCTGGACGATCCGGGGAATCCCCGCCATGTGGAACTCTCTGCATGGGCCGAGGGCATGGGATTCGGCGACTTCTCGATGGAGGAGACGGACGAGGACCTGCAGATGGTCCGCCACGGCATGTTCCACCCGTTCGGCGAGCAGCCCGACACGGAGCGGCATGTGGAGGAGGAAGAGGAGTTCGAATCCTACCCCGAGGAACTCCTGGACGAGTCCTTCTGGGATGACATGGAGAAGTACAGGGGGTTCGACCCCGGCGACTGCCTCCGCGTGGACTGCCCCTCTCCCCGCCCCACGTACCGGGACCTGGAGGGCGAGCCGCTTGACTGGTTCCTCCACTGGAGGAGCGAGTGCATGGAGGGCAGGGTGACGCCCGAGGACCCGGGATACATCTGGCTGTACATGGCGGAGCTCGTCAACTCCGAGGACCCCCTGTGGGCCATGGACAGGCTCAACGATCTCCACGTATCACTGGGCTCCCGGAACGGCGATGTGAGCGCCGCCTTCGCCGAGTACATCATGAAGAACTCGCACATGCTCACCATGGGGAGCATACCGGACCCCCTCGTGCCGGCGCCCTTCAGGCTGGCGCACATGGACGCGAAGGCTGCGGGCCTGTACTCGGGCGTGTCCTTCACCCCCAAGTACTCCTCCCTGAAACCGGAGGACATCGCCCTTCTCGTCAACCGCACCATCGACGTACTGGAGGCGTACTGCGAGGAGAACGGGTGCGACATGCTGGACGCAGTGGCTCCCGACGTCCCGTCGGACACCTACATGGTCCTCTTCGACCTTCCCATGAAGGACAGGGAGTCGTGCGAGGTGAAGATACCTCGTCTGGAGCCCTGCGACCGCTTCGAGATGCAGGAATACATCCCGAAATGCGTGGCCAACGCCATGTGGCGGCTCGACCACGAGAGGGGCGGGACGCAGATCCCCAAGGGCTACAACCCCCTGGTCCGCGACATCGCGAAGCGCGTCGTGGGGGACTGGGCCGACGGGAAGGAGTTCGACCTGAGGGACTATCTGCATTGACTTCCGCCCCGTGACCAGTCTCGAGCACCAGGATCGTGTGCCGAGAGCTCCTTTCTTTACAGATCAGTGTGGCACCATTGGCACCAATCTGGCACCATTGTGGCACCATTGGCACCAAACATGAACCCGTTTGACACCAAAGTGACACTGAACTGACACCGTTTGACACCAAACATAAACCGGGGGAAGAGAGTACACCCAGATCTAATGCGACGGGTCACATCTGTTCAACGGATGGTAGCATATTCTAGCCGGTCGGCAACCTCGACCGATGACATCGGAGCATCACGACGGACACCTTCGTCCCGCGACTCTCGAGAAGACGGACAAGGTCCTCCGTCCTCAGCCACACGGTGGCCGTGTTGTCGTTGGGATGGACGCCGACGATGCCGGGGCCCTCCAGGAGCTCGGAGTCGACGAACAGCTCCACCCTGTGCTCCGAGTCGTTCAGGAGGCCGAACGGTGTCACGGCGCCCGGGAAGAGCCCCAGGATCGACTCCAAATCGGCATCGGACGCGAACGACAGGGCGCGGGTGCCGTGGGCGTTCCTGAACTCCTTCAGGTCCACCCTCTTCGACCCCATGACCGTGATAAGGTAGTACGCGCGCTTCTTGTCGTCGCGGACGAACAGGTTCTTCGCGTCGCGTCCCGGGTACGGGAGGTCCACGCGGGCCAGGTCCTCCATGTTCCACACGGCCACGTGCTCCGTGGCCTCGAACGGGATGCCCTCGGATTCCAGTAGGCCGTAGACGCCCTGCTTGTCCATGTGACGATATCGGAGGCCGATTTATAATGAGGTGAGTTCTGCGATGGACCGGCACCAGTGATATGCGATGATGCATCCCGGACTGCATCATCACCCATTCGTGATTACCTGAACATCCGTTGCGTGTTGGCATACTATAATTATCGTGGTCGACATATCACCACCCATGGCTAGCGAATCTAATCATCCAGTAAATCAGCTGGACCGCGTCATTTGCCAGATTAGATTCCCCGCCGTGTTGGAGATCGACAAGAGGGTAGATGAGTTTCAGAAGATGATCCGCTCAGAGTATCCTCGCTATTCGCAATCTGCTCCGATTCCGTTGAATCTGCTGGACGCGCCCATTCCTGTCGATCATGTGTTCCAATCAGCCGACTCGCATTGGTCCATCAACCTTTCCGTGGCAGCATTGAGTCTCACGACTACACATTACACAAACTGGGCTGAGTTCAGAAGAAGGTTCGTGAAAGCACTAGATGCTGTCAAAGAACTGTTCGAAATATCGGAATGCCACAGAGTCGGCCTGAGATACATCAACGCGATTCGTCCTTCCTCTGTCGGCTTGAACGATCCCATTCAAGCGCTCAGATCACCGTATGCGGAGATGATGTCTCCCGCCATGGGAAAATTCAGAAGCATGAACGCCATTCAGGAATACACCGTTCCTGACGACATTTTCTGCAGGTCTATCATCGGGAGCATCCAGTTCAGTAACGGTGATTCAGGAACGTTGATAGACGACGATACATCGGTCGAGAAAACAGTATCTCTCGACAGAGTCGCCGCCATCCTTGACAACCTGAAAGAGACATCCCTCGATGTCTTCAAGAACATCGCATCGGATGAGCTGATAAACAAGGTGGTATCATGACGTCGGAGGCCGTGGATTATACCCTGTCCCTCAGCAAGGACCAGGGCACGATCGGATGCACATCGTGCAACATGAACTGCATCTATATCCCGTCCGGCGCCCAGGATGTCATTAAGAGTCTCCACAGGGACATGCTTGCCGCGAAGACCGAGTCTCTGAGGAGGCAGGTTGAGGCATTCTGCTCCTGCCTGTCCAGCGGTATGCTGAAGTACCGCATCGACTGGGCCCTTCCCCAGTTCATGCTCGACATAGATGACGAGGAATTCTACATAGAGTGGATCTTCGACTACTACCGTTTCGGCTTCGACTTCTATGACGACGACAGCCGCTCCGGCTGGTTCGCATTGGTCGAGCAGCAAGGAGACGATTTCTTCAGATTCCACTCCAAGTTCAACAACGACTATCGCAAAGCGGTCGACTATGCCCTCACGATAATCAGTCGCGACTCATGACCGACACGTTTCCAGCCAGCCTGGCCAGAGGTGTGACCAGGAAAGAGTGCCTTGACGGCAAAACTCTGAAGGCATGCGCTTTCAAGTTCTTCAAGAACCGTGAGAACGGGCTCTCCGAGATGTCCATCCAGTGGCTGGACAACTGGGAGTCCGAGGACATCCTGAAACGCATGCGCAAGGACGAGCATCCGCAATTCATGCTGGGCTTCGGACTCCTTCAAACAGCCACACTGGACCATATGAAGACGTTGGAAGAATACGAGGGGATGGATTACTGCTATGCTAGATCCGAGGGGAACCCCTACCACGGCCACATAACGGTCCCGCTGGAGAAGGACGAGGTAACGAAGATGATCGCCGCCGAACTGGCGCATAGGGCCAAATATGTCTCATTCGGGGAGCTCCTGCTCGAAGAAGCATTTGCATAACCCTGTATCTCCAAGAGATCTCTGTCTTTCGATGCGATGCCCGTTCGCATGCAATCTGATCCAGACGTCAATATCACGATCTGGTGCTCTCCCCGCATCGACAAGTCTTCGTGGAGATGAGTAAGTGGGGGCCCGGGACAACCGCCCGGACCCCGTTTGTGATCACATCGGGACGAACTTGTACCCGTAGTGGATGACGCCGGCCGCGCCGTCGGCGTCCAGCTTGCGCAGGACGGCCCTGACGGGCATGCCGATCTCGATCTTCGCCAGGTCGACGTCGACCAGCTGGCCCTCGATCATGACGCCGTCGTCGGTCTTGACCATGGCCACGGCGTAGGGCTTCAGCAGGTTGTTGCAGTCCGGAGCCTCGTGGATGACCGAGTAGGAGAACACCTTGCCGGTCCTGCAGACCTGGTACTCCTCGATCTTCCCGATGGACGCCCTGCGGCAGTCCGGGCAGAAGGTCCTGGCCGGGAAGAAGATCCTCCCGCAGTTGGCGCACTTCGTCCCCTTCAGGTTGTACCTGCCGGGGATCTCCCTCCACTCCCTCGCGACGGACGACATCAGATCGCCTCCAGGATGGTGACGGTGGCAGCGGAGCCGATGCCTCCGGTGTTCTGGGCGAGCCCGTACTTGGCGTTGGGGACCTGGCGCTTGTCGGCCCTGTTCCTCATCTGGTCGGCGATCTCCGCGACCTGCGCGACGCCGGTGGCGCCGATGGGGTGCCCCCTGGCCTTGAGGCCTCCGGACGTGTTGATGGCGATCTTCCCTCCGATCCTGCACTGGCCGTCCATGACCGCCTTGCCGGCCTCGCCCTTCTTGAAGAAGCCGAGGTCCTGGAGCGCCATGATGCCGGACACGGTGTAGTTGTCGTGGACCTCCGCGACCTGGATGTCGGCGGCGGTGATGCCCGCCTGCTGGTAGGCGCGGTTGGCCGCCTCGACGGTGGCCCTGTAGGAGGTGATGTCCTCTCCCCTGCCGAACAGCGCCAGGGTGTCGCTCGCCTGCGTGACGGCCGCGACCTTGGCGTAGCAGTCGGTGTGCTCCTTCGCCTTCTCGAGGGGGCAGAGCACGACGGCGGCGGCCCCGTCGGAGATGGGGGCGCAGTCGAAGACCCCGAGGGGCTCCGCGACGGCTCCGGACCTGAGGACGGTGTCGAGCTTGATCTCCTTCCTGAACTGGGCGT
>JAUNYA010000146.1 GCA_030539565.1 Thermoplasmata archaeon | reverse complement strand
TGCGGATGAAGCCCCAGTAGAAGTACGAGCCGTCCAGCGACCCGCTGTTGAATATCAGGTCCGCGCCGTTGACGCTCAGCCTGTCGTTGATGCCGTCGGTGGACATGCAGAACATCGCACAGGTTCCGGCGACGTCCACCGCGGTTCCCGGTTCGAACGCCCCGCAGCCGAGGATCGACTGCATGGTGTCGCCCGCGCCGGCGCATACCAGCGTGCCGGCCTTCAGGCCGGTCCTGTCGGCCATCTCCTGGGTGAGACCTCCGACCACGTCCCAGGGCTTCAGCACCCTCGGCAGCAGCGAGCGGTCGATCCCCAGGATCTCCAGCTGGCGGTCGGACCATTCCTTCTCGGTAACGTCGAACCCCAGCCCCCATCCGGACATCGTGCCCTGGTCGATGAACGCGTCCTCCGCGCCCAGACCTGCCAGGTTCATCAGTATGTACGGGGCGTTGTGGACGAACTTGACGCCCTCCTTCCGGAAGGGCTCCGAGTTCCTCAGGAACCATCTGGCGAACAGCGCCGGGAACATGCAGCTCGCGTCCGCGTTCCCGGTCTCCCTCCCCCAGATGTCCAGGCCCATCGCGTTAATGCGGTCCGCATCGGCCTGCGTCCTCGAATCGAGGTAGTTGATGAACGGCGTGACGGCCTTGGCCTGCTCGTTCACACCCACGGTCCCGCAGATGATCCCATCGCCCATGATGGCGCGTATGGCGTGGGGATCCCTGCCCTGCTCCATCATCGCATCGGCGCACTGGCGCATCCCCAGAACAGCGAGGTTCAGGTAGTCGTCGGCGGACATCTCCACGAGCCCGGGGCCCGGGTAGGAGATCGGGGTCATGTTGGAGGCCTGCGCCACGCACTGCATGTCCGCGTCGTAGACCGCGACCTTGACGCTCTGCGTCCCCGCGTCGAACCCCAGATAGTACCTCTCCAAGAATACCGCCTGCCCTTGCTAGCGGACAGGCGGTTTAAGGCGGTTTTCGTCCTACAGGCACGTTCGATACCATCGGAGATACCGACGGTAGTCGTACCTGCCGTCGCGGATGCGGGCCATGACCTCGTCGGGGACGGCCTCGAGGTCCTCCGGAGGGAACAGCCCGGACTCCACGCTCCTGAACCCGACCGACGAGAGCTGGGAGACCCTGCAGGTGGCCAGTCCGAACCTCCTCTGCAGCGGTCCGGCACGCACCGCGGCGATCTGGACCTTGTCGAAGCTGACGTACTCCGTGGACATGTCGAACGCGCCGCTGACGAACATGAACGACTCTGTGCCCATGGCGAACATCCTCTGCCTCTGGTGCAGCAGGGATCCTCCGAACCTGTACAGCGGGATCCCCACGATGAAGAGGGCCTCGACCAGCAGGAGGAGGGTCTCCGCGAAGCTGTTGACGTCCGGGCGGCTGTTGACGTTGAGGAAGAGCCACACGCCGATGGCTATGGAGATGACCGACACGACGGCATCTGTGATGATCATCGGGTAGATCGCGCGGGCGGGCTGGTGCTCCGGCTCCGGCTCGAACACCAGTTCGGGCACAAGCTTGTTGGCCAGGTCCTCGACGACCGCCTTCTTCTTCAGCGGGCACAGGATGGGCACACCCTCCCCGCCGGCAAGACCGACGACCTCCGCGTCGAGCGTCGCCTTCCCGATGATGCGGGCGAGCATGGGCTCCCTCACGCGGACGGAGTTGACCTTGTTGGTCCTGAAGGAACGGCGCGACGTCGAGAGCAGCCCGCTCTCCACCGTGACGGTGTCGCCCACGCGGTACAGGCGGTAGTTGGCGTACTTCAGGATGACCTGGATGAACGGTATCGCCTCGGTTATGGCGAAGAGCACCACGGCGGACAGGAACCCGCCGCTGTTCTCCTGGAACAGCGAGAGTATCGCGTAGACCAGCATCACCAGTCCGAAGATCGCCTGGTATGTGGGCTGCGCCAGCGTCGCATGGAGGATGATGTCCAGGTTGGACACCTCAACGAGGGTCTCGATCTCCCTGTCCTCCTCGACCGTGACCTCCTTGTGGAAGATCATGGACGACAGCCTGTCGCGGAGCGCGTCGGCCTCGTCCCTCTTCAGGACTAGCGTGGCCTCCGAGACCGTCGCATTCACCCCGCTGTTGACGTTGAACATCAGCGTCGAGGTGC
>JAUNYA010000034.1 GCA_030539565.1 Thermoplasmata archaeon | reverse complement strand
TGGAGTACAAGTTCGGCAAGAGGGCGGAGGGCGAGTCCCACATCAACCCCCGCGTAGTCGTGACCACGTTCAACCAGTGCGGGAAGTTCGGCCAGCTCTGCGGCAGGATCTACGCCCGCATCAAGAAGTGCTGATTCGGACCGGGGCTCCGGCCCCTTTTTTGTTTTAATCCGGCCGGCCCTCCCGGGCCGGCCCTGGTTTGACAATCAGTTGACGTAGTACAGCCAGGACTCGTACCTGAGGTCCTGGCCGGTGGCGATCTCGCGGAACTTCGCGTGGATCTTCGAGGCGACCTCCCCGATCTTGCCGTCGCCGACGGGCTTGTTGTCGATCATCGTGACCGGGGCGATCTCAGCCGCGGTGCCGGTCATCCAGACCTCCTCGGAGGACATCAGCATGAACCTGGAGACGGGGACCTCCTCGACGGTGTACCCCATGTCCCTGGCGACCTGGATGATCGAGCACCTGGTGATGCCCTCGAGGATGGACTCGGAGACGCAGGGCGTGATGATCTTGCCGTGGCGGTACATGAAGATGTTCTCGCCGGTGCACTCCGCGACGTGGCCGACGGAGTTCAGCATGACGGCCTCGTTGGCTCCCTGCCTGACGGCCTCCCTCTTGGCGAGGGTGGAGGCGACGTAGGATCCGTTGACCTTCGCCCCGGCGGGTCCGCAAAGGTTGTCTGGCCTCTGCCAGGAGGAGGTGACGAGCTTGGCCCCGGCCGCGGTGGACGGGCCGAGGTAGTCTCCCATGTGGATGCAGGTGATCGCGAACGACGCGGGGACCCCGATGGGGTTCAGACCGACCTCCTCGCCGCTGAGGAAGACGCAGGGCTTGACGTAGTCGACGGCGTCGCCGTTCGCCCTGACGGCGTCCTTGATGGCGCCCATGACGTCGTCCAGGCCGTACTCCTTGCCCTCGAAGACGAGGTCGATGCCCATGATCTTGCAGCCGTCCAGAAGCCTCTGGGCGTGCTCCTTGAGCCTGAACACGGCGGGACCCTTGGGGGTGTGGTAGACCCTGATCCCCTCGAAGACGCCCGTTCCGTAGTTGAGGGCGTGTGCGAGGACGTGGACCTTGGCGTCCTTCCAGTCGACGAGCTTGCCGTTCAGCCAGATCTTCTCGGTCTTGTCCATGGAAATTTCACCTGTCTCCGGCGCGGCATCGCGCGCCTGACATGTCGCGTGCACGCGGGTAGGCGTATTTACACGTTTTGCGCGCGTTTCAGGCGTCCCGGCCGAGGATCTCGTCCACGGCATCGGAGAAGCTGACGCCGTTCCCGACCTTCACGGTGCGGCAGCCCAGGCGGCGGCCGAACTCCACGTCCTTGTCGTGGTCGCCAACCATCCAGGACTCCAGGGGGTTCAGGCCGTGCCTGCGGATGGCCTCCAGGCCCATGCCGATCTCCGGCTTCCTGCACGAGCAGTGCTCGTCGGGGGTGTGGGGGCAGAAGATGATGTCGTCGATGCGTCCGCCTCCGGCGGCCACCTGCGCGCGGAGCTTGTCGTGGATGCGCCCGAGGGTCTCCTCGTCGAAGTACCCGCGGTGGAGCCCGGACTGGTTGGTTATGACGATCACGAGATAGCCTGCGGCGTTGAGCCTGGCGATCGCCCCCGGGACGTCCGGGAACACGCTGAACTTGGCTGGATCGTCGCAGTACGGGACGTCCGGCGCGACGGTGTCGTCCCTGTCTATGAGGACCGCTCGGTTGCCGAACAGGTCCTTCTCGACCAGGCCGGCCACGATGTGGCAGGCGCAGAGGTAGCCCTCCTGCACGTGGGGGGTCTCCCTGGTGGGGATGACGACCGCGTGGTCCGCGATCTCCCTCATCCTCCCGCCGTCCCCTGTGAACACGACGGTGACGCCGCCGCGGGCCTTGGCCTCCTCCATCGCCAGGATGACGTTCTTGGAGTTGCCCGAGGTTGAAAGGCCGACGAGGACGTCCCCCTTCCTGAGGATGCCCTCGACCTGCCTCTTGAAGACTATGTCGTAGCTGTAGTCGTTGCCGATCGCGGTGACCGGCGCGATGTTGGACAGGCACACTCCCGGGAGCGCGGGGCGCTCCATCATGTACCTGCCGGAGAACTCGGCCGCTATGTGTTGCGCGTCCGCGGAGGAGCCGCCGTTCCCGCAGAAGATGACCTGGTTGCCGTTGCGGAAGGCCTCGGCGATGATGTCCGCCGCCTTCCTGATCTGTGCGGGATCGATCCTCGAGATCGCGTCCGCGGCCTTGGCCAGCTCCTGTGTGATGACTTCAGTCGTTGGGATACCTCCACGAAACGACGCCGTTGGGCTCGAACATGAAGTCGGTCACCTTGGCGCCGAGCTTGCCGAGCTCCTTCGCGACGTAATACTTGCGGTCGTATTCACATAGGAAGTACATGAACCCCCCACCCCCTGCTCCCGAGACCTTGCCGCCTATCGCTCCGGCCTGCTTAGCAGTCTCGTACATCTTGTCGATCGTGGGGTTGGAGACCTTGTTGGAGAACTGCTTCTTGTAGGTCCAGCTCTCGTCGAGGATCTCGCCTGCGGTGCGGATATCGCCCCTCTCGATGGACTTCGCCATCGACTTGGCCAGCTCCTTAGTCTTGTCCAGGGCATCCTCGTTCTGGCCCTTGTTGTACTTGTCCACCTGACTCTCGATGATGGCGGCGGACTCCCTCGTGTGCCCGATGTAGCAGAGGAGCGAGCAGTACTGGAGCTCGTTGATCGTGTCGTTCATGATCCTGACGCGGTTGACGTTGACGGTCTCCCCGAAGGTCATGAAGTTGAATCCCCCGAACACGGCGGCGTACTGGTCCTGCTTCCCGCCCTTCAGGCCGATGTCCTCGCGCTCGAGCTTGTACGCGAGCTGGGCCATCTCCTTGCCGGTGAGCCTGATGTTCTGCCACTCGCACATCGCCGCGATGATCGAGACGATGACCGTGGACGACCCCCCGAGCCCGGATCCGGGCGGCGCCTCCGACTGGAGGAACATCTTGAAGCCGTCGGTCACTCCGAAGTGGTTGGTGACGGCCTTGATCAGGTCCATGTTGCCATCCAGTGTGAGCGGCCCGCCGTCCAGCGGGGCCTCGTACTTGCCGTAGTCCGTCGAGTGCACAGACATCGAGTGGTCCCCAGTCGGCGTGATCGTGCAGTACGCGTACCTGTTGATCGTGGTGTTGAAGACGGCCCCTCCCCGCTTGGTCGCGTAGGGGTCGACGTCCGTACCGCCCCCTGCCAGACCTATCCTCAGCGGGGCCCTGGCCCTGAAATGCATCCCATCCATCCCAAATGCCCTCCTATTGCAGTCTAGAGTAATTGACCATCCAGGCTGTGGTATATAACATTACGTGCGAGATTCCACGTTTGCACACTACTGGCACATGCGAGTTACGACCTAAGGGAATTGCAAGGCTGTTTTATATGCAGGCCAACATCGCGGGTCGATGAGGATCGCAATGATGACCGACAGCTGGTACCCCACGAGGGACGGCGTCGTCACGTCGATAACGATTATCCGCGAGTCGCTGGAGGCGCTGGGCCACGAGGTCGTGATCATCGCGCCCGAGCCCGAGCCGGAGGCGCGCCAGGAGGGCGTGTACTACTTCCCCGCGGTCCGCTTCAAATCCTATCCGGGATACTACCTCCCCATACTCCCGTCGGACAAGATGGAGATCCTGAGGGAGATCGACCCGGACATCATCCACATACACGGCGTCGCCACCATGGCCCTCCGCGGACTGATATGCGGGCACGAGCTGGGCATCCCTACGGTCATGACCTTCCACACGATGGTGGACGACGCGGCGAAGTACTACTCGCCGGTCAAGCTCCCGCCCGAGACCATGGAGAGGCTGATATGGATCTACCTCAGGCAGATCCTGAAGCGCATGGACGTCGTGGTCACGCCGACCGCGTGCATCGGTTCGGAGATAGAGGCCAGGGGGGCCGTCTGCAGGAACCTGATGACCGTCCCCACCGGGACCGACACGGGGCACTTCCACCCCGGGATCCCCGCCGACGCCGTCAGGGAGAGGCACGGCCTGGCCGGGAAGCGCGTCGCGATCCACGTGGGCCGCATCTCGTACGAGAAGGAGCTGGACATGGTGATCCGCGCCATGCAGCGCGTGGACGCCGTGCTCCTGGTGGCCGGCAGGGGCCCCGCCAAGGACGACATAGAGAAGCTGGTCGACGAGCTCGGCCTGCGCGACAAGGTGGTCTTCGCCGGGTTCGTCCCGGACGAGGAACTCCCCATGTACTACAACGCCGCGGACATCGCGGTGTCCGCATCAAAGTTCGAGACGCAGGGGCTGTCCATCCTGGAGGCGATGGCCTCCGGGAGGCCCGTGGCCTGCCGCAACGGCAGGGCGTTCGCGGAGATCATCCATGACGGGGAGAACGGCTACCTGTTCGACGACGTGGACGGCTGCGCCGAAGCCATGGAGAAGGCGTTCTCCGCCCGGGCGGAGCTGCGCGAGGCATCCCTCGCCACGGCGCTGGCGAACTCCCGCGACAGGTCCGCGGAGCTGTACGTCCAGGCGTACGAGCTGGCAAGGGAGACGAAGGCCGCGAGGTCGTCGAGATGAGCCTGACGGAGACCCTCTTCGGCCTCTTCTCGGGCATGGGCGACCCGGGCGTCGTCCTCTGCATATTCATCCTGTTCCTGATAGACGCGCTGCTGTTCCCCACGCTCCCCGAGCTGTTCATGGTCCTGGCCTTCGACGGCCGGTCCTGGGAGTTCGGGCTGGTGCTGCTGGCCGTCGCCATCGCCGCCGAGCTGATCGGCGTGTTCTCGCTGTACTTCGTGGTGTCCCGCATACGGGTGCCGGAAAGGATCTCCAGGATCGCCAACAAGTACATCGACTTCCTGGCGGTCAGCGACGAGAAGATCATCCTGCTGAACAGGGTGGCGCCGATGATCCCGTTCCTTGGCGCGTTCATCGCCATGGTCGACAGATGGGACAAGCGCAAGTGCGCCCTGTACATGGTGATCGGCTGCGTCGTGAAGTACGGCGTCATCCTGATGGCCAGCGGGTTCTTCAGCACCTATCTGGGGTCGGACGTCTCCCAGACCGTGACCCTGGTGTTCATCTTCGCGGTCATCGTCATCAGCTTCGCGCTGTCCATCTACAAGAAGAGGAAGGAGGGACTCGAGTGAGGTTCGTCGACGTCAACCCGTACTTCTACCCGCACTACGGCGGGATAGAGACCCGCATGCACGACACGGCGAGGCTCCTGGCGGCCAGGGGCCACGACGTGACCATCCTGACCGGCAGGCTGCCGGACACCCCCGAGGAGGAGAGGACGGAGCACGGATACCGCATCGTCCGCCTGCCGTCCCGCCTCATCAACGTCTACAACCCGCCGTACATCTCGTCCAGGGGCGTGCTCGAGGCGCTGGTGTCCATGGATCCCGACGTCGTGAACTACAACTACCGCTGGGCCCCGTCCTACAACAAGGACCTGAAGAAATACGACGGCGGGAAGGTGTTCACCTATCACAACATGTGGGGCGAGGGCGTTGGCATCCAGGCGAGGCTGTCGGAGTTCAACGACGACCGCTTCCGCCCGACGCTGGAGACCTTCGACCACATCGTCTGCGTCAGCGACTACGTCAGGGACGACCTCACGCGCAGGGGCATCCCCGAGTCGATGACCACGACGATCCCGACGTGCATGGACATGCCGGAGCCCCGGGATCTCCCGGAGGGGGACTTCATACTGTCCCTCGGGAGACTCGTGGGGACCAAGGGCCTGGACAATCTGATCGATGCCATGCCCGACATAGACTGCAGGCTCGTGATGTGCGGCAAGGGGCCCGAGCGCAAGAAACTGGAGAAGCGGATCGCGAAGCTCGGACTGGAGGACAGGGTGGAGATGCGCGGCTACGTCTCCGAGGAGGAGAAGGACCGCCTCATCGACACGTGCAGACTGTTCGTGATGCCGTCGCTGTTCGAGTCCTTCGGGCTGGCGGCGCTCGAGGTCATGTCGCACGGGAAGCCGCTGGTGTACTCGTCGGTCAACGGGCTGCCGGAGACCGTGGGCGAGGGCGGCATCCCAGTCCCCGCCGGCGATCCGAAGGCGATAGCCGATGCAGTGAACGCCATGCTGTCCGACGACGGGATGCGCGCGGAGAAGGGGCGCCTGGCCAGGGCGCAGGCCGAGACGTTCACCTGGGACCGGCACATCGGGAGGCTCGAGGCTGTCCTGCGGGGTGTCGCCGAGGGTTCTGAAACCGACCCGTCTCACCGTTAAATAGGGGCACTCTCTAAGGGACTACGATGGCGTCGACAGACTCCGTGAAGAGGTTCCTCGCGCACCCGGCCGTCCTCGTGGCGATCGCGGCGATCGTCGTCAGGCTCGTCCTGATGCCGCTGCTGACCTACGACTACGACATCTACCACTGGGCGCAGATCATCGAGAACTTCCAGACCGGGGACGGACTCTACGACATCGACGCCTACTACTACACCCCGACGTGGGGGTACCTCCTGGGATTCATCTCCCTCGTGATGGATGCGTTCCTCAACGTCGGGGACTTCGGGATCAGGTTCGTCGAGCTCCTGCCCGTCGAGGATCTGGCGTTCAGGTTCCACACCGCCACGACCGTCACGCTGTCGTTCGCCGTGTGCATGAAGATCCCCATAATGCTGGCCGACCTCGCCACCGGCTACCTGCTCTACAGGTTCATCCGCGACGAGTTCGGGAGCGAGCGCAAGGCCCTGTTCGGCCTCATCCTGTGGCTGTTCTGCCCCACCCTGATCTACATGTCGGGGGTGCAGGCGCAGTTCGACTCGTTCTCGGCGCTGTTCATGATGCTGACGTTCGTCCTGATCAGGAACGACCGGAACCTGCTGGCGGGGATGACCTTCGCCGCCGGGGTCATGCTGAAGTTCTTCCCGGCGTTCACCGTCATCGTCCTCGTGGCGTACGTCCTGGTGAAGCACAGGGCGGACGGCACCGGCCTGAGGCGCGTGGCCGCCTCCGTGATCGGCGCGTCCCTGGTGACCCTGGTGATGTACATCCCGATAATCATGAGCGGGGACGTGGCCACCAGCCTGTCGTTCGTGACGGGCCGCGCCGGCGACATGCAGGAGGTCCTGCTGGTCGCCATAGGCAACTACATCGTCATCGCCATAGCCGTCGCGGGCATGCTCGCGTTCGGATGGCTGATGCACAGGTCCTCCCCGGAGGACGCGGACAGGAACCTCCTCGTCTACACGTTCCTGGCCCTGTCCGCGGCGATGTTCATGTCCGCCACGCCCCAGTACATGCTGGTGATGCTGCCGTTCATGATCATGGTCATGATGGGCTGCGACGGCAGGATGCGCCTGCCGTACATCCTCATCTGCGCCGGCAGCATCATCTCCGCGCTGGCGAACAACAACGTGCTCCTGCTGGACGGCGCGTCCGCCTACCTGGGCCTCGTGTCCGCGGACTGGATCAACTCGGTCGCCGAGGCCCTGCACACGTTCGTGGGGAGTCAGACCTACATGGGCTACGTCTGCAACGTCGGACAGGTCCTGGAATACATAGGATTCATACTGATACCACTCATATGGTACGACAAGGTGGTGGAGAGGTACTCCCCGCGCCTCGCGGCGGGGCTCCGTGGATTGAAGAGGTGGGATGTTGAGTGAGAAGCGTTCGGACAAGGCAGTCGTCGCGATGGCCGTCGCGCTGCTGGCGGTGATCCTGGTGGGCGAGGTCGTCGTCTACACCTCGGACTACACAGACTACTCCGCGAGCGCCTCCGCAGAGGACGGCGTGATAACGTACACCGTCTCCGCGGACGGCTCCAAGAGCTACTCCGTGGTCGTCAGCGACAGCAACGGGTACGAGAAGGTCACCAGGCTCTACCTCTACTACGACGAGTCCTACGCGTCGGACGTCGAGGACGTGGAGGCCGACGTGGGCGCGCCGGCGCTCACCCAGTCCTACTACCTCAAGCAGCTGGTCCAGCTGCTGGAGTACCGCGGCGTCACGGACGTGACGTACGTGGACGCACAGGAGCTCGCCGAGGTCCTGTCCGCTTCCGTGGCGGCCGGATCCTCGGCCGGCATCGGCCTGGTCTGCCTGAACGGGGCCCTTCCGGACACCGTGTACACCGGGAACGCCGGCGACCTCATCCTCACCTGGCTGGAGTCCGGCGGCAGCCTGTACTGGGCCGGCAACACCATAGGGAGCGAGTACGCCACCACCGAGGGCGTCGTCGCGGTCGAGGGCGACTACCAGACGCTCTTCCTCGGCTCGGACTGCCTCAACACCGACGAGACTCTGACTAGGGCGTACGAGGAGTACTCCGGCAACGCGTACCGCTCGGCGCTCTCCCTGTCCAACAACAACGTGAAGTACGGCGTCTCGCCGTCGATGGTCACGTCCCGCGCGTGCCTCGCCCTCGGATACCAGAACGGGGGGTACGCCAGCATCGTCGCGGTCCAGTGCGGGTCCGGCGCTGTGTTCGTGTTCGGAGGGGACTACTCCGACTACCAGCGCTACGACATGGCCCAGGTGATCGCCGCGGGCATCGGCCCGCAGTCAGAGCTCGTGGCCGTCGATACGGGCACGGTCACCCGCGGCTCAGTCTCGGGGACCGTCGAGGCGACGGGGAGCGACCTGACGGCCTACATCTACCTGGGCGGGTACTATCCCGTCTACGGGAAGCACTTCGACCTCCGAGGGGGATGATCGGGTGCGCTCCGGGAACGGGTTCCTCTGCCTGTACACGGCGATCGTGATAATCGTCGGTCTCGCGGCGAGGATCGTCCTCGGAGTGCTCTTCACCTACCCGGACGACGTCCAGAGCTGGGCGCTGACCATCGCCAACATCGAGGCGGGCGGGGGGCTCTACGACCTCGGGGGGTACAACTACGCCCCGATCTGGGGATACCTTCTGGCGGTCATCGACCTGATCGGCGAGCCCTTCGGCGTCTCCGACTTCGGGGCCCGCCTGGTGGAGGTCCTCGTCGTCGAGAACGGCGACAGCGTGGCGGTGACCATCGTCCCGTCCGTGGCCCTGGCCATGATGGTCAAGGCCGGCCTGTTCATCAGCGACCTCGCCGTGTCGTACCTGGTCTGGCGCATCGTCGACGAGCGCACCGAGGGCCGCAGGAAGGCGGACCTGGCGTTCGCCCTGTCGTTCCTGTGCACGTTCGTCATCACGGCGAGCAGCTGCCAGGGGATGTTCGACACCGTCGGGACGCTGTTCACGCTCCTGGCGGTCATGCTGATAATGAAGGACAGGTGCTTCCTCGGGGGAATGTGCTTCTCCGCGGCCGTCCTCCTGAAGGTCTTCCCCGGATTCCTGGTGTTCATCCTCGCCGCATACATCCTGCTGAAGCACCGGTACGACGGCACCGGCGCGCGCCGCGTCCTGGAGGCCGTGCTGGGAGGGGGAGTCCTCACGGCGATCGTCTTCGTCCCCCAGGTGTTCGAGGGCACGCTCTACGAGAGCATCTCGTTCATAGTGTCCCGGACGTCCACCATGGGCGGGGACTACGGGGCCCTGCTGAGCATCGCCACCGTCGTGCTCTACGCCGTCATCAGCATCGCCTCGATCTACCTGGGCCACAGGATGTACATGTCGCAGAGGGGCGACCTGGACGGGCACATGCTGTCCCTGGTCATGCTGTGCATCGCCGTGGTGTTCCTGTTCCCGGCCAACGCGCAGTACCTTGTCCTCCTGGCGCCGTTCCTGGTCATCCAGTACGTCACCGAGGACGAGAGGTACAGGCTGCCGCTGATCCTCCTGATGGTCGGAGTCCCGGTATTCGCCATGTCCAGCGGAGCGGTCAACATGATGTCCCTCGGCGGGTTCACCGACCTCATCGGGATCGACACGGTAGTGTCCATGGTCGAGTGGTTCGACACCGAGCTGTTCTGGGTCGTCACCCCCATGACCGTCCTCAAGGCGTTCTGGATCCTGGAGTACGCCGGGATCATCGCGACGATAGTCATCCGCCGCAGGATCTCCGTCGAGAGGAACGGGGCGCTGCGCCAGGGGATCTCGGCAAACTGATTTGTAATAGCAAGGACTGGACTCATCATGGGCATCGTAAAGGACCTCCTCACCAACCACCGCGAAGCGGTATCGTACGTGTTCTGGGGAGGCATCACGACGCTCATCTCGTGGGGGACCTACGCCCTGTTCGTCCTCCTCGGCATCGACGCCAACATCAGCAACATCCTGTCCTGGGTGTGCGGCGTCGTCTTCGCCTTCTTCGCCAACAAGATCTACGTCTTCCAGAGCACCTCGATGGAGAGGGGGCTCGTCCTGAGGGAGCTCGGCATGTTCATGAGCTCCAGGATCGGGACCGGCATCCTCGCCGCCGTCCTCTTCCCGGTGCTGGTCGCCATCGGCCTGGACCAGAGCTTCCTGGGCATCGAGAAGATGTGGGCCAGGGTGGTCACCAGCATCATCGAGATCGCCCTGAACTGGGTGCTCAGCAAGTACCTGGTGTTCAGGAAGGGCCAGCAGCAGGCACAGGAGTGACGTCGCCGCCGTACGGCCATCCGTCGCGGAGGCCCTTCGCGGCCATCAGCGCCATCGCCACTAGGATCAGGTCCCTTATCAGGCAGACGGTCACGTAGCCGGCGGAGCCGACGTCGAAGCACAGGATGGACAGGGAGAACACCTCCATCACCACGGCCATGACCATGAAGGCGCGGACCAGGACCGGAAGCTTCCCCGACACGCCGCACAGGATCGCTATGAACGGGAACAGCCACATTGTGTACTGCGTGGAGAAGACCTTGTTGAGGAGGACGAACGAGACCACGACGACGAACATTGACAGGACCAGGTCGCGGGTGGACGTGCGGCCCATGCTCATGAGGTAGACGCAGTACACGAGCACCAGGAGGACGGCGGCCATGCTGGCGACTGTCCATACCCAGGCGATCGCGTCCGGCAGGGCGCCGGTGATGTCGTACGTGTAGTGCGACGGCGTGATTCCCACCTCCGTCAGGCCCAGCAGCCCCAGGAGCTGGATGATCGCGGCAGGGAAGCTCTCCACGTGGAATCCGCGGCTGTCGTGGAATCCCAGGAACGACAGGATGTCCTCCGAGTCCACCCCCGCCGCCAGCAGGGGGAGGAACGCCAGCGCGAGCACGGCGACGCACGCCCCCGCCCCCCTGGCGACGGCGCGGACCCCTCCGCGCGAGGACAGGAGGTTGTACGCCACCATCAGGAGGATGAAGAATCCGGGGTACAGCTTCGTGAGGGTCGCGACCCCCATGATCCCGTACGACAGGGCCCACCTCTGCCTCGTGAAGAAGTAGAGCGAGATCACCGAGAGCGACATGACGATCCCGTCGAACTTCTTGAAGGACTCCGGCATGTAGGCGATCATCAGCGCCGCGAACACCAGGCAGGCGACGTAGCGGCCGGATCCCCCGGGGACGATCCTCGCCACGCACCAGAGCGCCGCGATCTGCAGGACCAGGCACTCGAAGGCGAAGATCCACGTGTATGTGGCCAGGTCGGTGGCGAACAGCCCGGGGATGTAGAAGAACAGCAGCGCGAAGGGCGGGAACTCGAACTCGAAGTCCGTGTATGGCAGCTGCCCGTCCCTCATGTACATGGCCTGGTTGAAGAAGTTCACGACGTCGTCCGCGGGCTGGTAGCCCAGGAGGATGAACGCCATGACGGCGACCAGGAAGAGCGACAGGATCGACAGGAACAGCGTCAGACGGCGGTCCGGGGACAGGCCCTGGATAGCCCGAGCTACCGAACGCTTCGATTCCTGCATGGGCGAGCCAACAGTAGCCTTGTCTATAAGATTAATGCACGGCGGTTCGGCGACCGTCTAAGCCGCCGTCCGCCTGATGCCGTTTTCAGAGGGCGTTCAGCGCCTTGACGTAGCGCTCGGGGTTCATGCCCTCGATGACCTCCTCGACCTCGTCGGAGCCTCCCACGAGACCGACGTTGCCCTTGGTCGTCGAGATGAGCGCGTACGCGGACTGGCCGGACTCGGGGATGAGCTCGGCCTCGTAGACGTCCTGGAGCTTCTGGAGCCTGCCGATGGCGGTCTGGGCCGACTCGCGGTTGATCACGGAGAGGACCATCCTGGACTTCCCCGGCAGCTCGCACTTGCCGACGACGATGGTCTCGACGTTGATCTTGTTGCGAGTGAACTCGCCCATGACCCTCTGCATGACTCCGAACTCGTTCTTCACGATGAGGGATATGACGTACATGGCACACCGTCCACTGGGATGGCTTGCGGATATTTAATCCGCTTATACGGAGCGGTCCCCGTCCAGGACCTCGCCGGGCTTCACGACGGTCCCGTCCGCCAGAACGGCGTTGGACACCCTCGCGCCCTTGCCGACCCTGCAGCCCTCGCCGAGGATCACGTTGGTCAGCTCCGCGCCGTGGACCTCGCACCCGTCCATGACCAGCACGCGGTCCAGCCTCGACGAGACGACGGAGGCGTGCGCCAGGATGACCGCGTCGGTCAGGCGGCTGCCGTTGGCGGAAGCGCCGGGGCCCATGTAGATGGAGCCGTCCAGCGCGCATCCGGGGGCCTTCCAGTCCCTTCCGGCGTACTCGGCGTCGGCTATCGCCAGGTTGGCCCTGAGCAGGTCCCTGGGGCGGCCCACGTCCATCCAGATGCC